>CALHTF010000012.1 GCA_938038815.1 uncultured Acidimicrobiales bacterium | reverse complement strand
CCTCCACCGGCAGCGTGTCGTAGTCGGGGTCGAAGCAGTTCTGGTCGTATTCGGCGCAGAACCGGGCGCACGCCTCGTAGTAGCGGTGGTCGCCGAACCGTTGCCGGGCGTTGCGGTCGCCGCCGAGATGGTGGAAGTAGTAGTACCCCTGGAAGATGCCGTGGTGTTTCACGACCCAGTGGGCCTCTTCGCTCACGTAAGGCTCAAGGATCGCCGCCGCAGCACCACTGTGATTCTCGGGCGCAAAGCTGTCGGCCACATCGTGCAGCAACGCCGACACGACGATGTCGACCGACTCGTCGGCCCGCAACGCCCGGCTGGCCGACTGCAACGAATGCTCGTAGCGGTCGACCTGATAGCCGAGCTTTGGACCTTTCAGGGCGGTCAGCATCCCGACGAGGTTGTCGACGAGGTGGCCGCGGCCGTGTTCTTCAAATATCGGACCGAGGAATTCGTATTCCTCTTTGGTGCCGTCTTCCATTCGAATGAATGAGACCTGCTCCACGCTGCGTTCCTCCTCGGGTCAACGGTTAGGTGTTGCCCGAGTGTAGGTCGCCTAGTTGATGGTGAGGCACGCTTCGCAGACATCGCCGTTGGCGGATTGGGGCCCGGCCCCTTGTGCGCCGACGAGCATCGAGGCGAACCGCGGGCCAGGACTCGCCGCCGCGTCGACGGTGATCGTGGCCGTGATCGTCGTTGAATCGACCACGGTCACGTTGCTCCAGGCGTAACCCGCGTCGCCATACAAGGCGACCGGATCCTCGAACCCGCTGCCACTGATAGTCACTGTGGCCACGTCGCCCGGCGAGAAGGTTGCCGGCGACATGCTGGTGATTTCGGGGAACGGGTAGGCGATGAGATACACATCGAGATCGGCTGGAGAAGCACCGTCGGCCGAGTTGAGGGAGTCCTCGAGCGACATCGCCACCATCTGCCCGTTCGGGCTTATGCGGACGTGGGGGTTGTTGCCGATGTCGAGCGACACGCCGTTGCCATCGGCGTCGACCGACACCAGGTCGGTCCGGTTACTCACCCCGTCGCGAACAACGCCGCCTGCTTCACCGAAGGGCAGTCCGGTGAGGTTCGACGCTTCGGACATAAAGGCGACCCGGGTGCCGCTCGCCGAAAGGTCGGGGTACATGCTGCGACCACCGCCTTCGATTCCCGACTCATCGATGCTCGCCCGAAAGATTGGGCCGCCCACCACCTTGACAAAGACGTCGCGGAAGCCGTTGGCGTCGTTGGGCACCAGGTTGTCGGCATCGGAACTAAAGGCAACGACCGTGCCAGCATCGTTGATCGATGGATGCAGGCTGCGTTCGTTGGCTTGGGCACCCGCCGTCGAGGTTGACGATCGAACGATCGCCCCGGTGAGGATCTCCTTCACAAAGATGTCCCAGGTGCCGTTGGTGTCGACAGAAAAGTTCGTCGACAGCGACTCAAAGGCAACGACCGTGCCGACGAAATTCACCGCACTCCTCGACGAAATTCCGTCACCGGCGTTGCCCGAAGCATCTTCCGATACCCGCACGGTCGCCCCAACATTGACGTTGGTTGCGTAGACCTGCTGCGGTGTGGCCCCGGACGAATCTACGTACCGATAGGCAACAACGTTGCCGTTACCCGAAATCGACGGGCTTCGACTTTCGCCGGTTGCGCCCGGAACACCGGTCGGGTTCTCCGAAACTCGAATCGTGACGCCGGTATTCATGTCGCGCCGGAATACGTCGTCGAGGCCATTCGTGTCGTTGCCGACCATGTTCGTCGCCCCCGACGCAAACGCCACGTAACGACCGTCGTGCGATATCTCGGCCTCAAACGCCGCGCCGTCGCCGACCGCTCCGCCGGTGCTCGTGCTCACCAACTCGTTCACGCCCGCAACCATGTCGCGTCGGTAGATGTTGTTCCAACCATTGGTTGGCGTCGACGTGTAGTCGTCTCCCGAATAGAACAAGACGTAACGCCCGTCGTCGGAAACGTCGAGGATCTCGGCCCTCGACGGCAGATCACCGCCCCCGCTGTCGGTACTCACCCAGCCAATCCAGATACAACCCGAACTGACCAGACTCACCGCCAATCCAATGATCAGGGTCTGCGCCCACGCGCGAGCTGAGAAGGTCTTGGGTTGCATTGCGTTCCGCCGTTCTTTCCGCCGTCTTGATTCCAGATGAACGTAACAGATACCACCTAACGACCCCAACCAATGGCGTTCAAAGGTCCGGTCGATAGCGATGGATGACCGGCGCATTCTGGAGGATGTAGACCAGTTGTGACTACTGTCTCGTTATGGCTGTTACCGAGTCTCCAACCGTTGACCCGCTCGACTTGATCGAGCCCGCCCGTTACGGCGCCAATGGCGCGCCCCACGATCCGTGGAAGGTACTGCGCTCCCAACCGCTGCAGAAGCTGCACCCCGAGGGTTTCCAGCCGTTTTGGCCGGTGACCCGCCACGGTGACCTGACACGTATCGCGGCGCGCCCCGACGACTTCTCGAACCAGGCCGACAGCATCATTGTCTGGACCGACGACCAGATCGAGCGGGCCGAAAGCGGCGAACCGAACGCGTTTAGTCAGATGCGCACGATCATCGCCATGGACCCACCCGAGCACCGCACCTTTCGCAAGGTTGCCAGCGGGTTCTTCACGCCCCGAGGCATTCAACGACTCGACGAGATCGTCACCACATCGGCTCGAGGCGTGATCGACTCGCTCGGCGAAGAAGGCGAGGCCGACTTTGTCGAGATGGTGGCCCAGCGTCACCCGCTGCGGGTACTCAGCACCATCTTGGGAATCACCCCCGACCAGGAAGATCACCTGCTTGAACTCACCCAGCAGCTCTTCGCCGCCGACGACCCCGATTACGCCCGAGAGGCCGAGTCTCGAGAGGCGAGCACTGCGGAGTTGGGCATGGAGTTCTACACTATGTTCAACGCCATCATCGAAGACCGCCGGGCCAACCCGCGCGACGACCTCGCCACCATGTTGGCTACCGCCACCATGCCCGACGGCGAACCGATGGGGCTGGTCGAAGTGCTGGGCTACTACCTGATCGTGTTTAACGCCGGCCACGACACGACCCGACACTCACTTGCCGGGGCGATTGCCTCGTTCCTTGCCAACCCCGACCAACTCGACGTACTGCGAAACTCCGACGAAGGCATCGTTACCACCGCCGTCGAAGAGGTGGTGCGTTGGACAGCGCCGGTCAACTACATGAAGCGCTCGGCGGTTCGCGACATCACGTTCGAAAGCGAGGAGTTTGGACCGGTCGAGATCGCCAAGGGCGACGCGCTGGCCCTGTTCTACAACTCGGCCAACCGAGACGACCGAGTATTCGACGACCCGTACAAGTTCGACATCACCCGCTCGCCCAACAAACACTTGGGCTTTGGATGGGCCGAGCATTACTGCCTCGGCGCTCACCTGGCTCGAGCGAGTATTGCGGCGCTGCTGGCCGAGATGCGGAACCGGGTCGAGATGCTCGAACCCGCCGGCGACCAGACCTACACGGCATCGAGCTTCGTGTTCGGCCACAAGACCTTGCCCGTGCGCTACCGGATCAACCCTCATACAGCGTGACCGCGTGACCGACAAGAAGAAGATCATCACCGTTCTCGAAAAGTCCGACGAATACACCCACCAGCCCGACGAGGCCACCAACTACAACGAGTCGATGTACCTCAACGGGTTCGACTTCGACCAGAACATCGGCGGCTGGTTCCGCCTCGGGAATCGGGTCAACGAGGGCTACGCCGAGATGTCGGTGTGCCTCTACTTGCCAGGCGGCCGGGTCGGCTTCATGTACGGCCGACCAAAGATCGAAAGCAACGACGAGATGCGGGCCGGCGGGTTGCACATCGAGGTCGTTGAACCGTTCGAACACCTCCGGGTCACCTACGAAGGAAACGTGGTGGTGCTCGACGAACCAGCCCAGATGGCCAACCCTCGGGCCGCATTCAAAGAGAACCCTCACGAACCGTGCACCGTGTCGCTCGACGTACACGGCATCTCACCGATGTATGGCGGACGCCCGGTCTATGAAGACGGCACCGAAATCGACACCGGGCCAGCGGAAAAGAGTTTCGCCAAGGCCCACTACGAACAACACACCCGGGTTAGCGGCACGATCACCGTCGGCGAAGAAGCGTTATCGCTCGATGGCCTAGGACTGCGCGACAAGTCGTGGGGGCCTCGGTACTGGCAAGCAATCTCGTCCTACCGTTGGCTACCGATGGTGTTCGACGACGGCTTCGCCATGATGCTCTCGCTCATCGGCGACGACCCCGCCACCATGCGCCGCTCCGGCATGGTCCTCGAAGACGACACCTACTACAAGATCGTCGACTGCACGGTCGAATCGGACTACGACGACCAGTACCACCAGACCGCCATGCGTTGCTGGGCGAAGTCCGAAACCGGACAAGAATACGAGATCACCGGCAATGTCTTGTCGCTGATCCCGCTACGAAACCGCCGAAAGACCCCCGACGGCGAAGAACTGTTCACCCGCATTACTGAAGCAATGACCGAGTTTTCGTGCGTGCATAGTGGGGTCGAGAAGCGCGGGCTGGGAATGACGGAGTATTTGGATCAGATCGTCGACGGGGTGCCCGTTGGTCCTGATGTTCATCGCTAATTCTGTGGGGCACCGGGTCACCGTTGCTGGCCGCTCAGCGAAGCGTCGCAGCTTTGCGCCGTTTCCCTGCACCTCTCGTGCTGCGTCACCATTTCGCTGATCGTCCTTCAACGGTGCCCCTACCCTTTTACCCCTCCCCCTCCCCCTCCCCGTCAAAATGGCGAGGATCTAAATCATGAACTTTTTGGTGGGAGTGGGGGTTGCTGGGGCGTTTGCGGTTGCTTGTCTTGATTGGTGGGCAGTTCGTACTTCCCGGGCCTCTGTTGAGGAGGTTGCGAAGCCTTTGGTGATGGTTTTGCTTCTTATTGGGGCGCTTTTGGCGGTTGGTGCGCCTGCTTCGGTGCGGTTGCTGGTTGCTCTCGGCCTGGGGTTTGGGTTGGTTGGTGATGTTTTGTTGTTGCCTCGGTTCGACCGGTTTGTTGAGGGACTCGGCGCCTTTTTGGTTGGGCATCTTTCCTACGCGGTGGCGTTCCTGTTCGTTGGCGTCACCGGGTGGGTCGTTTTTGGTTTGATCGCTGCGGTTCTGGCGGTTGGCGTGCTGGGGCGGTCAATCATCGCGGCGAGTCCGGACAAGCTGCGCCTACCGGTTACGGTGTACGTGGCGGTTATCGGCGCCATGGTTGCGTTGGGGATTGGAACCACCGAGCCGCTGTTTGGGGTTGGAGCGGCAGTTTTCGCGGCATCGGATGCCCTCTTGGGGCACGACCGGTTCGTGACACCCCGAGGCGACCGACGCATGTGGGTGCACGTGCTCTACCACCTCGGACAGGGGTTACTCGTCGTGGGATTGGTGCCGCTTTAAACCGGGCCGGGGAATCGCCGATAGGTGATGGTGACTAGTTCGCCCCCGACAACGCCCGCGGTGACCGTCGTGATTCCGGCGCGCAACGAGGCGAACGACATCGTGGAGTGCATCGATTCGATCGGCGCTCAGGATTACCCCCACGAAGCCATCGAGGTATTGGTGATCGACGGCGACTCGACCGACGAAACCCGCCTCCTGGCCAAAGAAGCCCTCGCCAACTACCGCTTCGCCAACGCCGACGTGTTGACCAACCCGGTGGCCACCACCCCCACCAATCTCAACATGGGTCTCGACCACGCCCAGGGTCACTACCTCTGTCGGGTCGACTCCCGCAGCCGCATCCCCACCGACTACATCCGCCGGTGCGCAGGGATTCTCGACACCACCGACGAGATCGTGGTCGCCGGCGGATCCCAGATCGCTCTTCCGCCCGACGACTCCCCCACATCCACCGGCATCGCCCGGGCCTTGAACAACCGTTACTCGATGGGCGGATCTCGGTATCGCCGCCAGCACCACTCGGGCCCTTGCGACACCGTGTACCTCGGGTTCTTCCGCACCGACATCGTGCGGCGTATCGGCGGGTGGGACGTCACCCTGCCCACCAACCAGGACTTCGACCTCAACCAGCGCATGAACCAGCACGGCACCGTCTGGTTCGAAGCCCACATGCCGGTCGGCTACATCCCTCGGCCGTCGCTGAAGAAGCTGTGGCGCCAGTACGTGCGCTTCGGAAGCTGGAAGGTTCGGTATTGGCGACGCGACGGCAACCGGATCCAGCCCCGCCAAGTGGCGCTGGTCAGCGTGGC
>CALHTF010000011.1 GCA_938038815.1 uncultured Acidimicrobiales bacterium | reverse complement strand
CATGATCATGAAGTACACGATCTTGGCGAGCAACAGCCCCGAGTCGGCGAAACCAGCCCGCTCGATGTGGCCACCGAGACCAGCCCGGTCGACCATACGATCGAAACCGACCTTCTGAAGCACGGTGTGGACAACCTTGCGGATGATTCGGGCGATGAACCAGCCGATCACCAAGACCACCAAGAACATGATGATCTTGGGGACAAACCCGATCAGATCACCAAAGGCGTCTGAAAAGCCACCTGCGAAATCGATATCTGCAAACACGATTGTTTTTTCTCCGGTTCTGTGAGGGTCACAAAGAAGACTCCACTCGATGGCCAAAAGTCGCAAAGACGCGCAAATGATCTTTTCGCTGCCATCGCCTTGTGGCTGACCGAACGTGTGTTCGATTGTTTGTCATACCCCTTCAGTAGGTTGGGGTACATGTCAGATACCCGCACCGAAGCCGAGCGCACCGAGCAACTCCTCGACGATTACATCGTCGTGTCGTGCGCCTATGTGGCCGGCGCCAATGCCCGGTATCTGGCCGAACTTATGGAACGCGCCACCCGCCTGCGGGGGTTTCTCGACTCCACTGAAGCCGCCCTTATCCGTCGAGCTGACGAACTTGCCGCCGAGGGCCAAGGCGGCGACGGGATCGACCTGTCACGCAAAACCGCCCGCCGGTCCTCACACAAATCTCGCAAACGTCAGCGGCGGGCCAAAACGTTGGGTGATGCCCCCAAACTCGACGACTCGCTCGGCGACGGCAAAATCTCGCCCGATCACGTCGATGTCGTTTCCAACACCGCCGAGAACCTGTCGCCAGAAAACCGCGACGAATTCATCTCACGCGCCGACGACGAACTCGTACCCGAAGCCGAACGACTCACCCCTGAATCCTTCGCCCGAGTCGCCCGCGACCTCGCCGACGAAATCGAAAACGACGACCGAGTCGACAAGCTCCAACGCCAAAAAGCCAACACGTTCCTCAACACCTGGACCAACAAGGGTGGCATGGGGGTACTCAACGGCGAGTTCGACCCCGAAACCTTTGCCCGCATCACCACCGCGTTGCAGGCCGAATACGACACCCTCTTCCACGCCCACGCCAACAACCAACTAGCGATCCCCGACGGGGTCCGCTCCAAAACCGGATGGCTCCGAGCCCAAGCACTAGCCAACCTCATCACCGGCGCCCGCACCACCAACCAACGAGTTCCCGAACTGCTCGCGCTCATCGACTGGGAAACCCTCAAAGGCCAACTACCCGACGGCGTATGCACCCTCGGCGACGGCACCACCATCCCCGTCTCGACCGCCCGCCGTCTGGCCTGCGACGCCAACATCATCCCCGTCGTGCTCGGCGGACCGTCCGACCTAATCGACGTTGGCACCTCACACCGCACCGCAACCCGACCCCAACGCCGAGCACTACGGGCCCTCTATGCCACCTGCATGTTCTGCGACACCCCCTTCGACTGGTGCCAAATCCACCACATCACCCACTGGTGCAACAACGGACCCACCGACCTACAAAACCTCGGACCCGTCTGCAACCGCCATCACCACCTCCTCCACGAAGGTAAACACACCATCACCCGAAACGCCGACAACACCCTCAGCCTCGTCGCCCCCACCGGCGAAATCCTGTTCCGCACCGCTGTCCCCCACCCACCACCAACCCACCCCGAACCATCACAGGCCGGACCGCGGGAAAAGCCGACCAAAGGCAACGACCAAACCCGCGAGCCAAGCAAACGACCGGCCCGCAACCAAACCCCCACCCCAAACCAATCCCCCGAAACCCAACTCGCCTTCACCGCCGCAATCGACCCGTAGCAACCCAGAGTCGGCGACGCCCGAGTTCGTCTGGCGCTCGGACGCGCCCCCGTTGGCCGGTCGCCTCGGTACGATCAAGATCATGGCCGGACTCATCGTCGAACGGTCGAGTCTCACCGTGGTGCTCTCGCCGGCGGAGAAACTCGGCGCCGCTCGCCGCTCAGACATCGTTGTTCCACTCTCGTCGATCGTCGCCGTGCGTCGAGTCGACGAAGTACGACGCGAGATCCGAGGCCTACGAGCGCCGGGCACTCGACTTCCCAACCTGGCCATCGGAACCTGGCGCAGGCGCGGGAGTCGAGACTTTGTGGCGATGTACCGACGCGAGTCGGGTTACGTGATCGAGCTACGAGGCGAGTCGTTCGATCGGCTGCTCGTTACCTCGCCGCCGGTCCTCGAACTCGACGACCTGGCCGACGACCTCAGCGCTGACTAAACCCAGAAGATGTTGATGGCCAGCGGCAACAATCATCTGAGTACCCCCGATCGGCACGGCCATTTCACCGTGAACGGAATCAGCTAGCTCGACCGCCGGTGTTCGACAACCGGTCTTCGGCCTCGGCGACGATTTGAGCCACCACTTCGCCCGCACCCGGTATGCCTTTCAACGATCCCACGCCGGCTCCGGCGTAGAGCGGTTGGAGTTGATCGTCGTGAGCCTTCTTGGCTGCTCCGAACAGGTCGCGCCCGGCCGATGCCTGCAATAAGCCCGGCAATGCGGTGGCTTCGGATTCCTCCCACCGCTCGGTGAACTCGGAGGTAAGCACCCGAGCCCATTGGCCGGTGAAGCCGTCGGTGAGGGTGGTGGTGCGGTCGCCGGTGGTGAGTCGGGTCTTGTACACGTCGGCGGCCAGGGACTCTTTAGTGGCGACAAAGCGAGTGCCGAGCAACACGCCATCGGCACCAAGGGCCAACATGGCGGCTAGGCCTCGCCCATCGACAATGCCGCCAGCGGCCACGACCGGCACGCGATCACCAACGGCATCGATGACTTGGGGCACCAAGGTGAGCGTGCTCGACCCGGTGGCCCCAGCCCGGTCGTGTTTGGTTCCGTAGCTGCGGTGACCACCCGATTCGGTGCCTTGGGCCACCACCACGTCGGCGCCGTTGTCGGCGGCCTGGGTCGCGTCGTCGAGGGTGGCGACCATCGCGACCACTTTGCTGCCCACCTCGTGGAACCGGTCGATCAGCGCCGCTTCGGGAACCCCGATGGCGGCCGAGAACACGGGCACCCGCTGGGCGATCATCACCTCGAGGGCTGCATTGACCAGGTCGGCATCGGAGTCGGGACGGTCGTGACGCGACGGCAGATCGAACCGGGGCCGAAACCCGTTCATCACGGCCTGAGATCCGCTGACCACCTCGTCGTCGATGGTCGCCGCGTCGACCGGGTTGCGAACATCCTCATGCAGCCAAATGTTCACACCGAACGGAGCGTCGGTGGCGGTGCGAATCTCGGCGATGGCCGCCTCGACCTGATCGGCGGTGAGGCGAAGCGCCGCCAGTACGCCCAGCCCGCCGGCGTTGGAGACCGCGGCAGCCAGCGCCGAACCAGCGACTCCACCCATGCCCGACTGGAGCACCGGGGCGTCGATACCTAGAACCTTTTGTAGGCGCGGGCTTAGCGAGGGTGCGGTGGACATCAGCCGATCCTAGAACGCTCGCCTGTCGCGGAGTCCTGACCGGTCGGGGGTTTCTGGCTGCGGCTACGAGCGTTTGCGGAATAGCCGATCGAGGTGATGATCGATCGTTCCGTACGCCGTGTCAGCGGTAATCGTGCCGTCTTGGACGTACTGGCCGAGCCCGGGAATCAGGGCCGTCAGTAAGGTCGCCTCCGCCGCTGGGTCGACGTTCTTTCGGAGCGGTCCGCGTGTGAGTTGTTCGTGCACGGTGTCGTACATCATCTGCACTTCGGTCTTGCGGGTCTCGTTCGAGTCCGGGTTGCCCATCGCCGCGATAACACCTTCGGTGTAGATCGAGAGGTACATCAAGCTGGCCACCCGGCTGTCCTCGTCCACCGGGATAAACGACTTCAGAAAGGCACCGAGTACCTCGCGGGCGGAGCCATCGGTGGCCTCGATCCAACCCATCAATCGTTCGATCGAGCGTTCCCCGACATGTTCCAAGGTCGCGTCGAGCAACCCCTGCTTTGTCCCGAAGTAGTACTGCACCAAGTTAACCGACACACCCGCCTCGGCCGCTACCTGGCGGAACGTCACCGAGCCGAGTCCGCCGCGCAATGTGAGCCGGCAGACGGCATCGGTCAGCTCTCTTCGGCGAGCATCGTGGTCGACCTTCTTCGGCATCGTGGAAGAACACTAGCAGGATTTAGTACACATGTACTAAATCCTCTGTTACAGTACAGCTGTATGACAAAGGCGAATGAGAACTCCATCGGGTGGCGCAGCCGCAAGGCCGAACAAAAGTTTCGACAAGCCGACAACGAGCGGTGGCAGCGAGCATCCAACATCACACCCACCGCGATCGACGTACCGACCAGTTTCGGATCGACGCGAGTCCATCACTGGCCAGGCGATGGGCCCGACATCGTGTTCCTCCACGGACTGGGCGACACCTCGTATCGATGGGTGCAGTACGCCGAGGCGTTGCCCGACCACAACGTCTTCGCCGTCGACACCATCGGCGAACCTGGCGAGAGCAAACCTCGAGCACCAATCGAGTCGGCCGATCAGTACGCGCCATGGTTTCGCGAAACACTCGACGGCTTGGGGCTAGCCAATGCCCACATCGTGGGGCATTCGATGGGCGGATTTATCGCGCTGTCTTATGCATCGACGGGTGGCCATGCAGCGTCCTACGTGCTGTTCGAACCGGTCGGCGTGGTCGACATTCGAATTGCACGGTTTGTGGCCTGGGGTGCCCTGGCCGCCATCGGGGCCTACTGCCCCGGCCCCGTACGGCGCATGGTGGCCAAACGTCTTCGCTACCCGGTGATGAACGACAAGGCCGACTTCCGTACGCACCTTCAAGCCCAGCGCGGCCACCCAATGAAACCGATTCCTCTTCCGGTGCAAAGCGACGAAGAACTCGAATCGATCGGCGCCCCGATCCGTCTGCTCGCGGGCGCGGCCACCACGTTCTTCGATGTAGCCGCCATGGTTCGCCGGATCGATCAGCTACCGAACGGCCTAGCCCGGCTCGTTCCCGACGCCGGCCACGCACTGACCATGAGCCACTTCGACGACTGCCTCGGCGAGATCCGAGCAGCGACCGCTACGAGCCCATCAAAATCTCGGCCGTCCGGGTAGGCGTCGACAGGAACGGCGAGTGGTCGGTATCGAGCACCACCACCGACTGGGCTCGGGCCGACATCGTGCGTTGCAGGTCGGGGTGGATGGCTCCGTCTTGTTCGCACAGCACGTAGGTACTGGCAATGTTGTTCCACGGCTCGGCACCCGTCGGCGTCATCAGGCACGACATCGATGTGCGGCGCAGGCGAGCGGTCGCCGCGGCTGCCGCTTCGGGGTCGCACCGTTGATAGAAGGCGTTCGATGCGCCGGCCGGATCGGCGATCTCGACCCACCCGTCGTCGGTGAAGTCCAAACAACCGGCCAGCGGAATGGTCGGGTACTCGCCGGCCAGAACCGGCAACAGTTCGTCGGGCCCCACCATCGCTGCCGCGATATAGAACAGATGGGTGAGATCAGTGCGCTGATCGGCGGCTCGCGAAATCACCAACCCGCCATAGCTATGCCCGACCAGCACCTTCGGCCCGTCGATCGAGTCGAGTAGTTCGACCACCGCCGCCGCATCGTCGTCGAGGCTCGTTAAGGGAAGGTCGGGAGCATGAACGGTATGACCGGTGTCGACCAGGAGTGCTTCGACCGCCTCCCAACACCAACCGCCATGGCCCATACCGTGGATCAGAACAAAGGTGGTCATAGGCGCAAACTACCGCACCCCCGGCGTTCAAAACCAGGCTCTGACCATGACTCTGCATCGCCCTCAACCTGCGATTCTTCGGCCCTGATGAGTTCATGGCGAACCAGGCGGTACACCGAAGACGGGTAAAGCAAGTGCCTGACCTGGCCGTTAGCAATAGCATGACCTTTGGTATCGGCGGAGTACTACGACTGTTCATGGCGGCATCCCTAGCGATCGGGCTGCTGCTTCTCGCCGACCAGCGCCCCGCTAGCGCCGAAGGCGGGCTCGTGGTGAAGTCCGAAACCACCTACACCGTCGATGACGACCTGGATGCGGTCCGGGTACACGAGCAACACACGATCACGAACGTCACCCGCGACCGGCGTCGTGGAAACTACATCGAGTACTTCTTCTACAACCGGTTCAACTTCTTCATCCCTAATGAAGCCCAGGACCTCACCATCACCAGCCGCGGTGGAACGCTGACGCCCAGGATCGAGGAGGACCCCGAGTTCGACGGTGGCGACTTTGGTTGGCAATCGGTTGGGTTCTCGAACCTTCGCTACAACCAGACTCGAGTCCTCGAAGCCGATTACCTCATTCCCTCAGGCACCCCTCGCGGCGACAGCCTGTTTCGCTCGAACGGCGCCTACCACTCCTTCGGCGTGTTCACCACGGGCGATCCGGGGTTAGCGACCGTGCGCCTGCGGGTATCGCCCGGCATGGTGGTCGAATCGATCGGCGACGACCTCAAAAGAGCAAGTCCCGACGACGAGGGATACATCATTTACGAAGCGGTCGACATCGACGAGCCCCGAGACTTCTGGACCTACGTGACCGTTCGTGACGACGACGAGCTCGTCGAGGCGGTCGCCAACGTTGAGGACTACGACGTGGTGGTCAAAGCGTGGCCCGACGATACCGAATGGCTCGAGACCGTCACCGAACTGGTCGAAGATGGCCTGCCGGTCCTCGAGGAAGCGATCGGTCAGCCGTGGCCAGTCGAGGGCCAGCTGACGATCACCGAAGCTTCTACGCCCTACCTCTATGGCTACGCCGGTTGGTACGACACGAGCAACGACAACATCGAGATCGGCGAAAGCCTCGACGCCGAGGTAACGCTTCACGAACTCGGTCATGCCTGGTTCAACCGCAAACTCTTCAATTCGCGATGGATCAACGAGGGACTCACCGAAGAGTTCGCCCACCAAGGCCTGGTCGCTCTCGAACTCGACGAGGGCCGAAAGCCCGACAAACCAACCCGGTCAACCCTGCTCGACCTCAACTCCTGGGACGCTGAACCGCTGGGCGAACAAGACGAAGAACGCGAGAGCTACGCGTACAACGCGTCGTGGTGGGTTATCCATCAAATCGCCACCGAAGACGGCGGCAAACAAGTGCTGCGCGACGTGGTCGACGCGGCGGCAAACGATCACATCTCCTATCTCGGCGAGGGCGAACCCGATTTGGTTCACCGGGGTCCTGACAACTGGCGAAGACTGCTCGACCTGCTGGAGGAGCGCGGCTCGACCGCCGACGTAGAAGGAATTCTTCGAGAACACGTCGTGGTAGCCACCGACTTTCCGAAGCTCGACGATCGTGCAGATGCACGAACCAACTATCAGACCCACGTTGAGGCGGGCGGCGAATGGGCAGCATCTCTTGGCTTGCGTCGAGCGATGAACGACTGGAACTTCGAACTCGCCGACGAGTTCATGGCCGACGAGGCCATGGTCCACGACATCCGCAACGAGCGGGCCGACAAGGCGGACTCAATGGGCCTGCAGTTGGCCGACTCGATAGAGGTCGATTTTCAAGCCGTCACAAAGGTCGATGAATTCCAGCCCATCGCCGATCGTCTGCGTACCGAAATCGACAGCCTCGATGCGATCGCCTCGGCTCGGGCTCGCCTCGACATCGAGCCGAACCTGCTTACCCAGGTTGGCCTTTGGGGTGAAGATCCCGAGGTCCTGTATTCGGATGCAACCAAAGCGTTCGAGGAAGAACGCGCCGACGACGCTCGATCGATAGCGACATCGGTTGACGGCCGCATGGACGAGATCGAAGCGAACGGAAAGGCGCGGATCCTCAAGACGGCGGCCGGGGTCCTCGGCGGCCTGCTCCTGCTGACCCTGCTGATAGCTCGTCGTCGTCGACGCCGCCGCAAAGCCGATGCTGCGGCGCAACAGGTTAAACCTCACCCAGATCAGCCAGATCAGCCAGAAGCGATGGCCGAGCCCGATGATGTGAGCGACGACGAAACTGATCGCCCCTTCGACGAAGATCGAGTCGAGCCGGTGAGCGCCTAGGTATCCGCCGAGCCAGTCGAGCGGTGAAACGGTTTGTCGCCGCTCACGGTGACCCGCCGTAGGACTCGACGGTGGGGGTAATAGTCCGATGCGGCGTAGTGCTGCACGGCTCGGTTGTCCCAGAAGGCAATCGAGCCGACTTCCCACGCGAACCGGCATCCGTATTCTGGCCTGGCGTGTTGTTCGAGCAGCCGTTTGACGATCGCTCGAGATTCCCCCGGGTCGAGCGACTCGCCCGTGCGGGAGTCAGCAAGCGAATCGTGGCGCAGGAATCCGCCATGGATATAGAGGGCCTGCTTGCCCGTTTCGGGATGGGTTCGCACGAGCGGGTGGGTCACACCGAAGGGGATCGATGCCTTGATATCGGCGGCCACCTCTTCGGGTACCGGTTTGCCGCCGTAGCCCGCAAGGAAGTTGCGATAGTCGTTGACGCCGGTAAGGTGATCGACCCGTTCTCGAAGATCGACGGGTAACCCGAGATAGGCCGCGTGGCTGTCGGCAAACAGCGTGTCGCCTCCGACCTCGGGCTTCTCGATGAGCTGCGCAATCGACCCGAGCGACGGGCGCTCCATCCAGGTGACATCGGTGTGCCAGCCGTTCTCGAACCCGGGGGATCGTGGACCGTGGTGAATCTCGAGGATGTACGGGTTCTCGCCGGGCATGCCGAACGGGAAGGCATCGAGCCCACCAAAGCACCGTCCAAACGCCACCTGGTCGTCCTCGCTCAGGTTCTGGTCGCGAAAGAAGATGACCTTGCGTTCCAGCAACGTTGCTCGAATGAAGGCGATGAGATCATCGGTTCGGTTGGTGAGATCGACGTCGTGAATCACGGTGCCGAGGGTGACGCCAAGATGCTCAAACCGTGCACCCAAGGCCTGCGCTTGGGCTTCGAGTTCGGCCGACACCAACCGCTCGCCCATCTGCTCCCATTCGGCGGCAACGCCCAGCGCCGTTTTGTCGAACGACGGCAGCATCTGATCGAGCGTTCGGGCGGGCCGGTCGGACTTCTTGCGAGCGGCGGCCGCCGCGGTGCGTAAATCATGGAGCCGGGCCGCGGTGGCAATAGCAATCTCGTTGTACTCAACCTCGGTGTTGGTCACGTCAAACCCCTCCTCGCCATGCCCCTCACCATAGGGAACGCGTCGGCGACGATCGAAACGCCACAAATTCGACGGGTCGGCGGACCAAACTCGACAAGAATCAGCGTCAGTCCTTCATCACCACTCGGAGCGTCACCCTTGTCCTCTCTTGTAGACCTCAGCCACACGATCACCGATGGCATGGTCACCTACCCCGGGCTGCCCGTGCCGGTTATCGCCGACCACCTCACACGAGCAGCGGCCGAGGAAATCTACGGGCCAGGAATCACGTTCCAGATCGGGCTGATCACCATGTGCACCAACACCGGCACCTACATCGACGTTCCGTTCCACCGGTTTGGCGACGGGCACGACCTGACCGAGCTGGCGTTAGAAACGGTTGCCGGGGTTCCCGCCGTGTGTCTCGACCACCGGGGTGAAACCTGCATCGAGTTGACCGATGACGACGTGGCGGGCCTGCAAGGCCATGCCGTGCTGATTCGTACCGACCACTCCCAACACTTCGGAACCGAGCGTTACCTCGAAGGCCACGCGTATCTGTCGGCGGGCACCGCCGAGGCGCTACGCGACGCAAAGGTGGCGTGTGTAGGGATCGATTCGCTGAACATCGACTCCACCGAAGGAGGCCAGCGCCCGGTTCACACCACGCTGCTGCGGGCCGACATCCCCATCATCGAACACCTCACCAACCTCGAAGCGCTGCCCGCCACCGGCTTCACCTTTACCGCGGTGCCACCCAAGATCGAAGGCGCCGGCACCTTCACGGTTCGGGCCTTTGCGAACTGCCCGACGTAGAACCTCTTACCGCTCTCGATGCACAACTCGTAGTATCGAGCCATGCCGCTTACTCCTGACGATGTGAACAAGGCGTTGGCCGAAATGTGGCCTGGTAACTCGGCCCACCAGTGCATCGAACTGTCGCTCACCCATGCGCTGGTCAGCACCGACCTCAGCCAAGCCTCGACCCGTCCCGGTGGGTTTGTTCCCGGGCCGAGCCAGTTCGCACTGGCCGACGCCGCGCTTTGGTACATGGTGTTTGGCGCACTTGACCGAATCGAGCCGATGGCGCTCACCTCAGAACTTTCGATCCGGTACCTGCGCCCGGGCCAGGGCAACACGCTGTGGGCCAAGGCCACCCTCGACAAGGCGGGGCGCCGCTCGGTGGTCGGCACGGTGAGCATCTGGACCGACGACAACCCACCGTGCGCCACCGCTCAAGGCACCTACATGCTGCCTCACACCGACGGCTAGAAACCCCCATTCGCCAGCGCTGCCCGAACCACTTCGTCGTACCATTTCGGGTTCGGACAATCGGCGAAAGGAGACCCGGTGAACCCGCTCAGTCAGCTAACTCGAGGCGTGCAGGACTCGGTCGTTTCGGCGCTCACCGGTTTGTTCTCCCACGGCCCGATGCCCCTCGAACACACCCTCGACTACGAGGGCGACCCGGGGTTACTCGGCCCCGATTCGGTGTCGTGGCGGGTGCTCGGCGACTCGTCGGTGTTCCTGGGCGGCATACGGGCACTGGTCGTTCAGTCGGCCCACCCCGAAGTTGTTGCCGGCGTGGAAGATCACTCGACCTACCGGGCCGACCCGCTCGGCCGCCTGTCGCGCACCTCGGTGTGGGTAACCGAAACCACCTACGGCGCCATGCCCGAGGTCGAAGCGGCGGTCGAGGTTGTCCGCAACGCCCACCGACCGGTCACCGGCACCTCCGAGCGCGGCCTGCCCTACAGCGCCAACCGGCCCGAGATGGCGGCGTGGGTTCACAACGTTCTCACCGACTCGTTCCTCACCGCCTACCGCGAATTCGGACCCGAGGACATGAGCGAATCCGACGCCGACCAATTCGTTGCTGAACAAACACGTATCGGCGAGTTGCTCGGCGCCGACCCGCTCCCCCGCACCGCTCGCGAGCTCACCGAGTGGATCGTTGAGCACCCCGACCGCCAGGTCACCAAGCACCAGACCAGCGCCACCGGCTTTCTGAAAAGCCCCCCGCTGTCGCCCCCCATCAAGGTCGGCTACCGCATCTTGTTCGATGCGGCGCTCACCACGATCCCCGAACCGCTACTCACCCAACTCGACCTTCAACCGTCGAGTCGGGCCCAAACGTTCGGTAGCAAAACCATCGACGCGCTGCGGTGGGCACTCGGCGCATCACCGTCGTGGCACATCTCGCTGGTTCGCTGCGGCGCCCCAATACCCGAAGGGCTTTTCCGACAAGGGCTGCCCGCCAACGCTCGATAGAGAACTCTCATGACACCAGTAGCTTTCACCCTCACCATCGATTTCGATCAGCCCGCCCGACGAGTGTGGGACGAACTCATCGACTGGAAGGCCCACGAAGCGTGGATACCGGCCACCCGAGTCGAGGTCCACAGTGCCGACCCGACGGCGGTCGGCGCCACCTTCACCGCCATCACCGGTTACGGTCCGGCGGCGCTTGAAGACCGCATGGAAGTCACCGAATGCTCGTGGGACGACGACGCTGAGTCCGGCACGTGCGAGGTCCGCAAGCTCGGCCCGGTCCTGCTCGGCAAGGCCCGCTTCGAGGTAACGCCGACCGCGTCGGGTTGTCAGGTGATGTGGGTTGAGGATGTCGAGATGAAGTACCTGCCCGGACCCCTCAGCCCAGTGGCCGCCTGGATTGGTTCGGCCGGGTTCCGGGTCGGGATGCTGCGCCTTCGCAAGCAGCTGTCGAAAGCGCCGATCGCCGCCTAGAGCCCGAGGAGCGACCGCGCCTGTTCGATCGCCGAGGCCGCATCGACAAAGTCGATCGCCGCCATTCCGACGTCGCGTGCACCCTGAGCCATGGTGGCGAAGTCGTCGATGAACAGCGCCTCGTTCGGCGCAACACCCAACGCTTCGAGCGCATGGGCATACATCGCAGGTTCGGGTTTGCGAGCACCGATCTCCCACGAGAAGACCCGGGCGTCGAACGGCAGGCTCGCTGGCACGATCCGGTCCCAGGTCGACTGCCACTCGCGCACGTTGTTCGAAACCAGCGCCGTGGCAAACCCCGCCTCGTGCACCTCGGCGACGAACTCATGCATCGCTTCGTTTGGGCCCCACTTCGCACCGAAGAAGGTCGACTGGGTTGGATCGATCACCTTGCGAATGTGTGGCTCGGCGGCGCCCAACGACACCAGGAACTCTTCGAGGCTCACCTCGCCCCGCTCAAGCCGGTTGCCCACCGAGTCGCCGTCGCCCGCTTCGGAGAAGATCGGAAGCAGCACCTCGACCAACACATCGGCATCGGCTCCGGCCTCGATCGCCGCCTCCACCAACTCGAACGAGAACGGTGCGGTCAACACTCCCGCGGCATCGAACAGCACAGCTCGCGGTTGGGTAGTCATCGCCTGACCCTATCGCCGACTAATTTGGCCGGCACTCGCCCACGTACAGTCGGTGTCGATGGCTCAAAAGGTTCTGCTGCATATCGGTCGACACAAGACCGGTACCTCGACCTTGCAGTACACGTTGCACCACAACCGCGAGCTGCTGAGCGAGCTCGGGTACCTGTATCTGTCGATGGGGTTTCACGCCGCCCATCACCCGGTTGCCGACGCGGTGAAAGCCGACGACCAAGCTGCGCTATCGGACTATCGAACCCAGCTCCAGACGGCGGCCGAAGAGTCGATCCTGCTCAGCAGCGAAGCGTTCCAAAATTGCGAACCCGCAAAGGTGGCCGCGTTTCTCGACGGCTTCGACACCCAGCCGGTCTGTTACCTGCGCGAACAAGGCTCGTACGTAACATCGGCGTACGCCCAACGAGTACAACGCTCCACACTCACCGACTCGCTCGACGACTTCAGCCAAACCTTCGGTGCAAACTACGCCGCCTTCCTCCGGCGATGGACCGACGCGTTCGATCGGCCAGTAATCGTGCGGCGATTCGAACGCGAGTCCCTCATCGGTGGCGACATCGTCGCCGACTTTCTGCAGTTCAGCCTGCAGCTCAGCCCCGATCAACAGGCTCGGTTCGAGTCGGTCCCTTCGAAGAACCCCACGCTTAGCGCCCCCATGTTGGCCTTTAAGTTGCGGTTGAACCGCGAGGGATACCGGCTGAACCAGGAAGCGCAGGTGCTGTTGACCCTCAAAGACGACCAATCCCAACCCAAGTTCGTCCCGCCGCCCGAGGTCCTCGCCATGATTCGGCGCAAGTTCGAGGCGTCGAACGACGTGGTCGCCGACACCTATTTCGGTGGTGAGGAGCTGTTCTCCATCGGTGACTCACACTCGAAGCCAACGACCTCTGATCTCGCCATCAGCGATGCCGAGTTTGCCGATCGATTGGCACAGCTTGAGGATGCCTCGCCCGGCTGTATTTCGGGGCCCTAGGACGAACGGTCGCCCGAAGGATCCCAGTCGTACTCGATCTGGCGGGCGGTTCGTTCGGCCAGCCCACCGTCGGCGATTCGGGCCACCAAGTGCAGCGCCATCGCGATGCCCGAGCTCAGGCCACCGGCGGTAACAAGGTCGCCGTCGTCGACCCAACGTCGGCCCTCCACGCCTGGCGAACCGAACCTCTCTCCAGCAGGGGCGATGTCCTCCCAATGGGTCGTCCATTGTCGGTCGGCCAGAACTCCGAGGTGTCCGAGCAGCAGCGACCCGGTACACACCGACGACTTGAGCGCCGCTTCGCCTACCAGCTTGGCGATGAAATCCATCGCCTTTGGATCGTCGACGACCGCGTCAATATCGACCGCTCCAGGGACGACCACCAGATCGTACGGACCATCGGTTTCGGGCTCCGATGGCGCCAGCCCCAAGCCGCCGTAGGCGGTGACCGGTTGACCATCGGCCGACGCGGTGGCTACCGAGAACGGAGCTGGCTGGCCATCGCGTTCGGCAAGGCGATTGGCGGTAAGGAACACCTCGTAGGGGCCACCAACGTCGAGCAAGTCGACGTGGTCAAACAACACGATCAGCACACGAGTAGTCATGGACCAACCTTAAGCCTGTACGCCGAACGACGGAACCGACAATGGCGACGTAGATGCATCGAATTAGGCCAAACGTGCGCCACGTTGGACTACCCACCCGAACTCGGATGCAGACCTGTCGTTCTGGCAGCACTTTTGCATCCGAGTTCGGGCGCTCGGGTAGATTCGGCCGATGTCGTCAGCGGGCTTTCCGATTCAAGAGTTCATGGGTTTCTCGGTGACCCCAGGGGATGGCAACGCCACTGCCGTTCTCGAACTCGATGAGCGCCACATGAACCCGAACGGTGTGCCGCATGGGTCGGTGACGTTCGCCATGATGGACACCGCGATGGGTGCGGCGGTGATGAGCGTGCTCGGCGAAGGAAAGATGTGCGCCACCATCGAGATGCAGACCCGGTTTCACAAGGGCGTTTCGGAAGGGACGCTGACCGCCGAGGCCACGGTGCTTACCGCCGGTCGGCGGATCATCCATCTTCAGGCGCGAGTCACCGACGACGACGACCGACTCATCGCGAGCGCCACCTCGAGCTTTGCGGTCATCGAGCTGCCGACCTAACCCAAACCGGCCAAGCGAGCAGCCCTACATCCGCTCGATCAGTGTCCCGGTGCCTAAGCCGCCGCCACAGCACATGCTGATCACGCCGTAACGGCCACCGCTTCGTTGCAGCTCGTGTACGGCCTTGGTGGTGAGGAAGCAACCGGTTCCGCCGAGTGGATGCCCAAGCGAGATCGCTCCGCCGTTCGGGTTGACTTTGGCCATGTCGGGTCCGAGTTCGCTCGCCCACGCCAGGACCACCGAGGCGAAGGCCTCGTTGATCTCAAACACGTCGACCTCGTCGACGGTGATCCCTTCACGCTCCAACACCTTCTTGGTTGCGGGAATCGGCCCTTCGAGCATCAGCACGGGATCGCAGCCGACCAATGCGGTCTGAAGAACTCGGGCGAGTGGTGTGATGCCGAGTTCGGCCGCTTTGTCGGCGCTCATCAGCAGCACTGCGCTCGCCCCATCGGAGATCTGCGATGCTGACCCGGCGGTATGCACGCCGTCTTCTCGGGCCACCGGCTTGAGCTTGGCCAACTGTTCGAGGCTGGTATCGCGAGGGACTTCGTCGCGGGTGACAGTAACCGTCTCGTCGGTCCTGTTGCCCTCGTCGTCGAGCAGGGGTGCCTCGACGGGGATAATCTGGGTTTCGAATCGGCCCTCAGCAACCGCGACCGCGGCCCGCTCCTGGGACTCGAGGCCGAACGCGTCGGTGTCGGACCGACTGATCTTGTACTTGTCGGCGATTCGCTCCGCGCCTTCGAACTGGCTCACAAATTCGTAGTGCTCGAAGTAGGTGCGCGACACGGGTTTGCCGTAGCCAGCCTTTGCTCCTGCGCCAGCGTCGGCGCCGATAGGGATAAGGCTCATCGACTCGACGCCGCATGCCAAAACAATGTCTTCGACACCTGCGGCGATCAACGCGTGGGCGGTGTTGACGGCGTGCTGCGACGACCCACATTGGGCATCGACCGTCGTGGCGGCCACTTCTTCTGCGCCGCCGTGGCTCAGCCAAGCAGTGCGGGTGATGTTCATCGCTTGGGCGCCAACCTTGTTGATGCACCCACCAACCACCTGGCCGACGTCGCTCGAGGCAACGCCGGCGCGGTTGAGCACCTCCATCATCACCGGCCCAAGGATGTCGTTGGGGTGGGCGCCAGAAAGCGAACCGTTCCGTTTCCCGATCGGCGACCGACCGGCCTCAACAATGACGACATCAGCCATGGGTTCTTCCTTCTTCCCTTATCCCTACGTTGTGATCCAACCTAGGCATTCGTTTGGTTCGGGACGAAAAAGGGAATACCCGACTATTCTTATCGGGTTTATACCTCTATAGACTCGAAAGGTGTCGAACGTGTTCTCCTTCCCAGACCAAGTAAACGAAACCTCTGCCCGCTTGGTAGCGACCGGCGTCGTACTCATGGGCCTGACCTTTGTGATCACCGGCAGCGGCTGGGTACTCATCCCGCTGGTGTACGGCTTTGCCGCCCGAGTGCTTACTGGCCCGACGCTGAGCCCGCTTGGCCAACTGGTCACCCGAGTCATCACCCCCCGCCTTCCGGGCGAACACCGCATCGTCCCTGGCGCACCCAAGCGCTTCGCCCAATCGATTGGCCTCGCGTTCTCGACCACGACCGCCGCATTGTTCCTCGCTGGTTTCACCGGCGCAGCAAAGCTGGTTGCCCTGGCACTCGTCGGCGCGGCAACCCTCGAAGCCACCGCCGCAATCTGCCTCGGCTGCATCATCTACAACCGCCTCTGGGGCTGTGAAGACTGCAACGACATCACCGAGCGGCTCAACCGGGCAACGGCGTCGGCAAGCTAACCAGCCACCGACCGCGCAAACCGTGAAACTTTTGCAGTTGAACGGCTCTGGGCCGACCAACTGCAATCAGAACGCTCGACGGGCACGGGATGTCGCAGGACTACAGTTTTCGCCCGGCGGCGGAATAGGAACCGGGGCGGCAGGGTTGTTAAGCATACCTAACAACAACCAGAAGGAATACTTTTGTCACTACCAGTAGTTCAAACCACCGCACTGCAATCCGCCCCAGGCGAAACCGACCCTCGACCCCGCTTTGGGATCGGCCACGTAACCGTTCCATCCTCCAACGTCGCTGCGCTGCGCGACTTCTATACCGAAGTCGGCCTGCGCCTTGTCGTCGATATGGGACAGACCGTGATCCTCGAACTGCGCGGGGGCACCCATATCGTGGTGCACCCCGGGCAGAGTGGAACATCGTCACTCGACTTCATCGTCGACGACATCGACGAAACGTGGGAGATCGTTGGTCAAGCCGGAGCAACCGTCACCGAGATCAAGCGGGGTCACCCCCACGACTCGTTTGGCGCCATCGATCCCGACGGCAACCAACTCAGCATTCATTCAAACCACGCCATGGGGCCGGTCTAGGTCCACCAAACCCATGACCAGAAAGAAATTTGGACGACGGTGTCGATTTTCGGCACCGTCGTTCGACGTCTTGGTAACCGGGGGACACGCCCTCAAAACACACAGAAGGAACCAAGACAATGACGACTTACGTACTCACCTACCACGGACAACCAGCTGACTTCCCAGAGGACCCCACTGCTGTCCAAGCGATCATGGATGCCTGGGGATCCTGGTACGGAACGATCGGCGAGAATCTGGTTGACGGCGGTAACCCGTTCGGTGCCCACACCGCAATCGGACCCGACGGCGACATCGATCTGCCGTCGTCGCTGGCCGGCTACACGGTGGTGAAGGCCGACTCGCTCGACGACGCCAAAGAGATCGCCAAGGGCTGTCCAGTTCTCGCGGCCGGATCCAGTGTGCAGATCTCGGAATGCTTGGAGATGTAATCGCCGGACACTCAGGCGGGTGTTACGCGAGTGACACCGCTAGCGCATCGAGCTTGTCGATCGCCATGCCCCAACCGCCTGCGCCAGGCGAATCGGGAGCCACACCCACGTGGCTCAGCACCATGTTGGTCTGATCGCCGGCGGCGGTCAGCTCGACCACGATCTGGGTGGTGTCGGGCGATCCTTCAGGCATCCCCATATCGGCGGGTGACATGACATTGCCGTCCTCGTCGGACATCGATTCGGTGTAGACGAGACGAGTGGGCTCCTCGATCTCGAGGTACTCGCCCACAAACCACATCTTCATCGGGCCGTTGGGGGTTTGCATCGCCATACAGATGTGGCGCTTGCCGCCAACCTGCACGTCCATGTTGGCCACCGGAATCTCGGCACCCATCGGCCCGTACCAAGCAGCAAAGTGCTCGGACTTGGTCCACATTTGCCACACCAAGTCGATCGGCGCGGCGACGGTGCGCTCGATGCGCATGGATTCTTCTGCGGACATACTCACGGTTGTTCTCTCTCTGTTTTTTCGTTGGATTGTTTGGCGACTTTTTCGAGGTAGGCGTCCATCCGGTCGAACCGGTCTTCCCACACCGGGCGGTACGCCTCGGTCCAGTTCGCTACCTCTTCGAGGGGTTCAGCGTTGATCGCACACGGGCGATACTGGGCTCGTTGCCCTCGGACGATGAGCCCCGCATCTTCGAGCACCTTTAGGTGACGCGAGATCGCCGGCAGGGTCATGTCGAACGGTTCGGCCAGTTCGGTGACGTTCGCTTCGCCGTTGGCGAGCCGGGCCAAGATGGCGCGGCGGGTCGAGTTGGCCAGCGCAGCAAAGGTTTCGTCGAGTCGGTCTTCTCGGTCGGCACGCCCGACGGGCGTAAGGGTTGTCATCTCGGCAGTTAACCTACTAGTTAATTAACAGGTATGTAAAGTAACGGCGTCGAAAAAGCTCCACCGACCCCGCTGGGGCAACCGGCGTCTAACCTGAGGCCCCATGTCGCTGACCGACTTTTCGATGAACTGGTTCGACCTCGCCGGCAAGACGGCGATTGTCACCGGAGGCAACTCCGGGCTCGGCCAAGGGTTTGCCACCGCACTCGCCACCGCCGGCGCCAACGTGTTCGTGCCAAGCCTGGCCGACGACGACGGAACCACCGCCGAACTCATCGAGGCGACCGGGCAGCAGTACGCCTTTCTCGAGTCCGACATCACCCAAGACGGCGAACCCGCCAAGGTCATCGCCTCGTGTATCGATGCCTTTGGGTCGGTCGACATCCTGATCAACAGCGCCGGCGTGTGCCCGCTCGACGACGTGCTCGACTTCGGCCGCGACAAGTGGGATGCCACCGTGGCGGTCAACCTCACCGCGGCGTTCGAGATGAGCCATGAAGCCGCCAAGGTGATGATCCCGCAACGCTCGGGCAAGATCATCAACATCTGCTCGATGTTCAGCTTTCTTGGCGGACGCCTCTCCCCCGCCTACGCCGCCACAAAGCACGGCATCGCCGGGCTCACCAAGGCGTATTGCGACGAACTGGCGATGCACAACATTCAGGTCAACGGCATCGCCCCGGGCTACTTCGCCACGGCGATCACCGAAAACACCCGCGGCAACCCCGAAACCAATCAACGGGTGCTCGACCACATCCCAGCCGAACGCTGGGGCGAACGAGTCGACCTCATGGGTACCGCGGTGTTTTTGGCCAGCCAAGCGTCGGATTACGTCAACGGCCACATCCTCGCCGTCGACGGCGGCTACCTCGTCCGGTGACCCAGTACCTGCTCGGCATCGACTGCGGCACCCAAAGCGCCAAGGTCGTGGTGTTCGATCAACACGGCACCGAAGTGGCCCGCGGCCAACAAACCCTGCGGCCCACGCTGCGGCCCACGCCCGGCGTGGTCGTGCACCCCGACGACGACCTGTGGGACGCCACCTGTGCCGCAACGAAGCAGGCGTTGTCGAGCCTGGCGCCCGACGTCGAGATCGCCGCCGTTGGACTGTGCCCGATCCGGTGCTGCAAGGCGTTCCTCGATACCGACGGCCAACTCACCGAACCGGTTATCAACTGGATGGACGACCGCGCGTACACCGCCTACACGCCCGACAATCCCAACGTTGTCTGGGCCACCACGCTGTCGGGATACCTCGGCCACCGCCTGACCGGGGCGTTCATCGACACCGCCGCCAACAACATTGCACTGCAGTGGCCGATCGACACCGATACGTGGCGGTGGAGCGACAACCCCAAGCACCACCACCATCACGGCACGAAGCAAGAAAAGCTCTTCGAGCTACAACAACCGGGCGAGATCATCGGCACCATCACCGCTGCGGCTGCGGCAGCCACCGGCATCGCTGCAGGAACCCCGGTCGTGTCGACCGCCAACGACAAAGCGGTCGAGATGTTGGGGGCCGGTTCGTTGGCCCACTCCACGGTGTTGATCTCGCTCGGCACCTACATCGCCGCCATGATGCACGGCGCCGAAAACCGGCCAGCCACCAAAAGCTTCTGGACCAACTTCGCCAGCATGCCCGGCGTGTATCTCTACGAGAGCAATGGCATCCGGCGCGGCATGTGGACCCTCACGTGGCTGCTCGACCTGTTGGGCCCCGAGTTCGCCGCCGCGGCCGAAGCCTCCGGACTAGGGCGCGAGCGTTACCTCGAACAAGAGGCCGTCGACCTTCCGGCCGGCAGCGATGGCTTGGTCATGGTGCTCGACTTTTTGGCGCCAACCGACAAACCATTCCGCAAGGCCACCATATTGGGCTTCGACGCCCGCCACACCCGCGGCCACCTGTACCGGGCGGTGCTTGAGGCGATCGCCCTCACGATGAAGACCCATGTCGATGCCATGGTCGACGACGTCGGCGCCTCGATCGACAACATCGTCTTGTCGGGTGGAGGCAGCAACAGCGACCTCTTCATGACTATCTTCGCCGACGTTTTCGACCTACCGACCTCTCGAGCCACCGGCGCGTCGGGTGCGAGCCTGGGCGCCGCGATGTGTGCCGCCAGCGCGGTTGGCATCCACCCATCGATCGAAGCTGCCTCGGCCGCCATGGGCAGCGACCGCGAAACCTTCACCCCGAATCCGACCAATGTCGCGACCTACCGGCAGATCCTCACTACGGTCTTGCCCGGTATCCGCGACTACACCGACCCGTTCTACCAACGAGCAAACTGAATCAGGTGTCAGACACCTGATTCAGTTTGGACCGAAAGTTGACCCATGTCTCTTACCTCTGAAGCCGTCATCGAACAGTTGGGCCAGATCGTCGACACCGACCGGGTGATCACCGACGAACCCACGCTCAAGCTCGCCAGTGTCGACCACTTCCGCAAGCTCCAGACCATCTTCGACACCCACACCCGCCAACTTCCGGTGGCCGTGGTTATGGCGAACTCGACCGACGAAGTGTCGAAGATTTTGGCCTTCGCCGATGCCAATGATGTCAACGTGGTTGCCCGCACCGGCGGTACCGCGACCGAAGGCGGCCTCGAAAGCGGAACCGACCGCTCGATCGTGGTCGACGGGTCGCTGATTGACGAGATCATCAACATCGACCCCTACAACATGCAAGCCACCGTCGGCTGTGGTGTGCCGCTCCAAACCCTTGAGGACGCGTGCCGCGAGGTGGGCCTCACCACCGGCCACTCGCCGCAATCCAAGCCAATCGCCAGCATGGGTGGATTGGTCGCCACCCGCAGCCGAGGTCAGCTCTCCACCCTGTACGGCGGCATCGAAGACATGGTGGTCGGTTGCGAAGTGGTGTTTGCCGGTGGCGAGGTGTCGCGCATCAAGAGCATCCCCCGCCGCGCCGCCGGGCCCGACATTCGCCACATCGTGATCGGCAACGAAGGCGCGCTGTGTTACATCACCGAAGTCACGGTGAAATTGTTCCCGTTTATGCCGGAGAACAACCAGTACCTCGGCTGGACCACCAAGGAAATGTCCGAAGGCTTCGAGGTGCTGCGCGAGGTAATGGTGGCTGGATTCAAACCCGCCGTCGCCCGGCTGTACGACTACGAGGACGGCCAGCTCCAGTTCTCGCACATGGCCGACCCCGACGAGGTGACCATCATCTTCACCACCGAAGGCAACGCCCGAATCGCCGAGGCGACCGCCGAGGGAATCCGCGAGATCGTGGCCAAGCACCCGGGCTGCAAACCAATCGAACCACGGCTGGTCGACGAGTGGTTTAACGACCTCGTGTGGGACGAAACCAAGGTCGTGCGCGAGGCCAACCGGATCCGCGACGAACGCAACGTCAACCGGACCACCGAAGTCTCGGCCGACTGGACCAGCATCCAGAAGATCTACGACGCCGTGATCCCCCGTATTCGGGCCGAGATCGATGGCATCACCTTGTTGGGTGGCCATTCGAGCCATAGCTATATCAACGGCACGAACCTGTACTTCAACTACTTCTTCGATCTTGGCGACACCGCTCCCGAGAACGAGACCGAAGAGCTCTATATGCCAATCATCTCGATCATCGTCGAGGAGACGCTGCGTTATGGCGGCTCGATCGTGCACCACCATGGCATGGGCAAGGCTCGGGCCCCGTGGGTGAAGGACGAGTACGGCACGTCGTACCCGATGCTCGAAAAGCTCAAGGCGGTCTATGACCCGAACGGGGTCATGAACATGGGAACCATCATCCCGAACTAGGACCCCCACCGCATGACCGACCCAGCCGACCTTCCCGATGTAGACATCGAGGCCCTCGACCTTGGGGCGATGGGCCGTCATGCTCGCAAGGCGACCTTCGCCGTCAACTGGAAGTCGGTGCTCGCCGCCGACGCCTTCGTAGGCGTCCTTATCGCCGCCATCGGTTACGCAATCTCGCTCTGGGTGGGCTGGTTGGGTTGGTTGATCATTGCCGCCGGGGTGATCTACATCTTGTTGGTAGGCCGCCGCTTCCTCCAGTGGCGCTGGCTAAGAAACCAAGCCGGTCTCTAACCCCCACTCCCTACCCCCGACCCCCGACCCCCGAAATTTTTGCAGTTCAGCCGCCAGGCGCGGTTCAACGGCAATCAGAACGTGGGTTGGGTGGAAGTTTTGGTCGATTAGCCGACGGGAACCCCATGTTGTTCCGATTCCTCGTCGCCCTGCTGGCGGCCGCCGTCGCTGCTACCGGCCTACCTGCCGGCCAAACGGTGGCCGAAGCAGCCCCGATCGCTTCGGACGATCGGATTATCGAAGTCACCCCAATCCTCCCCCACCGAATCCGCGAGGTCGCCGTTTCACGCGACGGCCGATACGTCGCCTACGGCACGGCCCAAGGTTTGGCCGAGGTGTACCTGTACGACATCGAGACCGGCGAAACGACCCACGTAAGTCGAAACATCCTGCTCAACACCGGATCGATCTCTTTCAGCCCAGATTCCTCGCGACTGATCTTTAGCGACCTGCTGCTCGATCTGAGCCTGCTGGCAAACCAGTCACGGGTCTACTCCTATGAGATCGCCACCGGTATAACCACCGACCTCACCGAACTCTTTGACACTTCGCCGTGGTGGGCCCAAGTCAGGATCATCAGCGCCCGGGTTGCGGCCGACAATCGGACCGTGGTTGCCGAGATCATCTTCGTGATTCCCGGTGCGCCCCGTTGGTACTACGACATCTTGTTGTTCGACGCCGTCTCTGGCGAGGCCGACAACATCACTCGGCAATCCGACGGCATTTCTCGAAGTCCGGAGATCAGCGACGACGGGTCGGTCGTCTCGTTCGTGAGTTCGTCGTCGGATCTCACCCCCGAACCCAAGGTCAACTTCGAGTTCGGCGAGCAACCCTTCCTGTACTTCCCGGCCACCGACACGTACCGAAGCGTTACCCCGGAGACAACCGGAGAAGTCAATCGAGCCTTCCTCTCCCCGAAGGGCGACGAGCTCGTGTTCTCCTCCGACGACAAAACACTCGACCCCCGGGTCGAACCTGCCGGACAATACGGCGACCAGTACACCTACGACATCCCCACGGGCGAAACGACCCGCATCACCTATAACTCCGACCTCGGTGGGGCGGTGTTCCGACCATCGGCAACCGGGCGCTGGCTGCCGATCGTCAGCTCCGGAAACGTGAACGATCCCACCACGGGTCTGAACATCATCGATCGTAAGACCGGCGAAGAGATCAACCTGTCGTACTACCTGGGCGAGGACGATCGTTGGCGCTCATTTGTCGATGCGGTGGTCTCGAAGAACGGTCGAACCGTGGTGATGCAGTCGCACAACTCGGTAACCGTGTACCAGCGACCCAGGTGCATGGGCCGATACGCAACCCACGACCTTGTGCTTCCCCGTCGAACCGACCTGCCGCTGGCAACGAATGGTGATGACCGAATCGCGGGCACCGATGGCGACGACATCATCGACGCCGGCGGCGGCAACGACATCATCTGCGGCTACGCCGGCAACGACCAACTACACGGCGGGTCAGGTCACGATATCCTCAACGGCAAAGCCGGCAAAGACAAACTCTGGGGCGGACCCGGAAACGACATCCTCAACGGCAATGTCGGAACCGACAAACTCTTCGGAGACCAAGGCAAAGACATCCTCCGCGGCAGCAAAGGCCCCGACCTACTCAACGGCGGAATCGGAAACGACACCTGCCGAGGCGGTGCCGGCACCGATACTCTCATCAACTGCTAACCCCCGAGCCCCGAAATTTTTGCAGTTGAGCCGCGAAGCGCGGTTCAACTGCAATCAGAACGTCAAAGGCGATCAGATCTTTTCGTGGTTGGCTACGAGGGCGAGGATTTCGTCTTCGTAGGTGAAGTCTTGCTCGACGGTGTGGTGCAGGCCGGCTTCGGTCCACCAGGCGAAGGTGTGTTCGGCCGCTTGCTCAAAGTTGAACGAGGGCGACCAGCCGGTCACCTCCTTAAGCGCGGCGACCTCGAACACCACATCGCTGCTCCACCGATGAATCGATGGTTGGATCCGCTGAATCAGGTTGGCGAGTGGCCCTTTGTGGAGGTGCGGCAGCACGCGGTCGATGGCCGCGTCGGTCGGGCGGATATCCATCGACGCCCTGGCACCGCCGTCGCGCGTCAGTGAGATCTTGTTGTCCCACAGGTCGTCCATGAGCGGTGCCGGAATGTGCACTACCTCTGGGCTGACCCCAACCACGCCGGCCAAGACCTCTACATACCGGTTGTCGGTGTGCGGATCGTCGCCGGTGAGGTTAAAGCGCTTGCCGAACGATGCCTCGACCCCCAACAGGGCGGCGAAGGCTCGGCCTTGATCTTCGACATGGCCGACGATGCCTAGGGTCGAGCCGTCGCCCGGCACCAAGACCGGCCGGCCCAGCAGCAGCCGGCTGAACATGCGTTGCTCGCGCCCGGGCAAAGCATTGTGCGGACCAAACACCATCGACAGCGACACGGTGGTTCCCGGAAAGCCTCGGTCTCGATGGGCGGCTACCAGAGCATCTTCCGCCAGCAGTTTGTGCAGGCCATATTCGTACTGGTTCGGGCCTCGATCGTCGGGGTAGGACTCGTCGATCGGCCCGGGCCGATCGGGTGTCACCTCGGCGTAGGTAACCGTCGAGCTGACGTAGATGTAGTGGCCCACCCGGCCTTCGAAGAGTTCGATCATCAGCTCGACATCTTCGGGGTGATACGCCGTCATATCGATCACGGCGTCCCACTCGGTTCCGGCGAGTACACCCCGCAGCGCATCGTGGTCGGTGCGGTCGGCGGCCAGCAGCGCGACCGGACCCGGGTGTTCAACCACCGTGCGTCCCCGGTTGCACACCGTCACCTCGTGGCCTTCTTCGAGCAGCACCTTGACGAGTGCCCGGCCATTAAACGCCGACCCACCCATAACCAGAACGTTCACGACGTCTTCCCCAATCGATGATCTGTCCTGGTAGTTCTACACCGGCGACTCACCCTCGGCCGAAAACCTCGGCACGGTCCGGGCTGGTTTGCCACTCTTAGGGCATGACGACGCCACCCTCGTTCACGGTCATGCGGGTTCAGCAAGACCACTGGAAACCCTGGCGTGATGCTCGCCTCCAAGCGCTCGCCGACACACCGTCGGCTTTCTCGTCGACCCTTGAGGCCGAACGGGCCTACGACGACGACGTGTGGATCGAACGATGCCGCACCGGTTCGGCCGGGTTCGTGTCGGGTCAGTTCGCCGCCACCGACGCCAGCCAAGATGGCTTCGTCGCCATGGTTGCGATCATCACGTCGGCACTCACCGAACATTGCGCTGCTGGCGAAGCCGAATTGGTCTCGATGTGGACCGCCCCCGAAGCCCGAGGCCACGGCGTCGGGCAAGCACTCGTTCAGGCGTGCATCGATTGGGCCCACGAGGCCCCCGAAATTGGAGCCATCGGACTCTGGGTTTTGCGCGGCAACGCCCCGGCCGAACGACTCTACGAACGCTGTGGGTTCGAACTCACCGGCGACCACCAACCGCTCCCGTCCGATCCGTGCAAGGACGAGATCCGGATGAAGCTCACGCTCTAGCTAAGGCATGAACCCACGGCGTAGGGTCGGCCCATGAGCGAAGTTCTGGCTGGCGTGAAGGTTGTCGAGTTCTCCCAAAACGCCGCGGTGCCCCAGTGCGGGCGGCTGCTGGCCGGGATGGGCGCCGATGTGGTGAAGGTCGAACCGCTGGCCGGCGACTCGATGCGCCATATCGCCCAGCTGGCTCCCGCTGAAGGTCGGGCCTACGCCACGATCAACCCGGGCAAACGGGCGATCACCCTCGACCTGAGCGCCGAGGCTGCACGCCCGGTGGTCGACTCGTTGCTCGAGTGGGCCGACGTTGCGCTCATCGGGCTCAAACTCGGCGACCTCGAACGGTTCGGCCTTGACTGGGCTCGGACCCGGACGCTTAACCCTCGTCTGGTGCAACTCGAAATGTCGGCGTTCGGCCCGAAGGGTCCCGACGCAACCGAGGGCGGGTACGACGTGCTGGTCCAAGGCCTCAGCGGCCTCGGTTTCGCGATGAACCGCACGGCCGACGGCACGCCCCTACCGACCCGCCCGGCGTTTATCGACTTTGCCTCTGGGGCAGTAAGTGCCCTCGGTGTGGTTTCGGCCCTGCGCCACGCCGACGCCACTGGGGTTGGACAACGGGTCGACGCGTCACTGCTCGGAACAGCACTGATGTTGGGTACCCCGATGCTGGCCCGCTTCGAACGCGACAAGCGAACGATCGACACCATCCACGAGAACCTCGAGCTGCTGCAGCAAGCGGGGGCCACCTTTGCCGAGCAACGCGAGATGTACGAGTCGAGTGTGGTGTCGGCAAGCGGCGTGTACCGGTTGTATTTCCGCTTCTACCCCACCGCCGACGGACTCATCTCGATCGCCGGGATGTCGCCAGGGCTCATCGCCCGGTTCCACGAAATCACCGGCATTGCGCCTGCTCCGCTCAACAAGCCCCACAGCGAGGAGTTCCAGGCGATCGTCGATGAGGCCGAAGCGCTGTTTGCCACCCGAACGACCGATGAGTGGATCACCCAACTCCGGGCCGCCGGGTACCCGTGCGGGAAGTACCACCTCGGTACCAACGCGCTCGAGGACCCCCAAGTGCGAGCCAACGACTATGCGGTCGACCTCGATCATCCGGCCTTCGGTGGGTACACCACCGCCGGAATGCCCTTCGATCTCGGAGCCACCCCGGTCTCGGTGAGCGGCCCGTCACCCCAGCTGGCCGAACACACCGTCGAAGTGCTCACCGAACTCGGGTACAACGAGAAGCAGATCGCCGAACTGCTGGCGAGCGCAACCGTCTCGGATCTGGGTCGGGCGACCGGAGAGGCCGAGGAGCCAACCGTCTAGTCTTCGAGAATGTTGGCTATCACCGACCTGCTCCAGCCCGAACTGACCGAGGTCAACCGGCTCCCGGCCCGCCCCCCACTCACGCCGTTTACCGATACGAAAACCGCCAAGGCCAGTGGCTCGAGCCCGTGGCGTATGTCGCTCGATGGCTCGTGGAAGTTCCGGTTGGTCGACCGCCCAACCGACGCACCTGCCAACTGGCACCAGCCCAAGACCAAGCGAGGCAACTGGCGGTCGATCGACGTGCCCGGCGTTTGGACCCGCCAAGACACCGGCGACTACCCCCACTACACAAACATCGTGATGGCGTGGCCGCTCGACCCGCCCGAGTCGCCCGATCCAAACCCCACCGGCCTGCACGTCACCACCTTCACCCCGCCAAAGAAGTGGAAGGGTCGCCAGGTCGTGTTGCACCTCGGCGGTGCCGAAAGCGTCGCGGCCGTGTGGTGCAACGGCAACTTCGTTGGCATGGGCAAAGACTCGCGCCTGCCCTCGGAGTTCGACCTCACCCCGCATCTCAGCGCAGGCGAAAACACCCTCGGCATCATGGTGATCCGCTACGGCGACGTGACCTGGATCGAGGACCAGGATCACTGGTGGCATGGCGGCATCCACCGCTCGGTGCACCTCGAAGCCCGGGATGCCGTGCACGTTCGCGACCTACGGGTGGTCGCCGACTACGACCCGGCGACCGGTGCCGGGCACCTCGAGGTCGGCGTCGAGGTTCCGAAGGGCGATGGCTGGCGGGTGAACACCTGGGTCGAAACCGCCAAAGGCCGCAAGGTCACCAAGCTGCTGACCGGTGCCGTGCCGGCGCCCAACAAGGGCGCCGCTATCGACCAGCTGGTATCGGCCTACGCGTTTCGCGGCCCGATCGTCGAACTCACGGCCGACCTGACCAAGGTCGACCCCTGGAGTGCCGAAGCACCCAATCGGTATCGCCTGCTCGTCGAACTGGTGAACCCGAACGGAAAGGTGACCGAGGCCCACGCCGAGTGGATTGGGTTCCGCAGGGTCGACGTGGCCAACCGTCGGTTGCTCGTCAACGGGTCGCCCATCATGGTCTCGGGCGTGAACCGCCACGACCATCACCACGAAAACGGCAAGACGCTGTCGGTCGAGGAGCTACGGGCCGAACTCGTCACGATGAAACGCCACAACATCAACTCGGTTCGGACCGCCCACTACCCGAACGACCACCGGATCCTCGACCTCTGCGACGAACTCGGTCTCTATGTCATCGACGAAGCAAACGTCGAGAGCCACGCCCGCCTATCGTCGCTCAGCAGCGACGAGCGCTACCACGACGCGATTGTCGAACGGACCCGACGCATGGTGCTTCGCGACCGGAACCATCCGTGCATCATTGGCTGGTCGCTCGGAAACGAATCTGGCCACGGCCCAGCCCATGACTCGGCCGCTGGCTGGGTACGCCACATCGACCCAACCCGCTTTGTGCAGTACGAAGGAGCGATTCAGGCCCGGTTCTCGGTCAACGATCCGCGACGCACCAATCAGAAGGGCGCGCCGTCCGCTTCAGAGCGCCACACCACCGACATCGTGTGCCCGATGTACACGCCCATCGACCTGATCGTTTCGTGGGCCGAGTGGGCCGAGAAGACGGGCGAGGATGATCGCCCCCTGATCTTGTGCGAGTACTCCCACGCCATGGGCAACTCCAACGGCTCGCTGGCCGAGTACTACGACGCGTTCTACGCGCAGCCGGCGTTGGGTGGCGGATTCATTTGGGATTGGCGCGACCAAGGCTTGGCCGAGACCTCCGACGATGGGCACTTCTACTGGGCGTTTGGCGGGCACTTCGGCGACTCCCCCAACGACATCAACTTCAACATCAACGGTCTGGTCGGACCCGATGGAGTCCCGCACCCCGGTCTGGGGGAGTTCAAGTGGTGTGCTCGCCCGGTGGTGGTTGAGGCCACCACGAAAAACGGAAGGTCGATTCGGGTCACCAACCGACGCGACCACCTCACCATCGACGACCTGGTCGGCCGGTGGGATCTCCTGGTCGACGGCGAGTCGGTCGAGCATGGCCAGGTGACGGTCAAGGGCCTGGCCCCCGGCGCATCCACGTCGATCAAGATCAACTACAAGACCGCGCCGACCAACGAGGCTCACCTGGTGTTCCGGTGGCGGCAGAAGGCAGCAACCCCATGGTCGACGGCGGGGCACGAAGTGGCCCACGACTACGTCGAGGTCGCCGCTTCACAACCCCGACCGATCGCCGCGTCGCCCGCAGCCACAGCCGCCACGGCTACCGACGGGTTGATCCAGGGCGGCAAGACCCAAATCGCGCTCGATGACAAAGGCCACATCGCCTCGGTGACGATCAACAACCACCCGGTCATCGAGGGCGATATCTCCCCCACCCTATGGCGGGCCCCAACCGACAACGACGGCGTAAAGCAAGGGTGGATGTCGACCCTGTCCGGCGTCCGGCTCCGCTGGCTCGAATGGGGACTCGACCGACTCACCGTCGACCTTCAAGACGTCAAAGTGCGCCGGTCGGGCGACTCGGTTGTGCTGACCCGACGGTCGAGCCTCACCGGTCATAACGAAGCCGCAAGCCATCGCCAGCAAGTTCTCGTGTCGGGCGACGGGACCGTGCGGTTCACCGAAACCTTCGTCGTCCCCAAGTCATGGGACGACCTGCCGCGAGTCGGCGTGCGGTTCGAAGCGCCGGCCGCCCTCGACCGGTTGCAGTGGTTCGGACTCGGCCCCGACGAGACCTACCCCGACCGACACCGCGGCGCGTTGCCCGGCATCTGGTCCAGCACCATCGCCGACCAGTATAACCCGTTCGCCGTACCGCAGGAGCACGCAGCCCATGTCGACACCCGGTGGGCGCAGCTGACGACGAAGTCCGGCCGAGGACTCCGGGTACAGGGCGACCAACCCATCGTATTCACCGCTCGACCCCACCACGACACCCACCTCGCCGGCGCCAACGACCTGGCCGACCTCGCCCAAACCGCGCCAACGGTCGCAACAACCGAAGTGCACGTCGACGCAGCCGTGCGAGGGCTCGGAACCGGGGCGTGTGGCCCAGATACCCTGCCGCGCTACCTCCTACGCGGCGGCCGATACTCCTACAGCTGGATCCTCGAACCCGCGAAACGCTGACTCACCTGCGACGACACATTCGTGAAACACGCTCTACATCAAGCGATAACGAACTGAACACAATCAAGAAACACCCCGTCGTTACCTTCTGCACTGTTCACAGAAACAGCTCAGGAGAAACTCGTGAAACGCAAGATTGCATTAAGTGCCTTGGCAGCCGGTGGAATGGTCGTCGTTCTGGCGTCGCCCGCCGCTGCCCAGGAGGTCGATGCCGCGACCTACAACAAGTTCGTGCTCGACAACCTGTGGGTGTTCATCGCCGGCATCTTGGTCTTCTTGATGCAGGCGGGCTTCGGCCTGGTTGAAGCTGGGCTCACCCGATCGAAGAACATCGCCAACATCATGGCGAAGAACATGGCCGACATGGTGATCGGTGTGCTCGCCTTCTTCGCCGTTGGCTTTGGCCTGGCCTTCGGTGGGGGTAACTCATTGTTTGGCGATTCTCTGTTCTTTCTACAAGACGCCGATCTGCTCGGTGCCGACATCGTTGCCGGTATCGGTGCAGGAGAAGCCGGGGGACTCACCAACGGCACCCTGTTCTTCTTCCAGGTCGTGTTTGCCGCTACTGCGGTAACCATTGCGTCAGGAGCGATGGCCGAACGAACCAAGTTCTCGACCTATCTCATCTTCGCCGCGGTGATGACCGGGTTCATCTATCCGCTCGTCGTGCACTGGACGTGGGGCGGCGGCTTCATCTCCGAGATCACCATCGGCGGGGCTTCCTACAGTGACTTCGCTGGGTCGACCATCGTGCACTCAACCGGCGGTTGGGCCGCTCTTATGGGCGCCATCATCTTGGGACCACGGCTGGGCAAGTTCGGCAAGAACGGCGAACCTCGAGCCCTACCCGGTCACAACATTGCCTTCACCGCCATTGGTGTGTTCATCCTGTGGTTCGGCTGGTTTGGGTTCAACGCTGGTTCCGAGCTGCTGGCCGACGAACTCGTGCCGTTCATCGCCGTCAACACCTTGCTCGCCGCCGCAGCTGGTGGCGCCGGTGCAGCAATTGTCATCTGGGCCAAGACCGGGTTCCCCGACGTGGCCATGATCGCCAACGGCATCCTCGCTGGCCTGGTGAGCATCACCGCCGGAACCGGCACGATGACCCCGTTCTGGGCGATGGTCACCGGCTTCCTCGGCGGCATGTTGGTGGTCGCAGCAGTGCTCGGCATCGAACGGCTCAAGATCGACGACCCGGTTGGCGCCATCTCGGTTCACGGTGTGTGCGGCGTCTGGGGAACGTTGGCGATCGGCCTGTTCGCTCGCTACGACGATGCGTTCCTCGGCCGAGAGAACGCCGGCCTTATCTACGGCGGCGGCTTCTCCCAGCTCGCCGTGCAAGCGGTCTTCGTGCTCATCGTCGCTGCATGGGTGCTTTCTACCTCGGGACTGCTGTTCGGCGTGCTGAAAGCAACGGTCGGTCTACGGGTCGACGCCGAGGAAGAGATCAAGGGTCTCGACGTTATGGAACACGGCTCGCCCGGTTACCACGGCGAATCGCTTGGCGGCCTGGCCCACCCGGTCGCTACCGCCCCGCCTGGCGAGTCGGTCGCAACCGCACCCGTGACCCAACCAAATCTCGGCACGCTCTAGCGAACGCCGATGTAGCGCTTGCCGGTTTCTATCCACCCGGTCGGCAAACGACAACGGTGCCCCAGCAATGTTGCTGGGGCACCAGTGGTTTTAGAGTGGAGCGGTGGACGACGTCGGGTGGACCATCATCGCAGCGCTGGTCATGGCAGTTGGCTTGGCCGGAGTGGTAGTACCGGTACTACCCGGAATCCTTTTGCTCTGGGTGACCGCCCTCGTCTACGGGTTCGCCGTCGGCTTCGGACCGATGGGCATCATCGTGATGATCGTGATGACCCTGGGCCTCGCACTCAGCTTCGCCAGCAGCGTGATCGTGCCCAAACAAGCCGCCGACCAGTATGGCGCAAGCACGTTGTCGCAATGGGTCGGACTACTCGGCGCCATCATTGGCTTCTTTGTGATCCCGGTCGTCGGCCTACCCATCGGCGGCCTGGTCGGGGTGCTCGGAGCCGAGTACTACCAACTCGGCGACTTCAACGCCGCGTGGCGGGCCACCAAAGGGGTGGCCCGAGGGTTCGGCAAGAGTGCGCTCATCGACCTAGCGATCGGCTTGGTGCTCGTGCTGGCCTGGGCCGGTTGGGCCCTCACGGTGATTACCTGAACACCCGTTTGAAAAGGGTGAGCCATCCAACCAACGTGATGTCGCCGAGTGCCATCGGATGGGACGTATCCGAAGGCACCCGGCTGACAACGTTTACCCTCGCAGCTGTTTTGGTTTACGACTAGCGAATCGGTCCAACTGAGAACGTCGTTCGCAAAAAGCGAGCGTTTCACAGCCCGCAGTTCGTTCAATTGGCACCAACCGGGTCGCCGGTACCGTCGGCGTTGTTAATAGAAAAGCTATAAACCGGCGACGTGGGATTGAGTCGAAAATCAGCCACCGCGGGGTCGACGGAAGGATTCACAAAGTCGGCAAAGGCAACCCGCCAGTTCGGCCCATCGGCCCCGGGAGCACCCCCGACCAGAACATTGTTGGCTTGGCTGGCGTCGCCGCGAACGTAGATCGGCGAAATCCCCTCAAGGGGCTCGAGCAGGTTGTTGGCGATCCGAACATCGTTGGCGTTGTAGGCGGCGATCTCGGCGCGCTCGCCCGAAAGTTCCGCGGTGAACGAGTTGCGGTAGGTCGTGTTGCTAAAGATGTCGACCCGCGACGACTCGTGCACGTTGATCGCTCGGGCGCCGTTGTTAAAGACCGTGTTGTTGGCGATCAACGTCCGCCCCGCATAACCATTGAGGTTGCTCTGGTCGATGATGACGCCGTTGCCGTCGGTGATCGCTGAGTAGTTCGCGCAGGAACAGGCCACCTTGTTCTCGTTGCGGTACAAGGTGTTGCCAAGAATACGGTTGGAGTACCCGTCGGCATCGTCGCCACCCGCCACATTGTTGAGTCGCCATAGCGAAATACCCGAGCTGCCGTCGGGACTCCAGAGCCCGTTGTCGTGGATGACGTTGTTCACGATATTGAAGTGCGATGAGTTCTCTCCGCCACCGATTCCGCTGTTTCCCATCCCCGAAATAACGTTGTCCTGGAACAGAAAATGGTGACCGTCGCGCGCCAACAGTCCGTAACCCTGGGTGTTGTCGGGCCCAAAGCCCACACCCTCGATCCGGAAACCACTCACCTCAACAAAGTCGCTAAAGAGGATCTCGATACCGCTGGTGGAGCTAGCCACGATCTTGGGCCGGTGGCCCGGATAGGCCAGCAGACGCGACCACGCATCGGCCGAACCGCGCTTATCGCGAATCACATAGTGGGCCTGGCGGGGCGATCGAAGTTCGTCGTAGTTGCCGTCGAGCACGAAAACCGTCGTGCCGGGCGCAAGCGCGTCGATGCCCCGACCCAGCGTTCGCCATGCCCGTTCGACCGAGGTGCCGTCGGCGCTGTCATCGCCGTTTATCCCATCGACGTACCGCGTGGTGTTGCCATCGGGGGTGGTGATCGGGGCGACGGTGGTGGCAGGCGCAGCTTGCGGTGCTTCGGTCGTTGGCGGCGGCGCCGTGGTGGGCGGAGGCAAGATCTTGTCCGGTAGCGAATCTTCGCTATCGAGGCCTTGCCCGGTCGTTGGCACCGAGTTGTCGGTCGCCGAGTCGATGCCTGGTGCGACGGCATCGCCCACGTCGCCGCCCAGATCGAGGTCGGCAAAGGGGTCGACCTTGGTAACGCTGGGAGAAACAGTCGACGCTCCCGACTCGCCGGGATCCGATGAACACGCCGAGGCCACGAGCGCGGCGAAGACTACGAACACAAGCGTTCGCCACCAACCGCCGAAGGTATGCCGATGCATCACCACAGCAGACAACGGTAACGGTAAATCTCACGGACGGTGGCGCAGGGCGACATGGTTTCAGCTTCTTTCGGTACCTGGTAGTGCTCGTATAGTTGCGCTGTGACTTCTGCACCGTCGGCAAACTTGTATGGCCTCTTCTTCCAAGGCTTCAGTGACCGTCTTGACCAGGTGTTTCTCCGAACCCAGACCCGCGACTTCACCTATGGCGACCTCGACCGCCGATCCGCCCAGTTCGCCGGAGCGCTGCTCGGCCAAGGTGTGACACCCGGCGACCGGGTGGTCGTCCAGGTTGAAAAGTCGGCCGATGGGGTGGCGTTGTATCTGGCATGTCTGCGAATTGGCGCCGTGTTTGTCACGCTCAATACCGCATACACGACCGATGAGGTAGCGTTTTTCCTCGGCGATGCGTCACCGCGAGTTTTCGTGTGTGACCCCGAACGACGAGGCGCGTTCGAGTCGGTCGCCATCGAGGCCAACGTGGCCCACCTCGAAACGCTGGGCATCGTGGGCGGTTCGCTGGCCGTGCTGGCCGACCGCTGCGAACCACACAACGAGGTTGTTCACCGCGAGCCCACCGACCAGGCGTGCATGCTGTACACCTCGGGCACCACCGGGCGTTCGAAGGGCGCCATGTTGACCCACGGCGGCCTCGCCGCCACCGCAACCGGCCTCCACCAAGAGTGGGGCTGGCAGCGCGACGACGTGTTGTTGCACGTGCTGCCGATCTTTCACGTTCACGGTCTTTTCGTTGCGTTGCACCCGGCAATGCTCGGCGGATCGACGGTGCTGTTTCATCAGTCGTTCGATCTCGACGCCACTATCGATGCGCTGCCCGAGGCCACGGTGCTGATGGGCGTACCAACCATCTACAACCGGTTGCTTCAGTCCGACCGATTCACCCCCGAGCAGTGCACCAACATGCGACTGTTCACCTCGGGCTCGGCGCCACTGCCCGCCGATAAACACGACCTGTTCACCACAAAGTCGGGACACGTCATCCTCAACCGGTACGGCATGACCGAAGCCGGGATTATCACCACGAGTCCCCTCGACGGCGACCGCCCAGCCGGCACCGTTGGCTTCGCGATGCCGGGCCTCGAGTTGCGGGTGGTCGACGATAACAACCGACCGATCGAACCCAACACCCCTGGCAGCGTGCAGATCAAGGGCACCACCCTGTTCGCCGGCTATTGGCAACTCCCCGAGAAGACAGCTTCGGAGCACACCGACGACGGCTGGTTCATCACCGGCGACGTGGGTCGGCTCGATGCCCACGGCCGCCTCACCCTCGACGGTCGGGCCGGCGACATGATCATCACCGGCGGCTACAACGTCTACCCCCGCGAAGTCGAGCTCTGCATCAACGAGGTCGACGGCGTGTTTGAGTCGGCGGTTGTCGGCCTGCCCCACGACGACTTCGGCGAAGCGGTCACGGCGTTCGTGGTGCTCCAAGGCACCGATTCCACGAACGCGGCATCGATCGAAGCCGCCATCGGCGACCGACTCGCTCGGTTCAAGCAACCAAAGCGGTACCTCTTCATCGACGAGCTCCCCCGCAATGCGATGAGCAAGGTGCAAAAGGTCGCGCTACGTCGCGACCACGCCGACCTGTACGGCTAACCGACTTCCTGGAACGAAACCACGCCCAGCTCTCGCGCTGGCTTCGCTGGTTGCCCACCCAACGCACCACAGGTGATAGTCGGGATCTCCCGCACGACCTCGACGCCAATCTCCCAGCGACGACCGCCTCCCGATACGCCGACGAGCCAGTGGGTCTTTTCCAGCGTCGGCCCTTCCAGAACCTCCACACTTCGATCGAGGTCGTCCCATGCCCACGGTTCAGCAGCGAACACGGCCCGTTCGGCAGTTTGGGCGGCACCGCGAGCGGCGCCGATCCAGCCCCGACACTTGTCGGCCACATCGACCGGTGGGCCCGAACGGCCAAAGATCTTGGCCAAGTCGTCGGCCGACAGGTATGCCCACATTCGGCCGTCGGGCAACGTGAGCGCGGTTGGCGCAAACCGGTGGCCACCGGTGTGACTCACCCGAAACACCTCCACCTCTCCGAACCGGTCCTCGGTTTCGATCGCCAGTGCATCGCCCAACTCACCACAACACACATCATGAGAGCCCTGGGTGCAGATCATCACCGCTGGCCCCGCCTTGTCGATGTGCGATGCCACCATCGCCAACTCGTTGGGCTCATCGCCCGAAACCAGACGAGCTACATGGCTGGTCACCTCGGCTTCGGGAAGCTCAAAGCTGGTACGCGACATGGTGGCCGAACCCGCAAGCTGGCGGTAGGCGACCACAAAAACCATGCCATCGCTCACCTCAGTTTTGGCGACCGCCGCAAGGACTCGGGTCGGTATGGCCCCACCTCTCATCAAGGCCATCGGGCCGGTCATGATGGGGTGTTCGTTCACTGGTTTCGGCCAGGGCAACGGAACCTCGATGACCACCACAAGCTGGGCCGCGAAGGCCGTGCCCGCAGGGTCGACACCTAGATCAGCGGTAAACGGTGCGCACCGAGGCGAGCTACTGGGGTCGGGTAACAACCCGCCAAGCGCTCCCGATGTATCCATTGCCTCCGATGGTAGCGAAACCCTAGAAGCTGGGTCGAGCGGTGAACTGAACTCGACGGTTCATCCGCTTGTTCTCGTCGGTGTCGTTGGGAGCGACCGGATCGCTTTCGCCAAAGCCCGTACCGATCAAGCGATCGGCATCGATGCCTGCTTCGGTGAGATAGTTCGCCACCGCGGTTGCCCGGCGACCCGACAGCTCGAGGTTGAGCTGATCACTGCCGTCGGAGTCGGTGTGACCACCGACTTCGACGACCGGACGCTGGTACTTGTTCATGGCAGCCACAACTTTGTCAAGGGTTGCCGCAGCGACCGGGGTAATGGCGTCGCTCGATTGATCGAACACAACGTTCTCGGTGATCTCGGCCTGCAAGGCATCGAGTTCTTCCTGGAGAGCAAGGACTTCCTCGTCGAGCGAGAGTTCGCCGATCGTCAGCTGATCGTTAACCGTCATGCCGACCGAGCCGGCGACCGCGGTCGCATTCGAGACGACGGCAACCCGTGCGTCTTCGCTGCTGACCTCGCCAACTAGGTCGAGTGTTCCGCCATCGAGGGTGGTGTTCTCGTCAATAGTCAGTTGGTCGATTACCGTGATGCCGGCCGGTGCGTACTGGGCAGTAAAGCCGTCGATAACCGCCGCGCGGGTGTCCTCGTCGGGAACCTCACCGCTGATGGTTAAGGCGTTGTCGGCAAAGGTACCGGTGAACGCAACCGGCTCAATCGGGGCCGGGGCCTCGGTGGTTTCTGGCGGCGGGGCTTGGGTGGTCTCGGGCGGCGGCGCCTGAGTAGTCGCCGGAGCGGGGGCCTCGGTAGTGGCCGGCGGAACAGTCGTTGCGATGGTCAGGTTGTTCTGCACCCGGGCAACACCATCGGTGTCGGCGGCAACTTCGCCGGCCCGAGCTTTCATCGCCTCGTTGGCTACGACACCGGTAAGGGTGATCACACCGGCGTTTTCGCGAGCACTAATGGCGTCGGTGCCGAGCTCGAAGTCGGCGTCGGACAGTTCGTCTTCGGTGCGCTCGAGTAGATCGTCATCGGTGACCGAAATTCCAAGGTCGGAGGCAACGTCTTCGGCGGCCGAGCACTGGCTCAGGCCAAACGCGCCGAGCAAGAAAAACAGCAAAACGCCGATACCAAGCGTGAGGTTCTGGTCGTCGGCCGACCACGACCAATCACGAATCGGCTTATTGCGATCGTCGTCATCGTGTGATGCTGGTCCAACGTTGTCAGTCATAAATTCGGCGCCCTGATTCTTTGCGTACGACCACTAGACGTCTGAGAACCCAAAAAGTCGCGAATTTTGTCACGACGAATCTGTACAGGGCGGTTCGGCTACTCCAACGGGTCGGGGTAAGGCCACCCGTTCGCTCGACACGAACCAACGCCTTTGGTCTGTTGCATCATCACCGGTGCCCATGCGCCGTCGGCCGGACAACCCACATGGGGCCGAGCGAGGTAATGACCAACCTCATGGTTCACCACGTAGTCCCGGTAGCTTTCGATGCCCGTGTCCCAGAAGTCGGTTGCGGTCTCCCACCGGAACAAGTTGATGGCCACAAAGCCGTTCTGAGCACACGAGAAGATCCCGTTGGTTCGCAGCGGTCGACACATCTGGTCGACCGTGTCGGGCGACGCGACGATGAGCCGAAACGTCCCGCCGGTCGATACTCGCCGGAAACCAATGTCGCCTTCGGCGATCCAACTACGTCGGTCGGCCAGCACCTGCTCAACTCGGGCGGCGATTTGATTCGGATCGATGCCGATCCCATCTTCAGCCGCCACCGAGTACTCGATGATGTTGCCCGCTCCGACCAACTCACCCTCTCCGGCCGCCGCGATGAACTCCCCCGAACCGCTCCTGGGAAGTTCTTCGAGCGGTCTCGGGACCGACGTTGTTGCTTCCACGGTTGGGTCGAGCGTGGGTGCTACTGCAAGGGTTGTAGTGGTCGACGGAGCAGGCGTCGTGGATGACGCGACGGTAGTCTCCGACGTCGGCGGCACGATCCGAACCCCGCGCTCGGCGGTTCCGGTGTCGGTGCGCGACTCGTCGATGGTTCGACGGTCGGTGTCGGTGTCGGTGATGACAAACCCGGCGACGGCAAAGGTCGTCAAGGCAAGGAACACCAAAATCGACCGGGCAAGCACCCGGTCAGCTTTGCATAGTTACCCGTTATCGAGGATCCACTGACGGCTTTTGTCGTGGTCGATATCGCTGCTGAAGAACTCGCTGAAATCGTGGTCGGCGTCGTCGGCCAAGTCGATCATTTCCTGGGAGGAAAGGGTGGTCGGCTTCTGGGTGATCGTCGGTTGTTCGGAAACGGGCAGCGCGATCGTCGGGTCAGCCGACGCCGAGATCAAGTACTGGCCCAGCTTGAAGAGGTACTGGCTGAGCTCGGCTTGATACCTGGTCAGGGCCTCTTTGTCCTCTTCAATCCGCTTGGCGGCGTCGAGCGCCTCTGAGGCATCGTGGCGAATGCGTTCTTCTTCGGCCCGCTGATAGTCGGCGATGTCGGCCTTGGCGACCGACACAATCTCGCGGGCGGCAAGCGACGCCACACCCTGAGTTTGTTCGGCGTGTTGGCGAGCGGCGGTCAGCGTTTCCTCGGCCTCGCCGAGCGCCGACTCACGGATGTCGATGGCCTCTTGGGTTGCTTCGTCGAGCAACTCGTCGGCGGCCCGGGCGGCAACCTCGAGCGACCGCATAAAGGCCGCACGCTCTGACTGAGCCTGGGTGAGCAGAAGCTTCTGGTGCTTTAGCTGCCCACGCAGTTCTAAGAGTTCGTTCTCCTTGCGCGTCAGCAAACGATCCACAGCGTTGCGGTTGTATCCGCGCAGCGTCCTACCGATCCGGTGAAGACCTTCACCTGATTGCGGTTCGGCGTTGTCAGACATTTCAGAACTCTCCTTGTTAGCCAGTTCGCCAGGAACTGACCAGGCGTAGTGCGGGGGTAGTAGTTCATTCGGCCCCCACGGCCCGGACTAAAGGATTCGTCACCAGCAAGTTGCAACTTTTCGTCAACTGCTCACGAGGGTGCTCGCCGCGCCGATGGATCTTTGGCTCTTGGCCTCGTGACCTGAATGTTTGTCCCGAGTCTTTGGCCACCTAACGGCGAAAAATCACAAGGCAAATGGGATACATGAGTCAGCTAGAACAAACGTTGTCAGAGCAGTCGGTGGAAACCACCGCCCCTCTGACCTGGGCCGAAGCCTCACGACGGGCGCGCGAGCTTTCTGCTGTAAAACCCCAACCTGAGGTCGGGGCACCCGAAGCCGACAAAGAAGCCATACAGACCGCCAGCCCCGACACCGAGGGGCTGTTCAAGCCGATTCCGGTGCCCGAACCCACACCGTCGGTCGCCCGAGTGAGCGAAGCGGCGCTCGGTATCGACGCCATGGAGATCCCCACGCCGCCTACCCCACCGCCAAGTCTCGATATCCCGTTGCCCCCCGCCCCACCGGTTCTCTCCACCTTGCCTTCGCTCTCGCCGGCAACCGAGCCCGAAGCCGTTCAATCGGAGCTCCAGTTCCTCGCCGCACCCGACCAGGACGAGCCAGAAATGGAACCGCTTGCCCTCGAATTCGACACCGAACCCACCGACGAGCCCGACGCCTTCGTCGACGCCCAAGCCTTTGTCGATGCCCCAAGCGAGCAAGAGCTCCGCGAGCTGATCAGCCAGCACACGCTCCCCGAGTCGGTTGGCGTGCCCGAGATCTCGCTTCCGGAGGAAGTCGCCCTGCCCGATACCGCTGCCTTGCCTGGTGAAACGAAGGCCCAAGCGCCCCCGCCACCGCCTCCCCCACCACCGCCGCCACCGACCGTTTTGCCCGAGCCACCGGTGTTCGAGGAACCAACGACGACAGTTGTTGCGGCGGCACCGGCCGCACCGGCGACGCCAGTACCTCCAGCCCAACCAGTTTCTCTCTTCGCCGAGGCCCAACCAGCCACACCGACGCCGGTCCACGAGGTTGCCGCCGTCGCCGAAGAAGACGGCCTGTGGCCCGGCAGCGGCGTTTCGAGCTCGGCCTTCGGAGGTGCTTGGGATCAACCGGTTCCAACCGCCGTTGCGCCGGTAAACGAACCAGCACCCACCACCGACGACGCGACCACTGGTCTGTTCTCTGCACCCCCAGCCGACACCCCAATCCCAACCGCGACGACGCCATCGATGGTCTTTATGACCGAGGCGGCACCGGCCGAACCCGACCACCTCAACGTGGCGCAGGTTCCCGAAGCTGCGCCGACCGAACCAGCCACCACCGACAACATCGGACTGTTCACCTCGACCCCGCAGACGGCTCCAGCCGAAATGGCTGCCCCCGCACCCGAGGTCGATCCGTTCGCGACGCCTGAACCGGCGACTCCCGGCGGTTGGTTCGAACCAGCGACACCAGACCCATTAGGCAGCCCCATCACCGCCGGGCCAGCCACCTTGATCGATGCTTGGCCCACCAGTGCCTCCGACGCCGCCGTCACCCCGGTTGCTGATTGGCCCCAGGCGCCAGTCAACCCAGCTGAACTTGGCGAACTTCCGCCGCCCCCGGCGAGTCTCGTCGGCGAGACCAGCGTCTTTCCGACCGCCCCACCCAACGCGGAAACCCCACCCTTAGCCGAGGCCATGGAGCCTGTCGCGATGCCAGTTGTGGCGCCCGAAGTGCACCCGGTTGCCGACACTCTCGACGACACCGCCGACTCGTTCTTTAGCTTCAACGAAGAATCAGCCGACGACAGCAAAGACAAACGCAGCTCGTTCTTCGGCAAGCTGCTGGGCAAGAAAGAAGCGCCAGCCGTGACGGGTCCGATCTGCCCGAACTGCGGCGCGGCCGCTCGGGTCGACATCGACCTAGAGCAGCGTCATCTCAGCTGCCCGGCGTGCACGGCGATGTGGACCGAGAAGAAGTCGGCCTAGCGGCCAAACATCATCATCCACTGCTCCTCGGTTTGGGGCCTAAACACCACGTTGCGACCTCGGGTCTCGCCCATGCTCTGCGACGGCTCGGGTGAATAGAGGTGCCCCGGAAACAGCACTGCTTCATCGGGAACTTTGGCCAACCGCTGGGTGAGGCTGAGATACAGCTCGCGCGGGTCGCCACCGGGTAGATCGGTTCGTCCGCAGCCATCGAGAAACAGCGTGTCGCCGGCGACGAGGCAGTTTTCCACCAAGAAGCACTGACTTCCGGGCGTGTGCCCGGGGGTATGGATGAGTTCGATCTCGATCTCGCCCACCTGCACCGTGTCGCCCGAATCGTGGGTTACGAGGTCGGCGTCGACCAGCCCGGTCACCTTGGTCACGAGGTCGGCTTCGGGCTTTTGCACGTGGATCGGTACCGACACGTGTTCGAGCAATTCGGCCACGCCCTTGAGCTCGTAGCCCATCATTTCTCCACCTACGTGGTCGGGGTGGTAGTGCGTGGCTAACGCGCCGGTCAGTTTCATCCCGTCGGCCTCGGCTACCGCAACGATGCCCGCCGGATCGTATGCGGGGTCGACCACAACGGCCTCGCCGGTTTGGCGGTCGCCGATCAGGTAGATGAAGTTCACCATCTGCCGAGCGAGTGGATCGTCGGCGGCCACATCTCGGCCCGCCAAGAGCTGGCGAAAGTAGAGGCGATCTTCGGGTTGTACGTCAGACATGGGCCCAGCGTAATCAACCTTCGCCGATGACCACCTGAAGAAGGTTTGGTTGTTTCTCCAAAACGGCGTCGCCAGCGCCAAAGCCGCTGGCCTCGACCGTCATCTCGGGCATCGGGCCCGACGTCGCATCGAGTCCGGCGAGCAGCGCGGCACCGGTTGGGGTTGTGAGTTCGAGACCCAGGTCGACACCGTGGGTCACAAAGCCCGCCAGCAGGCGAACGGTTGCGGGAGCCGGGTTCGGGATACGGCCATGAGCACTGCCGACCATTCCCATCCCGACCGCAACCGGACTTACGGCAACCGCATCGACACCCAGCACCTCGAGCGCGGCAACGGTGCCAACAATGTCGACGATCGCGTCGTGGCCGCCAACCTCGTGAAAGTGAACGTTGTCGATCGAACTGTCGTGGAGCGCAGCCTCGGCGGTAGCTAGGGCGGTGAACACGGCGGTCGAGCGATGCTTCACCCGATCAGGCAAGGTCGAGTCGGCGATCATGGCGAAGATGGTCGAGGCGTTTCGGTGGGTTGCGGTGTCGGTGACCTCGACGGTGACATTCGTGCCGGCGATTCCGTTCCGCGAAACCGGTTCGGCGTGAAGCTTCCAACCGTCGAACGGCAGACTCTCGAGCATCGAACGAACGTCGGCCACCGGCGCACCGGCGTCGATAAGCGATCCGAGGGCCATATCGCCCGCGATCCCGGAGAAGGCGTGAAACCACGCGGTCCGGGGCATCAGGATTCGGGCAGCATTCGCAGTACCGCGGCCGCCGCACCGAAGCCGTTGTCGATCCCAACCACGGTGAGTCCCGAGGCACACGACGCCATCATCGACAACAACGCGGTAACGCCGTCGAGCCCCGATCCGTACCCGACGCTCGTCGGCACGGCCACCACCGGAGCGGCCGCCAAACCGGTGACCACGCTGGCCAGCGCGCCCTCCATGCCCGCAACGGTGACGATGGCATCAGCGTCGACGAACACATCGAGGTTGGCCAGCAGGCGGTGCAGTCCGGCCACGCCGACATCGGGCAATACCGTGGCCTCAACACCGTTGGCGGCCAAGGTCGCGACACACTCATCGACCACCGGCTGATCGGCGGTTCCTCCCGAGGCAACAACGACCGAAACGTCGCGGGTGGGCGCGGGGCGCCAGTACAGGGTGGTACCCCGCTCGATCGCTCCGGGACCCACGGCGAGCGCCGCGTCGCGCTGGGCTTGGTCGGTGCGCGTCAGCACGACCGGGCCCGAACTTTCGGCCAACAACGCCGTAACGATGTCGGCGACGGCGACGGGTGATTTGCCGGGGCCGTAAATCGCTTCGGCCATCCCGTTGCGCAGCTGGCGATGCAGATCGACCTTGGTATGGCCAATGTCGACAAAGGGAAGACGACGCAGTTCGCGCACCGCGTCGTCGATCGACAGCTCACCATTTTTTACATTGGCCAATAATTGACCGAGGGTGTCCTCGTTCACCTCACTATCCTCACTCAGTGTGAGCGAACACGCACAACGCAGAGAACCACCCGTCGTCGCCTACCTGGGCCCAAGCGGCACCTTTACCGAACAGGCGTTGTTTACTCAGCCCGACCTCGCAACCGCCGAGCTCCGACAAATGGACACGATGGGCGAGGTTTTGCGGGCCACCGACCGGGGCGAAGTCGACCTGGGGTTCGTGGCGATCGAGAACGCCATCGAAGGCACTGTGAACGTGGCGCTCGATACCATTGCGTTCGACCTCAACCTGCAGATTCAGCGCGAGATCGTGCTGCCGATCCAGATGAACCTCATGGGGGTTCCGGGCACCGAAGTGACCGAGATCGAGCAGGTCCTCTCGCACAACGTCGCCATTGCCCAATGTCGGGTATGGCTCGGCAAGAACCTCAGCGGCATCCCACTCGAAGCCGCCAACTCGACCGCCAGCGCCGCTCGGGTGGTGGCGGAAAAGGGCGACAAAACTATCGCCGCGATCGCGCCGGCTCGATCAGCCGAGGTCTACGGCCTCGAGATCTTGGCACCGCACATCGAAGACCACCCCGAGAACCAAACCCGCTTCTTGCTGGTGGCTGCGTCGGGCATTCCGAAACCGACCGGCCACGACAAAACCTCGATCGTCATCCATCAGCGTGCCGACCGGCCGGGAAGTTTGGTGGGCATTCTGCTCGAGTTCGCCAGCCGAAACGTCAACCTCTCCACGTTGGTGAGCCGACCGGCCAAGACCCGCCTGGGTGAATACGCTTTTATCATCGATCTCGAGGGTCACATCTCCGATGAAGTGGTAGGCGACGCACTGCGCGACGTGCAGATGAAGCACGGCGACGTGAAGGTGCTGGGGAGTTACCCGGCCCTAGGCGAGAGCGATGGCTCGCGGTCAGAAACGGCCCAGGCCTGGACCGAAGCCAACGATTGGCTCACCGGGATCCGTAGTCAGATTTCTGACTGACCAACACCGCCACAAACCAACCGCGCGCTCGAGCACCCTTGCTGCGTGTCGACGCGCACAGACGGTGTGGGCTGGGTTCGCGATGCTGAAACCACAGCACGAACCAAGCAACCCACACCTAAGGCGGAAACATCATGAGTCATCTCGTACATGCGGCATCTCACAGCCCAATCGCACTTCCCAAGGTGCACACCCCGTACCCCAAGTCGCGGTCTCGGCGACGGCTTTTCAACCGATTCCAAGCGCACTTGGCCGACCGGCGAGCCCTAGCCGAACTGCGAGCCAACGAGTATCACCGACCCCAACGGCGTCGGACCGATCTGTACGGCCGCGCTGACCACTATCCCTTCTAACCCCTTCTAGCGAACTCCCCTCCACCCCGAACTGGTGCGCAAAATGGTCGCTCTGACGACCATCGAGCGAACCAGTTCGGGGTATGGGGCACTGGCCGGGGCTACGAGCTGGCAGACTGGCGGGCATGGCGCCCAAGCTGGTCTTTGCGATAGCCGACGCACTACCGAACCGGTATGTGGGTCCCGAGCACATGCCCACCCTGTGGGCCGAAATAGCCGAAGGCGGATGGCACCCGGCGGGTGGAATCTCGTCGATGACCTCGTCGACCTATCCAAACCATGCGACCTTCGCCACCGGCACCGAACCGGTCGACCACCGGCTGTTCACCAACGATGTCTGGCACGACAACACGTGGCAGGCGGCGGCCGATGTCGGGCCGGCGACGCCGACCTTCTTCGATGCCGCAAGGGCCGCTGGGCTTTCGACCTCGATCGTGGCCGGCGACGCGAAGATCGTCGGGTCGATGGGCGGCTTTGCGGCCGACACCTTCTGGCCGCCCAAGGGATACACACCCGAACCCGATACCCCGACCGACGAGTTTGGGTACGTGACCGACGGTGTCGTGTTGGAGATGATCGACACGCACCGCATCCTCGATGCCGAGCTCGCCGTCGTGCACTTCAACGAACCCGACACGACCATGCATATCCATGGGCCCGACTCGCCCGAAACCATCGCCCAAGTCGCCAAGACCGACGAGTCGTTCCGCCAGCTCTTCGACCGGCTGCGCCCCCGGTGGAACGACACGGTCGTCTGTGTGGTGAGCGATCACGAACACGAACTGGTCGTCGACGGAAACGAGGTCGACCTCAAGGCCGAGTTGGCCGCCCGCGGACTGCCCGGAAAGGTTCGCTACGAACACACCGCGGCCGCAATCGTCGATGGTCCTGCGGTGGCCGACCTGCTCGCCATCGACAACATCGAAGGAGCGGTGCAGGTCGATGACCACCTGGTGCTGGCTTGGCCGGTGCCGACCTACACGATTGGCCCCTCGATGGGAATGAAGGGGGTGCACGGTGGGCCTCGCACCCGAACCCAGGTGGCGGCGGTGGTCGGCGGCCACCCCGACGTGCACCGGGTTGCCCGGGCCTTGGCCGACCGGCAACCGACCGGCGCCGATTGGGCTCCAACGCTCGCCGCCCTCGGCGGGTTCGCCATGCCCACCGCCACCGGCCAACCGCTCCTCGCCTAGCGCCACCAGGGGCAAGGCCCGGGGTACGCCCGCACCGGTTCTCGGAGAGACGGGGTTGGGGTTGTGGCGTAGGGTTGGGATTCTCGCAGGGGGAACTGCGACAAACGCCTGGTACTGGCGTTCGCAACACACATGGGGGACTCATGGGAACGCGTTGGATTATTGAAGGAAAGATCGACCCACGGTGGCCGATCAACACGCGCGGCAACGTTGGCGAGGTCTTTCCCGAAGTCCTCACCGCCCTCGGATACGAATTGGGCGTCATCCCGGCTGAGCAGGCGTGGCGCGAGGCGTACTTTGAGCTCGGCATTGGCAGCCCAAAGGACTTCACGACCAACGACCCGGTAATCATCGGGCTCTACGGCGGCTACGCGTATCTCAACCTTTCGTACCTGCGCATGATGGGTGTTCGAGCCCCCGGGTCGTCGGCCGAAGCGATCGACGTTTCGTTCTTCGGCGAAGGCAACCCACCCCCGTACGTGCCACGCAAGGGCGACAAGAGCATCGGCTCGTCGCTGCGCATCCTCAAGACGGTGCTCGGCGCTCTGGGCACCAAGTCGCTGCCCGACGTTGTTCCCGACTCGATCGAGGTGGTGGCCGAGTACGAAGCCAGACGACCATCGCTCGACGCCCCCGACGCCGAACTGCTCGCCTACATGTACGCGTTCCCCAAGCCGTTCCGCCGGGCGTTCGGCAACCACATGAAGTCGACCGCGCTCGCCGCCATCGTTTCGGGTGTCCTGGCCGACGCCTGTGCCGCCGCCGGCGAACCGGGGTTGGTGACCCACCTCATCGGTGCCGCCGGCAGTGTGAAGTCGGCCGAGTACTCCCAAGAGCTGTACCGGCTAGCCCAGATGGTCGAAGCCGATCCGGCGCTCACCACCGCCTTCGACAACGCAAGCGCCGGAACGACCGAGGCGCTCGACGGCCTGCTCGTCCAGCTACGCGCCGACGAGTCGGCAACCGAGTTTGTGACCGAGTTCGACAAGTTCTTGGCCGAACATGGTCACCGGGGGCCCAACGACTGGGAGCTATCGAGCCGCACCTGGGACAACACCCCCAGCCTGGCCCTGCTGGCCCTTGACCGCATGCGTGGCGCCGAAGGCGACCTTGCGCCGAGCACCCGCCTCGGCGACGACGACGCCAAACGACAGGCCGCGATCGCCAAGGTGCGCCCGCATCTAAACAAGATGGATGCCCTCAACTTCGACAAGGCCATCAAGGCGGTACCGTTCTGGGCGCAGGCCCGCGAAGCGACCCGCGACCGGGCGGTGCGGATCAACATGCCGCTCAAGCAGGTGTACCGCGAGCTGGTACGTCGGGCCGCCGAAAAGGGTGGCGACCCCGATCCGGTCAGCGTCGCGCTGCTGTACCCGAAAGCCGAGCTGCCGAAGTACCTCGAAGACCCAACGTCGATGCTCGATGTCATCGCCGAGCGGCGGGCGCTCTTCGACCGGTTCGCCAGCATCGAGCCCCCGTTCTTCCTTACCGCCCAAGGCGATGTTCCGACCATCGAAGAACTCGAGGCCGAGAAGGCCGCGTCGGCTGTCGCCGTTTCGGCGGGCACGGTGCTCGAAGGCAGCGCCGGTTGTAGTGGGGTCGCGAAAGGACGGGCACGGGTAGTGCTCGACCCGGCCGAAGCGTTCGACCTTGAACCGGGCGAGGTTCTCATCGCCCCGCTCACCGACCCATCGTGGACCCCGCTGTTCTTGCCTGCCGCCGCAGTGGTGGTGAACGTCGGTGCCCTCATGAGCCATGCGGTGATCGTCGCTCGCGAGCTCGCCATCCCTTGCGTGGTTGCGGTCGAAGGGGCCACCGACAAGATCACCACCGGCATGATGGTCGAGGTCGATGGCACCGCCGGTACCGTCACCATCCTCGACGAGTAGCTACCGCTCACGCTCACCTATCTGGACGAGCCTGGCCTCCCGTCTTACTGTGAAGCCATGACCGATACTGCGCAGAACCTCACCTCGTTCAAGTCCTTCGCCGAGTCGACCGCTGAAGACTGGGCCAAGATCGTGCCTCAGTTGGCCCACAGTCAGGCACTGGTTGCCGACCGGGTGATCGGCCTCATGCGTGATCTCGAAAACGACCACGGCGGGTTCCCCGTCAACCGGCTCGAGCACTGCCTCCAGACCGCGACGCGGGCCGAGCGCGACGGACGCGACGGCGAGTACATCTTGTGTGCGTTGATCCACGACATCGGCGACACCCTCACCCCGTACAACCATCCCGATATCGCGGCGGCCATCCTGAAGCCGTTTGTGTCGCCCGCCAACCACTGGATGGTCGAAAAGCACGGCATCTTCCAGGGCTACTACTTCTGGGATTACATCGGACTCGACGGCAACGCCCGCGAGCAGTTCCGCGACCACGAGTTCTTCGAGTACACCGAAGAATTCTGCGCCAAGTACGACCAGACGGCCTTCGACGCCGACTACAAGAGCGAACCGCTCGAACACTTCGAGCCGCTGATTCGCGAATTCCTTACGCCAAAACCCGCCTAGGCGAGTAGTTACCTAGCTAGCTCTGGGCTTGGCCGGGCCAGTCGGCGAAGTTGAGGCCGGTGATGCGTTCGTAGCCTTCGATGTAGCGCGCCCGGGTGGAGTCGATGACTTCGGCGGGCAGCGTGGGGGGCGGAGGCGATTTGTCCCAGTCGAGGGTTTCGAGAAAGTCCCGCACCGGCTGCTTGTCGAAGCTGGGCGGTGTCGTACCAGGTGACCAAGTGTTTACATCCCAGAACCGCGACGAATCTGAGGTGAGCATCTCGTCGGCCACCACCAGCTGACCATCGACGATGCCGAGCTCGAACTTGGTGTCGGCGACGATGATGCCCCGATCGGCCGCCCGCTGCGCACCCTCGGTGTAGAGGCCAAGGCACAGGTCGCGGGCCTGGTTGGCCAGGTCGGTTCCGATGAGCGACTCGGCCTCGGCGAAGGTGATGTTGATGTCGTGCTCGCCGTCCTCGGCCTTGGTCGACGGCGTGAACACCGGCTCGGGCAACTGCGATGCCTCGAGCAACCCGGTGGGCATGGTGGTGCCGTGCATGGTTCCGTCGGCCTGGTACTGCTTCCACGCCGACCCGGTGATGTAGCCCCGCACGATGCACTCGACCGACAACATTTCGGCTTTGCGAACCAGAACCGACCGACCGGCCAGACTCGGGTCTTGGGCGCCCTCGGGGAAATCGGCAACGTCGGTCGACACGACGTGGTTCGGCGCCACATGTGCGAGGTGGTCGAACCAGAACGTCGACATCGCCATCAGGACCCGCCCCTTATCGGGCACGGTTTCGTTCATCACGACGTCGAAGGCCGACAAGCGGTCGGAGGTAACGAGCAGCAGTTGGTTGTCGCCTGCGTCGTACATGTCGCGAACTTTGCCCGAATAGATGTGGGGCAGCGAGATAGTCATTACAGAACGGTGCCTGGTTGATAGTTGGCGGCGTCGGCAAATTCGGACAACACCGGTGCGACCCGCTCGACCAACTCTGCAACCTGGTCGGGCCCGGTGCCGGCGAGATCGATCGGGTTGCCGAGCGCAGCCTCGATTTCGTCGACCGATAGCGGCAGCCGATCATCGGCGGCCAGGCGCTCGAACAGGTCGTTCTCGGCCAGGCCTTCGGCCCGCATGGCGAGCGCAACGGCCACCGCGTGTTCCTTTATGGCTTCGTGGGCAACCTCGCGGCCGGCACCGTTCTTCACCGCAGCGACCAACACCTTGGTTGTCGCGAGGAACGGCAAGTACCGGTCGAGTTCGCGCTGGATGACCGCCGGGTAGGCGCCGAACTCGTCGAGCACGGTGAGCATGGTTTCGAATAACCCGTCGATCGCAAAGAAGGCGTCGGGCAGAACGACCCGGCGAACCACCGAGCAGCTGACATCGCCTTCGTTCCATTGGTCGCCGGTCAGGCCCGCCGCCATGGTGACGTGACCGGTGAGGATGGTGTGGAGGCCACACACCCGCTCGGTGCTGCGAGTGTTCATCTTGTGCGGCATGGCCGACGAGCCGACCTGGCCTTCTTGGAAACCTTCGGTGACCAGTTCGTGGCCGGCCATCAACCGGATCGTGGTGGCCAAATTGGCCGGACCCGATGCGGCCTGCAGGAGTGCGCTCACCACATCGAAGTCGAGCGATCGGGGGTACACCTGGCCGACGCTCGAAAGCGACGACTCGAACCCGAGATGGGCGGCGACCCGAGCTTCCAACTCGGCCACCTTGGCGGCGTCGCCCTCAAAGAGGTCGAGCATGTCTTGTTGGGTACCCACGGGGCCCTTGATGCCGCGAAGTGGATACCGATGCAGAAGTTCGTCGACCCGGTGCAACGCCTGCCAGAACTCTTCGGCGGTATTGGAGAACCGTTTGCCGAGCGTGGTGGTCTGGGCGGCTACGTTGTGCGACCGACCGGTCAGCGGGACGGTGGCGTACTCGCCGGCGCGGCTCGCCAACCGACCCAGCACCGCGACCATCCGGTCGCGCACGAGTTCGAGGCTTTGCTTCACCTGCAATTGCTCGACATTCTCGGTGAGGTCGCGCGACGTCATGCCCTTATGGATGTGTTCGTGCCCGGCGAGCGCGCAGAACTCCTCGATTCGGGCCTTCACATCGTGGCGGCTGATCTCTTCGCGTCGCTTGATCGACTCGAGATCGACCTGGTCGATGACCTTGCGGTAATCGTCGACCACGCCGTCGGGGATATCGATGCCCAGCGCCGACTGCGCCTCGAGGACCGCAAGCCACAGGTGGCGCTCGGCGATGATCTTGTTCTCGGCCGACCAGATGGCAACCATCTCGGGCGAGGCGTACCGGGTGGCGAGCACGTTGGGGATCTGGGCCATCAGTCGGCGGCTTTCTCGGCGATGTCGGTTCGGAACTGCATACCGGGCCAGGAGATCTTGTCGACTCCGGCGAAGGCTTTCTCGCGTGCTTCGGCGATGGTGGCGCCCCGGCCAACCACGTTGAGCACGCGGCCGCCGTTCACAACCAACTTGTCGCCGTTGGACGCAACGCCCGCAAAGAAGATCTCGACGCCATCGATCGCCTGCGCCTCCTCGATACCCGAGATAACCGCACCCTTAACCGGGGCGACCGGGTAACCCTCGGCCGCACAGACGACGGTGACCATCGCATCAGTGGTGAACTCGGGGGTCGATTCTAGCTTGCCAGCCGCCGCCTCGGACAGCAGCTGGACGAGGTCGGATTCGAGCCGGGGCAACACCACCTGAGTTTCGGGGTCGCCGAACCGCACGTTGTACTCGAGCATCTTCGGGCCGTCGGGCGTCAGCATCAGGCCCGCGAACAGCGCACCCCGATAGTCGACCCCTTGGCGGGTCAGCTCGGCCAGCGTGGGCAGCACGCTGCGTTGCATAATCTCGTCGACCAAGCCCTCAGCCGCCCACGGCACTGGCGAATAAGCGCCCATGCCACCGGTGTTGGGGCCGGTGTCGCCAACCCCGATCCGCTTGAAGTCCTGGGCCAACTGCAGAGGCACTGCGGTTGTGCCGTCGCAGATCACAAACAACGAAACCTCGGGCCCGGTCAGACCCTCTTCGATGACCAACCGGCGCCCCGCGTCGCCGAACGCATCGCCCGACAAGTAGCTACGCACCGCGTCTTGGGCTTCGGTGAGACTTTCGGTAACCACCACACCTTTACCGGCGGCTAATCCGTCGGTCTTGACGATGTAGAGATCCTGCATCGTGTCGAGGTACGCAAGGGCAGGCTCGACCTCGGTAAAGGCCTCGAACCGAGCGGTTGGAACCTCGGCATTGGCCAACACCTGTTTCATCCACGCCTTCGAGCCCTCGAGCTTGGCGCCATCGGCACCCGGTCCAAAGACCAACTTGCCTTGGGCCCGCAACTCGTCGGCGAGACCGTCGACCAGCGGAACCTCGGGGCCAATAACAAATAGATCGGCTTCGATCTCGAGCGCGTCGGTGTTGGTCGACCCAGCAATCGCAGGCGACCCAGGGGTCACGATGACCTCCGCGTTCCGACCGAGCACGGTGGCAAGTGCATGCTCCCGTGCTCCGGAACCAACAACACAAACCGTGGTCATGTCGGGTGTCCTCTATCCGTCGTTGGTGAAGTGCAAGAACTGACTACGGCCTGGGCCGACACCAACCAGGTTGATCGGTACGCCAACCTGCTGCTCGAGGAACGAAATGTAGTCGCTGGCCTCTTTGGGCAGGTCGTGGCGTTCGGTAATGCCACTGATGTCGGAGTTCCAGCCGGGAAGCTCTTCGTAAATCGGCGTGCAGTTGTGCAGCACCGACTGGTGATACGGCAGCTGCTCGACCCGTTTGCCCTCGTGTTCGTAGGCCACGCAGACCTTCATACTGTCGAGCGCATCGAAGATGTCGAGTTTGGTCAGGGCGATCTCGGTGAGCGAGTTCACGCGCACGGCGTACCGCAGCATCACGGCATCGCACCACCCTGGGCGACGACGACGGCCGGTGTTGGTACCGAACTCCTTACCTACGTCGACCAAGTGGTCGCCCACTTCGTCGAACAGCTCGGTCGGGAACGGCCCCGAACCAACGCGGGTCACGTACGCCTTGGCCACGCCGATGATGCGGTCGATGTGCTTCGGACCAACTCCCGCACCGGTTAGTGCGCCACCGGCGGTTGGGTTCGACGACGTCACAAAGGGATACGTGCCGTGGTCGAGGTCGAGGAAGGTCGCCTGGGCGCCTTCGAACAACACATGACCACCCGATTCGAGCGAGGTGTGCACCAGATCGATGGCGTCGGTGATGAGCGGCTCGATCCGTGGCTTGCACGTGCCCAGATAGATGTCGCAGATCTCGTCGAAGTCAACCGGCAGGCGGTTGTAGACCCGGGTGAGGATCTGGTTCGCGTGATCGAGGGCGACCTCAAGCTTGGCTTTGAAGATCTTCTCGTCGAGCAAGTCTTGGGCCCGAATACCAACTCGCATCGCGCGGTCGGCGTACGCCGGACCAATGCCGCGTTTGGTGGTGCCAAGCTTGTTCTTTCCGAGGTGGCGCTCGTGCAACGCATCGAGCTCTTGGTGATACGGAAAGATGAGGTGAGCGTTGCCGCTGACCCTCAGGCGACTCGTATCGACGCCTTTGCTTTCGAGCATGTCCATCTCCGCGAGCAGAACTCGCGGATCAACAACGACGCCGTTTCCGATCACCGGAGTGATGTGGTCGTACAGAACTCCACTAGGCACCAATTGGAGAGCAAACTTCTCGCCGTCGACTACCAAGGTGTGGCCAGCGTTGTGGCCGCCTTGGTAGCGAACTACCAGGTTCATCTCTTTGGCTACGAGGTCGGTAAATTTACCTTTACCCTCATCGCCCCATTGGGTACCGACGACAATGGTCGCAGGCACGGCTCGCTCCTTTTGAGTTGACGGCCGTTACAGAACGACCCTACTGCGCTGGACGGTTGGACGAGAACTGGGAACGCCCCTTTGTGCGCAACGCACGACCAACCGATCGGCCCACCCCTTTGAGCGGCGTGAGTGTAATGGGTCAGGAGTTGAAAGTGGGGGACTTGTGGAGAATGTTGCTAAAGATGTACCTTGCGACTAGGCGGGATAGTGGCGAATGGGTAGGGAGTAACTGTCGTGGCGTCAATCCACACAGACAACGCATCACATCGGGGCGACCGGACAACCACGGGAACACCCCGAATCATCACCCTCGCCTTTGGCGCGCTCGTCGCCTTGCTCGCCGGCTGGTTCGTTTTGATGATGTTCGACGACGGCGATGTCGGCGCCCAGGCCGGCCCCTCGCCCGCCGCCTGCGGAGGCGACTACGCAAGCTCATTCGGCTCGGTGGGATTCAACACCGTGGTTGGCGACAAGATCTTGTCGACCTCGCCAAGCTCACGAACCTTCAACCTCTCGAACCCCATTCCTGCCGGCACCTACTCGATCACCGCAGTCAGCTACGACGGCTACACCGGTCGGGCGGAATCTCAAGGCCAAACCCAAGAGCAATGGTTCGGCGAGCTGCTCAGCTCGAGTGGCGCAGTCATCGCCCAGACCTCGGTCACCGGCGACCTCGCCGACGGCATCATCGAAGCAACCTGGGTTGGCGGCGTTGGCCAAGTCACCCTCACCGAAACCGCAACCCAACTCCGGGCCAACCACGCAGCACCCGGAACCCCGGCCATCAACTCGGTACGCCCGGTGTGCATCGGCGCAACCCTTCTGGCCCCGCCCCCAACCACCCCGCCGGTCACCGAGCCACCAACCACCCAACCACCCACCACCGAACCTGCACCCCCAACCAGCGGCGAGCCACCAGCACCCGGCCCAAGCTCGGTAACGGTCAACAAAGTCACCTCCGGAACCACCGACAACCCGGCCACCATCACCCTCGACTGCGGCGCCGCCGGATCAGCAATCGGCGCCGATACCGGCCTCGCCGTCGGCAACCTCGAACCAGGCGACGTCTGTGAGATCAGCATCGACCAATCGGCAACCTCGGACATTGAGCAGATCAGCTTCTCGGTAAGCCCCAACTCGATCATCCCGATCATCGATGCAACCTCGATAACCCTTGAGGTACCAACGACCGGTCTCGATATCGTGGTCACCGTCACGTGCACCGTCACCGGCGAAGACATCGCACCCGACACGACGCTGGCCCCGCCAGCGACCGAGCCGCCGGCTCCGTCGACCTCGACAACCACCACCACTACCCCACCGCCGCCAACCCAACCTCCGGCCACCGACCCACCCCGGTCAGAACCCGAAGACCAAGAACCCGCAGAAGAAGCCGAGCCCGCCGACCCCGTTCGCGCCGAACCCGACTTCACCGGCTAGAGCCGGCGACCCAACACATCGACTGAACCGAGAACCACCAGAACGCACGTAACCGCCATAGATGTTGTGCACGATCACTAGAGCGCCTTGGGGCAAAGGCGCCGATCGGATGCACTTCAGCAAGCCGACCTTGGGATTGGGGCAAACTTTCCGAGGGACGGCATATAGGGACCTGACAGGTTCTCTCTCGACTTTTGTGGGGCGAGAGTGAACTGGTCAGGTCCCGCAAGTTTTGTGTGGTTGTTGTTTTCTACTCTTCCCGGTGGTCGGCTGGTGACCTTGCTTTCTACCCCCGCCGGGCTTTCGGGACTCTGGCTTTTTGGGGTTAGGCGCTCGGGTGCCCCCGCCTTCTTGCTTCTAGTTGAAGGTGAGCTCGCCTGCTTCTGCTCCTACTTTTACTTCTTCGCCTTCTTTGTATTTGCCTTCTAGTAACGCCAAGGCGAGTTGGTCGCCGATCTGGCGTTGGATTACTCGCTTTAGGGGGCGGGCGCCGAAGTCTGGGTCGTAGCCGTCCTCCGCGAGCTTGTCGAGGGCTTCGGGCGAGACTTCCAAACCGATGCGGCGTTGGGCCAGGCGCTTGCGCAGGCTTGCCAGGTGGATATCGGCGATCTTGCGTAGGTCGTCTCGCTCAAGCGGACGGAACCGGACGATGTCGTCGACCCGGTTCACGAACTCGGGGCGGAAGAAATCGAGCGGGTCACCGGGCAGGTTCGAGGTCATCACCAAGATGACGTTCGTAAAGTCGACCGTGCGCCCCTGACCATCGGTGAGACGACCGTCGTCGAGAAGCTGAAGCAGCACACCAAACACATCGGCGTGCGCCTTCTCGACCTCGTCGAGCAGCACCACCGAATACGGGCGGCGACGCACCGCTTCGGTGAGCTGGCCACCCTCGTCGTAGCCGACGTACCCCGGAGGAGCACCGATCAGGCGGCTGACTGAATGCTTCTCCATGTACTCACTCATGTCGATACGAACCATCGAGCGTTCATCGTCGAACAAGAAGTCAGCGAGCGACCGGGCGAGTTCGGTTTTACCGACACCGGTCGGGCCGAGGAACAAGAAGCTACCGATAGGCCGGTTGGGGTCCGCAATACCGGCCCGGCTGCGGCGGATAGCGTTGGCCACCACGTTGACCGCGTCGTCTTGGCCGACTACCCGTTCATGCAGCACCTCTTCGAGGCGAACCAGCTTGTCGACTTCGCCTTCGAGCAGGCGAGTGACCGGGACTCCGGTCCACTTGGCCACCACTTCGGCGACGTCTTGTTCGTCGACCTCTTCTTTGAGCATCTTGGTCGACGACTGGAGATTGTCGAGCGCCTTGGTGGCTTCGTCGATGCGTCGTTCGAGCTCGGGGATTTCGCCGTACCGAATGGCCGACGCTTTCTCGAGGTCGGCTTCGCGGTCGACCAAGATGTTGAGCGCTTCGAGCATCTCTTTCTGCTCGCGGATCTCGTCGATCGCCTGCTTCTCGGACTCCCAATGAGACCGCATGTCTTCGAGCTGGGCTTCGAGCGACGTGATCTCGGATTCGAGGTCGGTCAACCGGTCCTTGCTCGGCGCGTCGGTTTCCTTCTTCAGCGCCAGACGTTCGATTTCGAGCTGGCGCAAGCGGCGCTGCACCACATCGATCTCGGTCGGGACCGAGTCGATCTCGATCCGCAACATGCTGGCTGACTCGTCGACCAGGTCGATCGCCTTGTCGGGCAGGAACCGGCCGGTGAGATACCGGTCGGACAACACGGCCGCCGCGACGAGCGCCGCGTCTTGAATACGCACACCGTGGTGAACCTCATAGCGTTCTTTGAGGCCGCGCAGGATGGCGATCGAGTCCTCGACCGACGGCGGTTCAACCAGCACCTGCTGGAAGCGGCGTTCGAGTGCGGGGTCTTTCTCGATGTGCTTGCGGAACTCGTCGAGGGTGGTGGCGCCAACCATGCGCAGTTCGCCGCGAGCGAGCAGCGGCTTCAACATGTTGCCGGCATCCATGGCGCTATCGCCGCCTGCACCTGCACCCACGACGGTGTGCATTTCGTCGATGAAGGTGATGACTTCGCCGTCGGCGTCGGTGATCTCTTTGAGTACCGCTTTCAGCCGCTCCTCGAAGTCGCCGCGGAACTTGGCCCCCGCAACCATGGCGGTGAGGTCGAGCGAGATGAGCCGCTTGTTCTGCAGCGAAATCGGAACGTCGCCTTCGATAATGCGGGTCGCCAAACCTTCGACGATGGCCGTCTTACCAACACCAGGTTCGCCGATCAGGACCGGGTTGTTCTTGGTGCGCCGAGACAGCACTTGGATGACCCGACGAATTTCGTCGTCTCGCCCGATGACCGGGTCGAGCTTGCCGGCGCGGGCGTCGGCGGTGAGGTCGCGGCCGTACTTCTCGAGAGATTGGTATTGGTCTTCAGGGTTCTGGGTGGTGACCCGGTGGTTACCTCGAACCTCGCGGAGCGCGTTGAGGGTTTCTTCGCGGTCGAGATCGAGATGCTCCGACATGGCCAACAGCAGGTGCTCGGTCGAGAGGTATTCGTCGCCGAGATCCTCGCGAGCGTGGTCGGCTTGTTCCATGACTTCGGTCAGGTCACGGCCAAGGCGCGACTCCGACCCGTAGGCCTTGGGCAGTTTTTCGATTTCGGCGTCGACCTTGTTCCGTACCGTGAGTGGGGCCTGGCCCAGATGCGAAAGCATCGGGAGCACCACGCCGTCGGTTTGGCCAAGCAGGGCCGAAAGAAGGTGGTCGGGGGTGACTTCGGGGTTGTTGTTGTTTTGGGCGAGTTTGGTTGCGTCGGTGAATGCTTCTTGGGTTTTGAGTGTCCAGCGGTTCGGGTCGAGGGCCATGAGCTTCAGCCTTTCTTCTGCTTGGCGATTTGTGGGAAGGGGCGCCTTTGCGCCTGTGTAGAACTGGGGATGACTATCCCGAAATGTGGCGAAATCCCACCATCCGGGAAATTTGGCGACTAACTCATCCCCAAACTGGGAATTACTTGTGAATAACTGTGGACGACGGTCGAAGAATGGCCACTTTTGCGAAAACTTATGCACACCCCGGTGGGGATGACTGGGCTGGCCTAACGTCGCTTGCGGTACAGGGTGATCTCTTGGCTAAGGGGCACCAGATCGCGCCGGTGCTCGCGTTTTGCCGCCTTGAGGGCGTTGGTTGCCTCGGTCTCCAAATGGCTGAGTTGGGCCTGCAATTTGGCGACCTGGGCCTCAAGTTCGAGCACCCGCTTTACCCCCGCCAACGTGAGGCCATCGGCGGTGAGACTCGTGATGCGCGACAGTGCAGCGATATCGGCGTCGCTGTAGAGCCGGCTGCCGCCCCCGGTTCGGCTCGGCGACACCAAACCTTTGCGTTCGTAGATCCGCAAGGTTTGGGGATGACAACCAGCGAGCTCGGCGGCGACCGAGATCACGTACACGGCCTGGCGGGAAGGCTCGGATCCGGGAGCGTGCGAGCTAGCCATCAGCGCTCCTCGAAGTGCGCTCTCGGTGAATCCGAGGTGGCAGCTGCGTATGCCTCGAGCGCCTCGCGTTGTTTGTCGGTGAGCTCGGCAGGAACATCGACTTCGACGGTGACGAGCAGATCGCCCGTCGACTTCTTCGACTTCACGCCTCGGCCCTTGACCCGAAAGGTCTGGCCGGTCTTGGTCCCGGCGGGAACCTTGAGCGTGACGGTGTCGCCCTCAAGGGTCGGCACGGTGATCTTGGTGCCCAGCGCCGCCTCGGCGAACGTGACCGGCGCGTTGATGGTGAGGTGCTTTGCCTTGCGACCGAATAGGCCGTGGGCCGCCACGTCGATGACCACAAACAGGTCGCCCGCAGGGCCCCCGAACGCGCCCGGTTCGCCGCGGCCTTTGACCTTGATGCGTTGGCCGTTCTTTACCCCGGCCGGAATGCGGACCTTGATGTCGCGAGGCCGGCGGGTGGTTCCGTTGCCCGAGCAGTCGTTACACGGATCGGTGATGAGCACCCCGCGGCCGCTGCACATCGGGCACGGTCGACTGAACGAGAACATGCCTTGGTTGTCGTCGACCACGCCTTGGCCATGACACTGGCCGCAGGCACTCGCCCGGCTGCCCGGCTTGGAGCCCGAGCCGCGACAGGTTTCGCACTGGGCTTCGCTCACCAGGTTCACCGCCGTGGTGATGCCGTGCACCGCGTCTTCAAACGAGAGGTGCAAGGTGGTCTCGAGGTCGCGACCTTTTTGCGCCGACCCGGCACCTCGTTGACGTCCTTGTTGACGACCAGCGCCACCCCGACCGAACAAGCCGCCGAGTAAGTCGCCAATGTCACCAACCCCGGAAGGATCGAAGTTAAAACCGCCCGCGCCGGGGCCTGGCCCACCGCCACCACCAAAGGCACCGCCCAGCGGACCGAGGCGTCGGATATCGTCGTATTCCTTGCGCTTGGTTTCGTCGCCGAGCACGTCGTAGGCGGCCGAAATCTCCTTGAATCGATCTTCGGCTTTGGGATTATCGGGGTTGGCGTCGGGGTGATACTTGCGGGACAGCTTTCGGTACTCGCTCTTGATCTCTTTGGCCGACGCGTCTTTCGACACGCCGAGCACTTTGTAGAAATCCTTGTCGAGCCATTCGCGTTGGGCAGTCATCTCTCACCTCCTTGGGCTTGTACTGAGATGTGCGGTGGGGGATTGATTGGGGGGGATGTCGTTGGGTGGCGTTAGCCGCGGACCTTGACCATGGCGGCCCGCAGGGTGCGCTCGTTAAAGGCGTACCCAGCACGGAGCACCTCGGCCACAACCTGACCCTCGTCGCCTTCGGCGGCGGGTTCGGTCATTACTGCCTCGTGACGGTTGGGGTCGAACGGTTCGCCCGCGGTTCCGATCGGGGCAAGCCCGAGTGCGGTGAGCGTCTCAAGCAGCAGCTTGTGGATTGGCGCGACGTCGGCGGCACCTTGGAGCATCGCACCGTCGCAGGCATCGAGCACCGGCAGTAGTCGTTCGACCGTGCTGGCTGCGGCCTGGCGAGCCATATCGCCTTGTCGCTTGTCGGATTGCTTGCGAAAGTTCGAGTACTCGGCGGCAACCCGCATGTACTGGTCGCGTTCTTCGGTGACCTTTTCGAGGTTGACGATCAAGTCCTCAACACTCATGGGTTCGGCTGAAGCCTCGTCGGCGGGAGCCGCCGCCGGGTCGGCGACCGCTTGGTCGCCGACCGGGGCTTCAGGTTCGGGGGCGGGCTGAGCAGGCTCAGCCGCCTCGGCGGGCGGGTCTTCGCCGCCCGCTGGTTCGGGGTTGTCGGACACTATGTCTAACCCTCTTCGCCGTCGTCGCCGGCCTCTTCATCGTCTTCGATGATTTCGGCATCGACTACTTCGTCGTCGTCGGGAGCTTCGCCCGATTCACCGGGTGCTGCATCCTCGGCCGAAGCCGCGGCATACAGCTTGGCGCTGACATCTTGGACCTTCAGCGACACCGCTTCGGAGCTGTTCTTGATGGCTTCGATGTCTTCGCCAGCGATGTCGTTCTTCAGGCCAGCGAGCGCGTCTTCGACACCAGCAACTTCGTCGGCGTCGAGCTTGTCGCCCTGTTCCTTCAGCAGCTTCTCGGTTGAGTACACCAGCGTGTCGGCACCGTTGCGGACCTCGGCCTCTTCGCGGCGAAGCTTGTCTTCTTCGGCGTGAGCCTCGGCGTCGCGGACCATCTGTTCAATGTTGTCCTTGTCGAGCGACGACTGACCGGTGATGGTCATCGACTGCTCTTTGTTGGTTGCCCGGTCCTTGGCCGAAACGTGCACGATGCCGTTGGCGTCGATGTCGAAGGTGACCTCGATCTGAGGGATACCGCGAGGTGCGGGAGGCAGATCGACAAGCTGGAACTTGCCCAAGGTCTTGTTGTACTGCGACATCTCGCGCTCGCCCTGGAGCACGTGGATCTCAACCGACGGCTGGTTATCTTCGGCCGTGGTGAAGGTTTCGGTGCGGCGGGTCGGGATCGTGGTGTTGCGCTCGATGAGCTTGGTCATGACGCCACCCTTGGTCTCGATACCGAGCGACAGCGGGGTTACGTCGAGGAGCAGCACGTCTTTGACGTCGCCCTTGAGAACACCGGCCTGAACCGATGCACCGATGGCCACCACTTCGTCGGGGTTCACGGTCTTGTTTGGCTCTTTACCGGTAAGGCTGGTGACCAGTTCGGTAACCGCTGGCATACGGGTCGAACCGCCAACCAGGATCACGTGGTCGAGCTCGCCCTTGTCGAGGCCGGCATCTTTGAGGGCCTGCTCGAAGGGGATCTTGCAACGCTGGAGAAGGTCGGAGGTGAGGTCCTCGAACTTGGCGCGGCTGAGGTTGTAGTCGAGGTGCAACGGACCAGCGTCGGTTGCGGTGATGAACGGAAGGTTCACCTGGGTCGACTGGTTCTGCGACAGCTCGATCTTGGCCTTTTCGGCTGCTTCTTTGAGGCGCTGTAGGGCCATGTTGTCGGCCTTGAGGTCGACACCGTGGTCGCCCTTAAACGACTCGGCAAGCCAGTCGATGACCGCTTCGTCCCAGTCGTCGCCACCAAGCTTGGTATCGCCGTGGGTCGACTTCACTTCGAACACCCCGTCGCCGATCTCAAGCACCGAAACATCGAACGTTCCGCCACCGAGGTCGAACACCAGGATCGTCTGATCAGCGCCTTCATTCTCGAGGCCGTAGGCCAACGCGGCAGCGGTGGGCTCGTTGATGATGCGCAGTACTTCGAGACCCGCTATGGTTCCGGCCTCTTGGGTTGCGGTTCGCTGGGCGTCGTCGAAGTAGGCGGGAACGGTGATGACGGCCTGGGTGACGGTGTCGCCCAAGTAGGCCTCGGCGTCACGCTTGAGCTTCATCAAGGTGCGGGCCGAGATTTCCTGCGACGTGTAGGCCTTGCCATCGATATCGATGTTCCAGTCGGTGCCCATGTGGCGCTTCACCGAGCGGATGGTGCGATCGGGGTTGGTAATGGCTTGGCGCTTGGCGACTTCGCCAACCAGCACTTCGCCGTCTTTGGAGAAGGCGACGACCGACGGGGTCGTGCGTGAACCTTCAGAGTTTGGGACGACGACGGGGTCGCCACCTTGCAGTACAGATACCACCGAGTTGGTGGTTCCAAGGTCGATTCCTACGGCCTTGCTCATCGTGATGTATCTCTCTTTCGTTGCGGCCCAGGTTCAGCTGAGCCAAAGACGTGTTTCAGGGGGTAGATCGGCGGATGTTGGTAGGGGGTGTGAGACTTGTGAAACCCCGACTGTACTCGTCATATCGGACTATCTACGGTCGGAATGAGGGGTTTATAAGGATAGTTGAGTGTGGTGTTATCAAGTTTAACGACAAAGCACCACTCAGGTATTCCGGCGCGGCGAAAAAATGTCCGAAATTTGTCGCTCCTGCAGCGTTTTTCGAACTTGTCAAAGTCTTGCTAGTTGCCTGTCAAAGCGTTGCAACGTGAGGTTCAGAGTGGTTCTTGTCAAGCAACACCAACCCCCAACCCCCTCCTAGGAGGGAAAGAAAGAAGACACTATGAGTATCACCAACAAGCACAAGCAGCTTTTGACCATCGCCACGATCGCTGGTCTTTCGCTCGGCGGACTCACCGCAACCTCAGCAGTCGCAGCCCAGGGCTACGGAGGCGGAGAAGCCAACACTTCGGCAACGGTTGAAACGGTCGAATCGGTCGAAACCAACTCCACCTTCCAGGACGAAGCGCCGATCATTCAGATTCAGGTCGAGGAGTCCGAGGGTGAAACCCAGGGCGAAAACGAGGACCGCCGCAGCCGTCGAGGCCACCGCGGAGGATGCAACCTCGAAGCAGCCGCCGAAGCGATCGGCATCGAAGAAGCAGACCTCAAGGCAGCGATCGACGATGGCGCCACCATCGCCGAGGTAGCCGAGCAAAACGGCGTATCGGCTGACGACGTAGTCGACGCCATGGTCGACGCAAAGGAAGAACGCATCGCCGAAAAGGTCGCCGAAGGCCGAATCACCCAAGAGGAAGCTGACGAGAAGCTGGCCGATGTCGAAGCCCGCACCAGCGATCGGGTGAACGGTGTCGAGGACGGTGACGAGGTCTAGTCCAAACGAACAAACCTGACATTTCATAACCTCCACTCCCCCCAAACTCGGATTCCTTCGCTGAGTTGTGGAGATTCCCGCTGCGGGACCACCGTTGGTGGTCCCGCAGTTTGGGGCAACGACCACTCCTAGACTTGGGTAGCCATGACCAGCCAGACGAGCCCAACCAGCCCGACGCCACCAGCACGTCTCTTGATCGCCGAAGACGACGCCGAAATTCGCCAAGCGCTTGTTCGAATCCTCACCTACGAGGGCTACGACGTTGTGACCGCGAACGACGGGGCCGCCGCCCTCGAAGCGGTGAAAGAGCATCAACCGGCGGCGATCCTGCTCGATGTGATGATGCCGTTCGTCGATGGCCTAGAGGTCTGTCGCCGCTTGCGTTCCCAGGGCGACCGGACCCCGATCCTCATGCTGACCGCCCGACACGAGGTTCGCGACCAAGTCGAGGGGCTAGACGCAGGTGCCGACGACTACGTGGTCAAACCATTCGAGCTTGAAGGCTTATTGGCGCGAGTGCGAGCGCTGCTCCGCCGAAACGAAACCTCCGGCGCAGATCGCATGGTTGCCGGGCCATTCACCCTCGACATCCCGCGACACCAACTCACCGGACCCAGCGGCGATATCGACCTCACCCGCACCGAATTCGCCATTCTCGAGCTGCTCATGCGTAATGACGGGATCGTGCTCGAGCGTTCGACCATCTATGACCGAGTGTGGGGCTACGACTTCGGCGACTCCTCGCGGTCGCTCGACGTTCACATCGGGTACCTGCGCCGCAAACTCGAAGCCGACGGTACGCCTCGAATCATCGAGACGGTTCGTGGCGTGGGCTTTGTGCTTCGAGCGGCGACCTAGTCATGAGCCTCGGCGTTCGGTTCGCACTTGTGGTTGCCACAGTCGCCGCTCTCACCGCAGTCGCGGTGGGCGGCGCCTCGTATCTGACCACCAATCGGCAAGTGACTGCAGAGGTCGACACCTTTCTGAAACAGCGGGTAGGTGACATAGACGAAGGACGGCGGGGTCGCAGCTCGGATCGACGCGACAACAAAGATGACAATGACGACGACCTGATCGACATCGTGAGCGCCGACGCGGTGGTGCAATACCTCGACCCGGACGGCCGAGTCCTCTCCAGCACTGGCATCGCGCTGCCGGTCACCGAAATCGATCGTCAGCTGGCCGACAAGGACGGACCGGCCGTACTACGAACCGTCGCCATCGATGGCAGCGACTACCGCCTCATCACCGACCATCTTTCCCGTGACGATGGGGCGATACAGGTCGCCCGATCGCTCGACGAATCCGCAGGGCTGCTCGACGTATTGCGGACCAGGCTGTTGGTCGTTGCTGGTCTAGTTGCACTGCTCGCCGGGGTCGTCGGATGGATCGTCGCGCAGCGAACTACGCGGCCGCTTCGGGCACTGAGTTCGGCCGTCGATGAAGTCGCACAAACTCGCGACCTCTCCACACCCGTGCCCGAGTCTGGCAACGACGAGGTCGGTCGACTGGCTCGCGAATTCAACCAAATGCTCCAAGCACTTCAACGGTCCGAAGATCAGCAGCGGCGACTCGTGCAAGACGCTGCCCATGAGCTCCGCACCCCGATTACCAGCGTGACCGCCAACGTCGATTGGCTACTGCGAGCGGGAGATATCGACTCCGATACCCGCAACGAAACACTCACAAGCGTTCGGCGCGAACTCGGCGAACTCAACGATGTCATGGCCGAGGTCATCGAGCTAGCAACCGACGCCCACGAACCGGCACAACCTCTGCCACTCGACCTCGTAGCACTAGCGCAACAGGCGGTGGACCGATTCGTCGACCGGACAAACCGTGACGTCACGATCGTTGGACCACCGACCAGCATGATTGGCGACCACGACGGACTTACCCGCGCCGTCACCAACCTTTTGAACAACGCACATAAGTACAGCCCGGCCAACAAACCCATCGAGGTACACGTCGGCGCTGGCTTTCTGTTTGTCGACGACGCAGGCCCCGGGATTCCTGAACACGATCGCCAGGCAGTGTTCGACCGCTTCTATCGGCGCGACGAAGATCGATCGATGCCCGGATCAGGCTTAGGGCTGGCGATCGTTGCCCGGATTGTCGACCAACACGGGGGCTCCTGTGTGGTGACTGACTCGCATCTTGGTGGTGCTCGGATCGGCTTCTCGTTCCCGGCGGCTTCCGAACTCGACAAATGACGATCTTGTCAACGTCTTGCCAAACCCCTAACCGCGGCCTTACTCGCCCCCTTGAGGCTGAGTAGATGAACATCCCCACAACGAACCCCCCACCCACGCCCGCCCAGCACGAATCCACCCTCGCGTGGGTTCAACCGGCCAGAGCCTTGATCGAAGACCGGTTCGCCGGACTACCAGCGTGGGTCATATTGACCCAACTCTTCATTGGATTTGGTTGGCTTCGAGCAGCAAGCGAGAAGTTCATCGATTGGCGGTGGTGGACCGGCGGAGTTCTCGACGACTTCGTCGCCGAACATCACAGCGCAACGTTGGCGTGGTATCAACCGTTTCTCGAACTCGTCGTCGGACCGCTCGCCCCACCCGTAATCATCACCGTAGTCATCGGCCAAGTGGTCGCCGGCCTGTGTCTGGTAACCGGGCGGTCGATGACGCTTGGGCTGGCGGTGGGGATGGTGCTCAACCTGCATTTCCTCGCGGCGGGCGCCGTCGACCCCTCGGCCTTCTACCTGCTCGCCCAAGGTGCACTCGCGTTGTGGCTGGCGGAACATTCGACGAACGACACCAACTCCGAAGCACTTGGTCTTGCAGCTGCTACAGGAGTGTTCTTCGCCGCACTCTGTCTGCCACTCGTATCTACGTTGCACCCCAAACTGGTGATTGAAGATCCGGCGATGATGTTTACCTTTGGTGGTCTACTCACCGCGTTTGTGTGCCTGGTCGCCATCACTTCATCAACCGGCGAACCGCCGAATGATCCCGCCTACATTCCGGTCGACCACCGAGCTCGCGGCTATCGCCCTACCAGTTGACGGCGATGTACTGCGTTTCGCAGAACTCGTAGATTCCTTCGGTTCCGCCTTCTCGGCCGAGACCCGATTGCTTCACACCACCGAACGGTGCTGCCGGATCCGACATGGCGCCTCGGTTTACGCCGACCATGCCGACTTCGAGGGCTTCGGCGGTCGACAACGCTCGCGCCAGATCGGCCGAGTACACGTAGCCCGCCAAACCAGCTTCGGTGTTGTTGGCCATGGCGATCATCTCGTCGGTGCTATCGAACCCGATCACCGGGGCGACCGGGCCGAAGATCTCGGCGGTGGTTACCGGATCGTCGCCGGCCACATTGGCGAGCACGGTCGGTTGATAGAAGTAGCCGCCCCCGTCTATCGAGGAACCGCCGGTTACCACCGAGGCTCCCGACGCGACCGAGGCCTTCACCAGTTCGTCGATGCGACCTTGCGCCACCGGCGTGATCATCGGGCCACAGGTGCTGTTGGGATCGTTTCCGGGACCGGCGACGACGTCGCGCATCGCGGCGGCGAGCCCTTCGGTGAACTCGTCTTGCACGGCTCGGTGCACAAAGAACCGGTTGGCGGCGGTGCAGGTTTCAGCGGAGTGGCGCATTTTGGCCACCATGGCGCCCTCGACCGCGGCCTCGATATCGGCGTCGTCAAACACCACAAACGGCGCGTTGCCACCGAGTTCCATGGCCACCTTCAACACTCGTTCGGCGCTGCGAGCCAACAACAAACGGCCGACCGCAGTCGAGCCGGTAAACGAAACCATCCGGGTCGCCTGCTGTTCGACCGCGGCGTCGAACCACGATGCTGCGTCGCTGGTCGGGATGATGTTGACCAGCCCTTCGGGTACGCCGGCGTCGAGCAAGATCTGGCCAAGGCGTAGCGCAGTGAGCGGGGTCTCGGGCGCGGGCTTGATCACCACGGCATTGCCGGCCGCCAACGCGGGGGCAACCTTGCGGGCGATCATGGCGGCGGGGAAGTTCCACGGGGTAACGATGACCACCACACCGAGCGGTGGGTGCCGAACCAGAATCCGGTTGTTGCCCGACGGCGACGAACCCATCGTTCCCGAAATGCGCACCGCTTCTTCGGCGTTCCACCGGAAGAACTCGGCCGAGTACGCCACTTCGCCCTTGGCGTCAGACAGCGGCTTGCCATGTTCGAGGGTGATCAGATCGGCCAGACCAGCGTCGGAGCTGATCAGCTCGAAGCACCGACGCAATATCTCGCTTCGCTCTCGGGGCGACCGCTTGGACCAGTCGCGCTGAGCTTGCGCAGCCACGTCAACCGCGGCGGCAGCCTCGGCGGGTCCACCGTGGTGCACACTACCGATGACCTCACCGGTTGCCGGATTGTGCACGGGAAGACATTCACTCTCGCCAGTCGCCCAAGTGGCGCCAACGAGATAGGGCTGTTCAAACATGGTCATACGCTCTTTTTTGCTTTGTTCGTGGTGGGCTGTTGTAGATGCTTACGATTCGCCGGCGAGCAAGGCCTCGCCATACTCGTGCTCGGTGATGACGCCGCCTTCGTCGGCGGCTCGACCTTTATCGCGCTCGTGGAGCGCTTCCTGGAAATCGTCAATCCGTTTCCACGCCGGAAACGGTTGCTCGCCGTTCTCGTCGGGTACATAGGGCGACGTCTCGACTCGCTGGTGTTTATGGATGTACCGGGCACAGTTGAAGAACACTTGGTCGACCGTGGCCCGAACGACAGCGATCGCCCCCGGGTACTCGCCCATGAGTTCGTCGTTCGTCGACAGCGTTGCGGTGGCCTGCACTCGGACACGGTGAGGCGTTTCGAAATCGATAAACAACATCCCGATCTTGGCCGTGTCGACGATGTTGCCGAGCGACAGAAACATGCCGTTGCCGTCATAGGCGGGGAACGCCAAGGTTTTGTTGTCGATCACTTTGACCGTGCCGACATCGCCGCCCTTGTAGCTAACCGTAGGTTCGCCTTCGGAGGTAACCGTCGAGAGAAAGAAGAAGTCGCGGGTAGCTATGAACGCGACGTGAAGTTCGTCGAGTTCGTTCGCGATGATCGAGGCCTCCATCGCGTCGGCGAGCGGCTTCGATTCGAATCGATCTTGCACATCGCGTTGGGCATCGGTGTAGTAGCTCATAGGGCCTTCCTAGTCGGGTGCGTTAGTCCCATGCGACGTCGAGCGTCTGTGGTCCTCGGAATGTGATGTTCGGGAAGTAGCTCAACGGGGCATCGTTGGCTCGGCGCAGCGAGGGCAAACGATCGGTCAGCACCTCGAGCACTACTTGGGTTTCAAAGCGGGCGAGTCGGGCGCCAAGGCAGAAGTGCACGCCCTTGCCAAAGGAGATGTGGCGGTTGGCGTTGGCCCGGTAGATGTCGAAGCTGTCGGGGTTATCGAAGACACCCGACTCGCGGTTGGCGGCAGCAAAGTTGAGGAAAATGGGCGTACCGGCCGGTACATCGAACCCGCCGATGCTGGTCGCCGCGGTCGTCAGCCGCCGCCACGAGATCTGGCTTGAGTTGTAGCGCAGCACCTCGTCGATCGCGTTGGGAATCAGCGACGGGTCGGCGCAGATCGCCTCCCACGCCGGCCGATGCTCGAACAAGGTCACCAAGCTGTTGCCAATCAGCGAGGTCACCGCTTCGTGCCCGGCGAACGACAACCCGTAAATGATCGACTCGACCTCGTTGTAGGTCATCTCGTCGGGGTTTTCGTCGAGGGCGGTCAACAGCTCCGACGCAAAGTCGTCGGACCGGTTATCGCGTTTGTTGGCGGTGAACTCGCGGCAATACCGCCAGTAGCTGACCATCTGTTCGGCGATGCGCACTTGTTCTTCATCGGTTGGGTTGCCCCACGAGAACGCCTTGCGTTCGAGGCACCAGGTCTTGAGCATTTCGTCGTCGGACTCGGGGAAGCCGATGAAGCGAAAGACCGTCTCGCCTGGCAACGGAAAAGCAAAGGCCTTCACGAACTCGAGCGGCGACCCGTTGGCCTCCATCGCGTCGATCAACGTATGGCTGCGTTGGCGCATGTACGGCTCGAGAATTTTCATCCGCCGGTTCGAGAAGCCGCCGCGGGTGTGCCGGCGGATAACACCATGGTCGGGTTCGGGGCGGTTCGACATCACCGCAACCGGGTTGTAGTCGGGCACCGCCAGAACGTGGCGAGCATCGTCGCTCAGGGGGAACACCGGGTCTTGCACGTTTACCGAGGCGAACGTTTCGTGATCCATGAAGATCCGCTCGATCTCGTCCATCGTGTTCACCACGAGATAGCCCAGGGTTTCGGAGAAGAACACCGGCGTGTCGTCGCGCAACTCGCCAGCGATGCTGTAGGGCTCGGCCAGGTAGTCGTCGTTGAGCGGACTCCACGAGTGATTCACCGGGCACCCGCCGGGTGCACTGTTCGCGGTCTCGCGCTCTTGGTGATAGCTCGTGTTGGCCCCCGCTTCGTTACTCATTGCGCCGCCAGGTCGTAGCTGGCCACGGTGCAGCTCACGGCAAAGATGGGGATGGGCTCGCAGAAGTGCACCACGCCAGTCGCACCGCCAGCAGCCGCCGCGACCGTGATGAACGTGCGAATCTCAAACCCACCCTGACCTGCGTCTTTATAAACCTCGGCGTCGTTGTAGGAAAGCAGGGCGTCCTTGTCGTTACGGCACCACCGGTCGAGAAAGTCGCGGTCCCACGCCTCGTTGACCTTGCCCGAGTCGGGGGTCGCCGGCCAGTGCGAGATGCCGCCGGTGCCGACGATAGCGATCTTCTCCGGAACCGAATCGGCGGCCCGGCGCAATGCCTCGCCGAACGCCCACGCTCGATGCAACGGGGTGAGTGGCGGACCCTGACAGTTGATGTTTACCGGGATGATGGTGGTGTCGAACTTGGGCGTAAGGAAGTGCAGCGGAACGGCGATCCCGTGGTCGAACTTCCACTCCTCGGCGTACGACACATCGACGGTCTGGCTGACCTCGGTGATCATGCGTTCGGAGAGACCGCGGTCGCCGGGCGCGGTGAATTTGTCGATACCGAGCCATGTCGAGTCCTCGATCGGGCCGGGGTACGAATCGGCCATGCCGATCGCAAAGCTCGGCATGTTGTTCATGAAGAAGTTGGCGAAGTGCTCGGCGGCGATGACGATGATCGCCTCCGCACCCGACGCTTCGATGTCGGCCCGCATCTGGTGGAACGACGCATAAAACCGGTCTCGCACGTCTGGGTCGGCCTGGTCGGCTCGGCCGGTGATTCCGGGTGCGTGGCTGCAAACGCCGGCATAGACCAAACTCATTCGCTGCCCCCATCGGTGCTCTGGCCGAGCGCATCGGTATGCACATCGACCCCCTCGTATCCCGTCATCGCATACACACCTTCGCGTACTGGCCCGTGCTCGGCGATGCCGTCGCGCATTCGCTGCAAGTAGTCGGCCCACTCGATCTGGTGCAGCGCCGCAAAGTGCATGAGTATCTGGCCGTTCACGCCCAGGTGAAACAGCAGGCCAATATCGGGCGCCACCAACGCCGCCTGCTCTTCTTCGGTGAGGTCATAGCGTGCCAAAACCGCCTCGCGGTCGGCGTGGTAGCGCTCCTGCAAACCCTCGTCTCGGTTGAGTTCGAAGAGAAACTTCTGTACGAAGTAGAGCGACATCGCTTAGCCGCCCAACTTCGGAATGGCGTGAGTGTCGAAGGCGATGGCGATGTTCTTGGTCTCGGTATAGAAATCGAAACTCCAGTCGCCACCGTCGCGTCCAATCCCGCTGGCCTTGGTACCGCCAAACGGCGCGGGTAGGTGGCGAACGTTCTGCGAGTTGACCCAAATCATCCCCGCCTCGAGCGCATGGGCGACCCGGTGCGCCCGGCCCACGTCGCTGGTCCAGAGGTAACCGGCCAACCCGTACTGCGTGTCGTTGGCGATCTTGATCGCGTCGGCCTCATCGTCGAACGCAATCGCGGTGAGGGCCGGTCCGAAGATCTCTTCTTGGGCGATCCGCATCTGGTTGGTTGCGTTGGTGAACAGCATCGGGGTGACCCACTGACCCGCCGCAGGTGCTTCGGCCCATGGCGTGCCGTCGATCACGGTGGCTCCATCGGCTTCGGCGATGGCGCGGTAACCGGCCACCTTCTCGTGATGGCGAGGGTGGATCATCGGGCCCACCACACTCGTCGGATCGAGCGGGTGACCGACCGGAACCGACTTCATCTTCTCGGCGAGTCGTTCGGTGAACGACTCATAGATCGAGCTTTGGATGAGCACCCGACTCGAGCTGGTACACCGTTCGCCGTTGAGGCTGTAGATCATAAAAATCACCGCGTCGGCGGCCCGATCGAGATCGGCGTCGTCGAACACGATCACCGGGTTCTTCCCGCCCAGCTCAAAGTGCAGCCGCTTGAGCGTCGCGGCCCCTTGTTCTTGGATCCGAGAGCCGGTCGACGACTCGCCCACGAACGCAATCGCTTTGATATCGGGGTGTTCGGTGAGGCTCTTGCCGGCGGTCTCGCCCATGCCGTGCACCACGTTGAGCGCCCCGATCGGAAGCCCAGCTTCACCGGCGATTTCGGCCAACAGATGGGCGGTGTACGGGCTCCACTCGGCCGGCTTGTGCACCACCGTGCAACCAGCGGCCAGCGCCGGCGCGATCTTCCACGTACTCAGCATGAACGGCGTGTTCCACGGCGTGATGACCCCGACCGGCCCGATCGCCGAACGGGTGGTGTAGTTCACGTGGTCGGCGGTGGGGAGCGACTGGCCGTCGGCGGCACCGGGCGCGCGGTCGGCGAAGAATCGAAAGTTTGCCGCGCCCCGTAGCGCCGCGGCACTCATGAACCTCATCGTCTGGCCGGTGTCGACACACTCGGTCACGGCGATCTGATGGGCGCGTTCTTCGATCAGGTCGGCCACGTCGTGCAGTACTGCTTTACGCTTTTCACCTGGTGTTTTGCTCCACGCCCCAAAGGCTTCGGTGGCGGCCTCGGCGGCGGCGGCAATGTCGACTGCGCCGCCCGATGCCACCTCGCCAAGCTCGGTTCCATCGATGGGCGAGACGTTGGTGAAGACCTCGCCACCAACACTCGGGCGCGCTTCGCCGGCTATCAGGTGGTGCAGCGGTGACTCGCGAAACCGGGCGAGGTGCTCGCCCGCAGCGGAGAGGTTCTCGTCAAAGGTGTGCGGGCTGTCAGCCATTCGTGGCCTCCATCTCGGCCCTCACATCGTTGCGGTTGATTCGCTTGGCCGGATCGATCTCGTTCGCCTCGATCGACCACATCAGCACGAGGTCGTCGCCTACGAGCGCCGCTTGGGCGGCATCGAGGACGGCCTCGAGAAACGAGTTGACCGTGTCGTCGTCGCGGCCCGGCCCGAGGCGCACGGCAATCGCCACAAAGCCGAAACGGGGATCGCCGTTGCCCACGCGATAGTGCGGGCGCTCGGCCGCTCGGGTGCGCAATGCGTCGCTCGCTGCGAGGCCGTGATCCAGTGCGGCCGCGTGCACCTGGCCGACCAATGCGTCGATGTCGTAGTGCTCGCCAACGTTGGCCGAATACTCGAGAACGATGTGTGGCATCGACTCCCCCTCTGATAGTTAACATGTGTAGTGTTCTCGGAAACGCCGCGCTTTGCAACCGGAGAAGCCAACCACAATGCAGTTCCTTTCCTACTCGACGAGCACCGGTAGTCGATTCGGGATGATCGACACGACGGGCACCGGAGTGATCGATCTCACCGACCGGATGGCTGGTGTCGGTGATCTCGGAGCGCTCGTCGAAGCCGGGCGGGTCGACGACGCCGCAGAGTTTGCCCGCGAGCCAGCCGATCACCAGCTCGCCGACATCACCTACGAACGGTTGCTGGCTTGGCCAGGCAAGATCTTTTGTATCGGGGTGAACTACGGCGGGCGGTCGGCCGAATACGCCGACCCATCCGACGCCGCGTATCCGTCGGTGTTCGTTCGATTCCCCGACTCGTTCACCGGTCACGACCGCAACGTGATCCGTCCGCCCGAAAGCCCCCAACTCGACTACGAAGGCGAGATCGTCGTGGTGATCGGCAAGGGCGGTCGACGGATCCCGGTCGCGTCGGCGCGCGACCACATTGCTGGGCTCACCCTCGGCAACGAGGGCACGATTCGCGACTGGGTTCGCCACGCAAAGTTCAACGTCACCCAGGGCAAGAACTGGGAATCCACCGGCGCACTTGGACCGCACCTGGTGACTATCGACGAAATCGGCGACTTCGACGACCTGCACCTCACCACCCATGTAAACGGCGAGCTCCGCCAGGACGACCATCCTCGAACCATGAAGTACTCGATTGAGTACCAGGTGCACTACCTATCGACCTTCACCACACTTCGGGCCGGCGACATCATCTTCACCGGGACCCCAACGGGGGCGGGCGCCCGACACGATCCTCCGATTTGGCTCGAGCCCGGCGACACGGTCGAAGTCTCGGTGCCCGAACTCGGAACCTTGCGCAACACCGTCGCCGACGAGTTTCCCGACGGCAGCGACCATGTCGCACCGGAACCCCAATGACCGATCACGACCGTGCGCCGATTCGCGCCTTCGAGTCGTCGCTGCCGATGGCGTTGCTCACCGCGCGCGAAGCAGCGATGGGCCACTTCCGGCCGTTGCTGGCCGAACACGATCTCACCGAGCAGCAGTGGCGGGTACTCCGAGCCCTCGACGCGGCGCCCAATGCGGTCGATGTGAAGGCCCTAATCGAGGCCACCACATTGTTGGCCCCCAGCCTCACCCGAATCCTGGCCAACTTTGAAGAACGCGACCTGATCGACCGCACCGTCGACCCCGCTGACCAGCGCCGATCGATCATTCGCTTGTCGAAGCTAGGACACGCACTGGTGGCCAAAGTCGCGCCCAACTCCGAAGCTATCTACGCCATGATCGAGACCCAATTTGGGGCTGCCCGCCTCGATGCCTTGATGACCGAACTGCGCGACCTCGCCGCAGCAATTCACCAAACCGACGAGGCCACCCCGTGACGATCAGCAACGAACTGGCATCGGCCGAAGCACAGCGGTTCGACGAAGCCGAGCAATCAGCAATCCAAATGCGCCAGACCACCGAGGAGCACCCCGACCTCACCATCGACGACGCCTATGCGATTCAGGCCGCCTGGCGCGAGCGCAAAGTGGCTCGCGGCGAGCAGATAGTCGGCCACAAGATCGGGCTCACCTCTCGAGCCATGCAACAAGCGATGAACATCACCACGCCCGACTCGGGTTTCATCACCGACGCCATGGTCTTTTCTCCCGACAGCAGTCTCAAAGCGGCAACCTTCTGCGACCCAAAGCTCGAGATCGAATTGGCGTTCACCCTCGCCACCGACCTGCGGGGGGCCGGCCTTACCGTCGACGACATTCTCGACGCGACCGAGTTTGTGCAACCGGCGGTCGAGTTGATCGCCGCCCGGTCGTTTCGTACCGACCCGACCACCGGTCGTACCCGCACGGTGGTCGACACCATCGCCGACAACGCAGCCAACGCCGGAATCATCTCGGGCGGCGAACAGGTAGCGCCCCGCGAGATCGACCTTCGATGGGTCAGCGCTCTCGGCTACCGCAACGGGGTGATCGAAGAAACCGGGGTCGCCGCTGGTGTGCTCGACCACCCGGCCCTCGGCATCGCCTGGTTGGCCGAGCGCTACGAACAGACCGACCAAACCCTCGAAGCCGGCCAAACCATCCTCGCCGGATCGTTCACCCGTCCGATCAACGTGCGACCCGGCGACGAGTTCACCTTCGACTACGGCTCACTCGGCCACTTCAACCTGTCGTTCACCTAGCAAACCCCGTTCTGATTGCAGTTGAACCGCGCCTGACGGCTCAACTGCGAAAATTTCGGGGGTTAGAAGGTGAGCAGGGTGGGTTCGTAGTCTGCTGGGGCTTGGAAGCCTAAGAGGTTGAAGGTGGTGGCGGCGATGTTGGCTAGGCCGGCGTTGGCGGCCGGTTTGAGCTGATACTCGCCGTCGTACCGGGCGTCGTGAATCACAAACGGCACCGGGCTGAGGGTGTGCGAGGTCTTGGGCGACCGCACGCCGTCCTTCTCGGTGTACATGATGTCGGCGTTGCCGTGGTCGGCGGTGTAGATCAGCACCCCACTGAGATCGTTGATCACCTCAAGCAACCGGGCCACGCATTCGTCGACCACTTCCATGGCCTCGATGGCCGCGGCTAGGTCGCCGGTGTGGCCAACCATGTCGCCGTTGGCCAGGTTGATCCGCCCAAACCGAAAATCGCCGCTGCGCAGCAATTCGATCGTGGCGTCGGTGATTTCGCGAGCCTTCATGGCCGGTGCGGTGTTGAACTCAACGTTGTCCGACGGGATCTCGATATAGGTCTCGAGCGACTCGTCGATGTAGCCCGACCGGTTGCCGTTCCAGAAGAAGGTCACGTGGCCGAACTTCTGGGTTTCGCTGATCGCGAACGACGCCACGTCGGTTCCGCAGAGGTACTCGACCATGGTCTCTTCGATCACCGGCGGATCGACCAGATAGTTCTTCGGCACGAACGCGTCGCCGTCGTATTGCAGCAACCCGGCGAAGTAGACGTCGGGGTGATCGCCTCGATCGAACCGGGAAAAGTCGGGGTCTTCGTATGCCATTGAAATCTCGATGGCGCGGTCGCCGCGGAAGTTGGTGAGCACCACCGCATCGCCGTCGACCATCGTGCCGATCGGGCCCGACTCGTCGGCGACCACAAACGGTTCGAGGTACTGATCGCCGGCATCAGATTCGCCGTAGAGGGTCTCGACCGCGCCGGTGGCCGATCCAAACGCCCGACCGACGCCGTGGGTGTGGCAGTGGTACCCGCGCTCGACCATCGGCCAGTCGGCCTCATAGCGGTCCATGGTGATCGTCATCCGGCCGCCGCCCGAGCCGATGGCGAAGTCGGCGGCGTGGGCCTGGTTGAGCTCGGCCAACACCGCCTCGGTCGCCTCGATAAACCCGAGTGCCGAGCGGGCCGGAACATCGCGCCCGTCGAGCAAAATGTGCAGGCGGACTCGACGAACACCCTGCTCAGCAGCAGTGCGGAGCAACGCGTAGAGGTGGTCGTTGTGCGAGTGAATGTTGCCGTCGGAGTGCAACCCGATCAGATGCAACGTGCCGCCACTAGCCGCCCGAGCAATAACCGTCGACCACACGTCGGTGGCAAAGATGGCTCCGGTGGCGATCGACTTGTTCACCAACTTGGCGCCCTGAGCGAAGATCCGGCCGGCACCCAACGCGTTGTGGCCAACCTCGCTGTTGCCCATGTCGTCGTCGGACGGCAGTCCAACCGCTACTCCATGGGCGAGCAACTCGGTCGAGAGAATCGACGCATTCAACGAGTCGAGGGTTGGAGTATTGGCCTCGGACACCGCGTTCGACGGGCCAGCGGGTGCAACCCCAACGCCGTCGGCAACAACGATAAGTACCGGTCCGGAACGACCAGCGAATGAGGGGTGCGGATCAAGCTTGAGGGTCACGCCCCAAGTGTAGAGGTGCCCGCTTTGCGAGCGAGCCTAGGAGGACGCCTCGAGTAGGTAGCCGCGGTTGCGGAGCGTTCGGACCGACAAGCCCGTGCCCGACAATCGCTTGCGGATCCGGGTGATGTGTACGTCGAGTGCGTTCCGTCCGGCGACCTCGCCTTCGGGCCAGCCAACCGACTGGAGAGCATCGCGAGCAATGACGTCGCCGAACGACTCGACAAACAGGGTCATCATGCGGGCCTCGACCGGCGGAAACGCCGCCCAACTGTCACCAAACCGGAGGAGTCCGGCCTGATCGATCTCGGGCGACACCTTGATCGAGTCCGCAAACCGGGCCTCGAGGGTCGACACCCGAAGCTGAACATCGGCGGCATCGGCCGGCACCCGGATCCAATCTTCGAGCGGGTCGGGCATCACGAGCGGGCGTCCAGACCCCTCGACCATCACCAGTCGGGGCTCGCCTACTTCTCGCAGTTTTGTTAGTCGCGACGCCTCTTCAGGCCACCGCACCAGTTCCACCGGCATGTGTTTTTCAGTCCCATTGCAGTCGATTGCCGTGCGTAGAAACGCAGTACCAACCAAGCCATGTTGGCGAATCACCTGAACCGATGGTTAATCGGTCGGGTGAAATTTTCGTGCGCAGAAATGAACTACCAACCAACGGTGTGATTTTCGGCGTACCTCGTCTGCGTGCTTGCTGGCGCTGACAGGTATCGTCAGCAGTGCATGAAGCAGAGAATTAGACCTCACCATCTGATCCTGGGCATCGGTATTGGTTTTGCCCTGTTCACGATCGCCTCGGGCATCGTCCCAATCTTCACCGAGTTCCACGATGACTCGCTGATTACCCGCGAGGTTTTTGAGAACATCCCGACCGCGATCAAGGTCGCGTTCTACACCGTTGTGCCGGTGATGATTCTTTACATGACGGCGCTTTTTGCCCAGCGAGCCAAGAACTGGCAAAGAGGCACACCCGACAACCGGGCAACCACGGTCGAGAATGCACCGCGACGCCTCGGCGACTTCCGCGCCGGTGTCTACATGCAGACCCTGCTTCGCGAACCGGCCGCCGGCCTCATGCACTCGCTGATCTACTTCCCGTTCATCATCTTGTTGGCCGTCACCACCGTGCTCGAGGTCAACCACCAGCTGCCCGAGGATCTCAAGTTCCTCCACGGCGGCATCTACAAGGCGTACTCGGCCGTCGGCGACATTGCCGGAATCTTGTTCCTCGTAGGCATCGTCTGGGCACTGATCCGTCGGTACGGCCCCCGCAACATGCGCCCGTACCGCATTCGCATCAAGTCTCGGCCCGAACACCTGGTGATCCTGCTCACCTTCCTCGCCGTCGGTGTCACCGGCTTTGGCGCTGAAGCGTTCCGCATCGCCCAGGCCGGCACCCCAGACTTCGAGAAGTGGTCGATCATTGGTTACCCGCTCGCCACGATGGTCGACGGTTGGGGCAACCTCAGCGGCTGGCATCAGGGTTGGTGGATCGCTCACATTCTGAGCTTCCTCGGCTTCCTCGCCATCTTGCCGATCACCATGCTGCGCCACATGTTCACGTCGCCGCTCAACATGTACCTCAAGGACCGCGACCGGCCAAAGGGCGCCATGAAGCCCATGCCGAACCTGATGGAAACCGAGCTCGAGAACTTCGGCGCATCGACCATCGAAGACTTCACCTGGAAGCAGCTGCTCGACACCGACTCGTGCACCATGTGTGGTCGCTGCACCAGCGTCTGCCCGGCCCACGCCACCGGCAAGCCGCTCGACCCGCGCGAGATCGTGCTCAAGACCGGTGAAGTAATGGCCGCCACCGGCAGCCCGCAGGTTTCGCCCCCCATCGGCACCGACGCTGAAATCACCGTGCCCTCAAACTGGATGTTCGACCGGGTAACCCCCGAAGAGCTTTGGGCCTGCACCACGTGTCGGGCCTGCGACGAAATCTGTCCGGTCAACATCGAGATCCTCGACAAGATCCTCGACATGCGCCGGTACCTGTCGCTGATGGAATCGAACTTCCCCACCATGTTGGGTAACGCCTACCGGTCGATGGAAAACTCGTCGAACCCGTGGGGTATCAGCCAAACCGAACGCGCCGATTGGGTCGAAGACATCGAAGGGGTCACCGTGCTCGACGGCTCCGATCCGCTCGAGTCCGAATACCTGTACTGGGTTGGTTGCGCAGGCAGCTTCGACGACAAGAACAAGAAGGTCACCCAGTCGATGGCCAAGCTGTTGCGTCGTTCAGGAATCGACGTATCGATCCTGGGCCCATCGGAGCTGTGTACCGGCGACTCGGCTCGCCGCTCCGGCAACGAGTACCTCTTCCAGATGCTGGCGATGCAAAACATCGAAACCCTCAACGGCATGGGCGTAAAGAAGATCATCACCCAGTGCCCGCACTGCTTTAACACCCTCGCCAACGAGTACCCCGAACTCGGCGGTCACTACGAAGTGGTCCACCACACCCAATTGCTCGAGTGGCTCATCGATGCCGGCAAACTCGACCTCAAGGGCGCGTCGATCGACGAGCGCGTCGTGTACCACGACAGCTGTTACCTCGGTCGCCATAACGATGTGTACCTCGCACCCCGCAAGGTGCTCGGTTCGCTCGGCGGGATCCAGATTGTCGAAGCCGAACGAAACGGCACCAAAGGCATGTGCTGTGGTGCTGGTGGCGCTCGCTTCTGGCTTGAAGAAGACACCGGTAAGCAGATCAACACCGAACGTTCGCAGGAGCTGTTGGCCACCGGCGCAACCCGTATCGCCACCGCTTGTCCGTTCTGTTACGTGATGATGGACGATGGTGTGAAGGGCGAAGGGGTCGACGACGACCAGGTCAAGGTCGGCGACATTGCCATGCACGTTGTCGAAGCGATCGAGGAAGCCGAGGCGGAAGCCGAAGCCGCTCTGGTCGCGGAACGCTCCGAGCTTGCCTCGGTAGCTGCCGGAACGACTGCGGTCGCTACGGCTCCGGCCGCCGACATTACGGTGGTCGACCAACAGACCGCCGACATCGAATCGGTCGGTACCGACGAGATCGTGGTCGATACCGATGTTCTTGCCGAAGACCCGCCCGACGGCGGCGCGATTTCCTAGGACCCGTTCGGGTTCTTTAACCAGGCGGCCAACGCGTCGGTCGCTGGCATGCACCGCTCGCGGTGGTTCGCGAACCGAACCATCCGGCGGTCGCGCATAGCTCGTACCCCAGCGATTCCGCCGTTGGCCTGCATGACTCGTTTGACTTGCGAGTCGATCGAAGAGCCCTCGGCAAGCAAGTACCCGCCGATCATCTCGAGCTGTTCGGGGATGGCGCCAACCGATGAGGCGAGTACCGCACAACCTGCGGCGGCGGCTTCGTAGATCTCAAAGGGCTGAGCGCTGGTCCGGTCGGCGGTTGGATGCACAAAGATATCGACGTCGTTGAGCCATTCGGCTCGTGCTTGTTCATCGACTGGGTATGCGGTGTGGCGAACCCGGTGCGGGTGGCGGGCGCTCACTTCGAGAAGCGTTGCGGCGGTCTCGATGTCGTCCATGCTGCCGGCCACATGAAGTTCGATCGCCAAGCCCGAGTCGGCGAGGCGGCAGAATCCTTCGAGCACATCGACCGCACCGTGGTCGCCCGAAAGCGCACCGAGGAATCCGACGATGATCGGTCGACTGGTCGAGGCGGGCGGCGCAGCAAGCGTGCGAAGTTGCTCGCAAAACTGGTCGGTCATCAAGGTGGCGTTGTCGACGATCGCTACCGCTTCGCAGCCACTTTCGGATGCGAGTTCGGCCATTCCGGCCGAGGGAACAACTTCGAGTGCCGGGGCAAGCATCCGCCGGAACAGACGGAGGTGATTCGATGCCGACTCGAGATACACCGCACTCGTGTGATGAGCGATGATCGGCATTCCGAGGGTGGTGGCCGAGACAACGCTCAACGCGCCGCGGGCTGCGGTGTTGTTGGGCACCGTGACAACGAAGCTGCTGGGCGAACCATGGTCGGTCGTTGACGAACGACCAAACAGCGACCGAAGCGGCGCTACCGAATCGGCAAGGCTGACCTCACACACCTCGAGACTTCTGTCGGCCCGGAGCCGATCGAGCAGGGCGGTGGTTTCCACCGCTGGTCCACCGGCAAACGACAGCGGCGTCGAGGTAACGACCCGAGCTGAGACCGGCGCGCGGTGCTGAACGAAGGCCTGCTGCTCAATTCGTCCGTGCGCCGCAATTTCGCTCATCTGATCACCAATCGGCCGGAGGTGCTGATCACTGAAGGAAATCGATAAAAAATGAACCCTCCGTCCCATGCCAAGGCAACTCGGCGGAGGCACCCATGGTCTACGGCTGGAGAATCCGATCGAAAAGGCCGCGCAGGTCGACGACTCGGTTCGATTGCTCGGCGGACACGGCCCCTTTTGCTGTTTGACGCTGCTCGACCCGCTCGGCTGGCGAGCGTTCGCTCAGACTCGTGACGGTGGCGGACGCACTGGCGAGCAACTCGTCGAACGTCGCTACCGTTTCGGCTTGGGCAAAGGTGGCGAGCTGGCTGGCAATCGCTCCGCGGCGATACGCAAGTACATGGCACCCGGCGAGTAGTGCTTCGTACAACACCAGTGGCTGGGCTTCGTTGCGATACCGCGACGGAAATACAAAGAGGTCGACGGCGGAAAAGAACTCGGCCTTCTCCGCACCACCAACTCGACCCCACAACGTCACTTGGCTCCCGAATCGGCGGACCAAGGCCTGAACCGAGGGTTCGAGTTCGTCAGCGATTGGGCCGGCGATTTCCACGTTGAGCGAGTCGCCGAATTCGATCAACAGCAGCTCGGCAAGTTGCACGAAGTCGACCCCACCTTTGGCGGCGTCGAGGTTGGCCAAGATGCCAATGGAAACTCGCTCGGAGTCGGCGAGATCGATGTGGTGCGGTACCTCGGCAAGGTCGATCAGGCCAAGGTTGTCGGCCACCACGATCGGGCCAGCGATGGCGTAGCGACCCTTGAGTGCTTCGCCCATTTCGGCAGCGAGTACGACGTGGGTCGCGTCGGGACCAGCCAACGCAAAGGCTTGTCGGTGCAACCACGACTCCTCGTTTAGGTACGCATAGGAGTGGTGATGCAACACGGTTTTCGCCACCCCCACCCGGCGAGCCTGACCGAGGGCCAGCAGGTCGAACAGCACGCCTTGGCCACCAGAAATCGTGCGATACAACGTGCAGTCCGACGTGAGCGACCGGCAGTGCTTGAGTTCGGCGGCTAGCCGTTGCCGGTTGCCCGGGGCCGAAATGTTGCGAGGCATTACCTCGCCGACCGGGTCCGAAAGTTCGAGAACCGCTTGGCTGGCGAGGGTCACCCCGTTTACCTCAGGGCCCAGAAACGCGTGAAATTCAATCGGGGTGGTCACGAGCTCGCCTTCCGTTCTTGGAGGTCGACCGCCGGCTTCGACGACTCGAGGTCAAGGGTGAAGTCGCGGTTGGAGACCACGCGGCCAGCGCCCACAACCTGGTTGCTCGGCACCCGAGTCCCTGGGGCCACAAACACATCGGCGCACACCCAGGCACCGTCTTCGATCACGATGGGTTCGTTGCAGAACTCGAGGGTCTCGCTCTTCATGTCGTGGTTGCCGGTGCACACAAACGCCCGCTGGCTGATGCACACGTTTGATCCGACATCGATCGGTTCGAGGTTGAGCAGTACCGCGTCGAAGCCGATCCAGGAGTCGTCGCCCAGAGTGAGCTTCCAAGGCCACTGGATATGGACCCGTTCGCGAATGACACAACCGTCGCCGACCTCGGCACCGAACGCCCGCAGCAACGCGGGGCGTAGCGACCGGGGGAACCACCAGGCCCGAAACACCAGGTTCGAGGTGGCGTGCCATGCGGCCTGCCACAGCACGGACCGTCCTTTGTCGTAGCCCTGGCCGGTGAACCCGGCGAGGTTGCGCACACCGCCAAATTTCGGTCGCTGTCCCGTTTGCGTTCGTACTACATCAGACATAGTTGCGCTCCGGTACCTTTTCTGAGTTCGGGTTGTCCATTGCCGCGTCGAGAGCGCGGTCGTCGCCGGACAGGTCGATGTGGGGGTGGCTAACGGTGGTTGACGGTCGGCGACACCACAGGTTCAACAAGATGAGCAGGGTCACATATCGAGCGACCTGCCGGGCCGTGTACTGAGCGGCGAGGATCGAAAACAAGCCACCAATCGGCATCGATACTGCGGCCACAATTGGTCCGTACCGACGGCTCGCACGGGTGGCGGAGTCTTCGAGCAGGAGTCCGAACAGGAAGAACATTCCAACTAAGACCAACCAACCGCCAGCCGAGATAGTTCCTAAAGTCGAGAGTGGCACACCAGCGGTGTCGGAGAACCGGATGTACTGGAGCCGACGCTCGCGCTCGCCCCACGAGCTGTACTTACCGGGCAACGGGTTGGCTGCCGCACCGAGGTCACCGGCCCAGTAGTTGGTCTCGGCTTCTTCGGTAATCGTGAGCATTGGAATGCTGAACATGACCGTGCCGACCAGAAAGTCCGGCTCACCGAGTTCGGCGGTCATCGTTCCGTCAAACAGCGACTCCGTGTAGGCAAAGAGCCCGTGGTCATCGAGCTGACGCAGCGCGACCGGTACTGGGTAGAGCAGGAGCGACACCAGCGCGAGAACGCCCACCTTTCGAGCCAGTCGCTTCGGTTGTTTGCCCTGCGCAGTCCGAATGGCAAACCCGGCCAAAAAGAACGCAGGTGGCATGGCGGCCAGTTCGCGGCCGCCGGTCGCAAAGGCGAGGACGAAGAGCACGAGGGCGACGGCGCCCGCCAGCGCTCGACTTGCCGACCGGCGTGACAGCTCACGACTAACCGCTAGCGCACCCATGCACGGGACCAACAACAAGCTGAGGCCGGCCATGAGTTCCTTGATCATGTAGGACTCTGGAATGTAGGAGTTGCGGTCGAGGAGTTGGCCAAAGCCAAACCCCACCGCAAACAGCACAGTTGTTACCGCCGACCCAAAAATAAGGATCGGCACGAAACGACTCAGGTTCCCCAGCACGGCTTCGCTCGACGTTGTCTCGGCCGTTTCAAACTTGGTTCGTTTGGCGAGCCGACCTCCAGCCAAAAGGGCGGCGGCGGCGGCGAGGAAGACGAGCAGAGTATGAGTTCGTTCGCCGACGGTGAGCCGATCGAACGAGCTCATGATGGCGCCACCGTTCTTGTAGAACGGGTACAGCGCAACGCCCAGGATGCCAAGAGATGCCATCACCACCGCCGCGGTATCGGCTGACGATTTCATCAGCTCGGGAAGATTTCGCACCTTCAAGGCGACGACGAGGGTGGCCGCGGCGAGCAGCAGCCAGAGGTCCGAGACAAAGATGACCGATGCTCCGGTCAAGGCGAACGACAAAATCGTCAACGGCTGCGCAATCGACATCCGATGGGCACCCGGTTCGTGACCAACCCATGCCCAGTACACCAACGATGCCCCTAGCGAGATCACCAAAATCACGAAGGCGCTCGTCGCAGTGATGGGGAACACGAATCCGAGAACCAGTCCGGCGACCAGTACCGCCGACGCGGCTAGCCTGCCGTGCATCACCGCCTTCGCGGCGGAGTCAGCACGCAACTTGGCTACCCAGGGCACCTCAACAAATTTCAGCACCATGAAGCCAACGATCAGCCACCGAAGGCCCTTTACCTGTTGCCAGGTTTCGCCAAACGCGTAGCTCCCGACCGCGTCAGGAACAACAACGATTGCCGCCGCGGCCGCCACGCAACATCCAGCCAGCAAGCCGTAGACCTCCGTGGGGACCCCACGTTGTGGATCGGCCATCACCTTCGGAATCAGCACCGCATACAAAGCGGCGGTCATTAGGTTGGCCAGACCGCCGATTGCAACCGCCATACGGAACGTCGCGACATCGAGGTCGGTAGCTCGCAATGCGAGTAGGAACAAAAGCGCAGTCATTAGACCGGCGGAGGCCACGAACCCAATGAGGTAGGACCAGCCTTGCTCAACGACTCGGCCGATGCGGTGGTTGTCGATGCCGAGTATCGCAAACGGATCTGCCGGCGAATTGGTGAGCTTGACGAGGGTCGACCAACCAAACACGACCAAACCAATTCCGGCCGCTGCGATCCAGGTGGCCAACAACATCGACACGCTGAGCGCGTCGCGGAACACAAACAGCAGGGCGGCGCCAACAAACCACACTGCATCGATCAGCAGCGGTGTCCGCATCTGCTTTGAGGCGAACCCGAGGTAGCGAACGGTGTCAGCGGCCAACAAGGTGGGAAAGCCAAAGGCGAGGATGAGCCAGAGTTCGCTGCCGGCAAGCAACGCCACTGGAGCGAGAACCAGTCCGAGGCACACGGCCACCAGCAACGCCACTCGCAGAACCGATCCGTGCAGTACGTCGTTTTCCTGGTCGGCATCGGAAAGCAACGGTTCAAGAATCAGCATTCGGTAGGCGCCACCGGCGAAGGCGGCGAAACCAAACACCAAGGAAAAGCTGGCAATGCTCGCCGTGGACTTACTCGCGGCGACGGCGAACAACACCAACAGGTTCGACGCCGCAGAAAGACCGTGGTCGACCATCGAAGCGACCGCACGCGAACGGGTGCGACCCACCGGGCGAATTTGAGGAGCAGTTGAGACAGACACTCCTGAACAATTCGGCATGAGCGACCCCCATATGAGGCATTTGGCCTAAGCGAAAGAATTTTCCGACCCAGGCTAAAAATCCCGACCTGCTGGACCGAAAGGACTAGGTGCCTAAACCGCCCGGACTACCCAGTAACCATCTGCCCAGGTCGCAGCGTGGGACTGGACCAACTCAGATCGATCTCACCAAGGGCACCTCTGCCAACCCTGCGATCTTTCCCACACGCTTGGTGAGCAGCCCCTTGGGTGTAGCTATCGATCCGGGCATGGGACGCGCGCACCGCAACGGTGCAATGAACCTGGTTCGCTTTCCTGGCCCACGTCGCAAGGCACTTTGGCAAGCGATAAAGGTTGCCGACTCGATCAGGGCACTACCCAGCGCTCCCCTGCCCGTCGAATGGCCGACCGCTATCCTCGACGACCTTTGGCAGCGGCTGTACGAAACCTCCGGGCCTCACCAAACGGCCCGCTATCGAGTGCTCGTGTTTGCTGGCTCAACCGACCGACGACCGAACCGAGCTATCGCTCTATTCGGCAACAACAACGGCGTGTCGGCGGTCGCGAAGTTCGCGTTCGATCGAACCGGCACAGCCAAACTCCAATCCGAAGTGGCGGCCAACCAGGTGCCACTCATCTTGCCAACCGGATACGACCGGCCAGCGATGCTCTTTTCCTCTTTCGCCGCCGACGCGGGTGCCGCGAACGGTGTTGCGCTGTGGCATGGCGTTCCCGAGGTCGGCCCCAACCGACGCCGCCCCGAGCCAACGAAGATCGACATCCGCTTGGGCGAAGGCGTTGCCGAGTTCGCTCCATGGGACGACGAAGTCATTGCCTTGGTTACCCCAATCGTCACTGGCGCAGGAGGGTCGGCCGACTGGGTCGCCGACACCATCGGCACCGTAAACCGTGTGCCCGTGCACGGTGATGTAACCGCCGGCAATCTGCTGACCAGCAACAACACGAACTGGCTCATCGACTGGGAGAACTTTCACCCCGCCGGTCCAGCCCTCACCGACACCGTCACCCAACTCCTCGATGCCGCCCAGGCCAAGCCGGGTAATCGAACCAACAACGCCGTCGCGTTGTTGGCCAACCACCAGATCGACCAGACGATGCCAGCGCTCGGATTCATCGCCCGTCAGGGCAATCCGCTCGCCGAAACCGTCCTCGAACAGCTCGTCCAAGCGGACCAGCTCAATACAAAGAGAGAGCCAAACTAGATGTCCACCGCAGGAACCACCCCCGTCAGTTACAACGACGAGTTCGTCGATCCAACGTCGGCCCAAAAGTATGAGGACTCGGTCTACGCGAAGACCAGTCACTCTTCACTGCTTTGGGATATTGAAAAGACCCAGCTCGATGAGCTCTTGGCCCGCTACGTTCCCGCCGGTGGACACCACCTCGACTTTGCCTGTGGCACTGGTCGAGTAGCCGGTCACGTAGTGAGCGAGCAACGCCCGGTCACCGCCGTCGACATCTCGAGCGCCATGGTGGCCATCGGTCGCAGTGTTCGCCCTGGCCCCAACTACCTCACCGGCGACATCCTCGACGACGAGTTTTTCGCCACCCTGAAAGACCTCGGGCCGTTCGACTCACTGTCGGCGTTCCGGTTCATCCTCAACGCCGACCGCGACATCGTCCAGCCAATTCTTGGTCGTCTCGCCCAGCTGCTCACACCCCAAGGCATCGCCATCATCAACAATCACGGCGATACCCGAAGCATGAAGGCCGCCCCCCACTATCTCGCCAAGTTCAGCGGCAAGAAGAACGACGCATCCGAGACCGCGGTGGGCAACTACCTCACCCCAGCCCAGGCGTTGGGCCTGTTCGACAACGCGGGATTTGAGGTCGTCGACACTCGCGGCACCGGCGTCGTCTCGGGCCGAATCATGGACACGATCGGCTACGACAAATTGCGCGACCTCGAGGCCCGCGCCGCCACTACCCCACTGGCGAAGTTGGGCACCAACACCATGTACGCCCTGCGTCCGGTTCGCGGACTGAACCACTAGGTCAAAAGACCTAACACCCCTGGCCACCCGACCGATTGGATCCCATGAGCGTTCTTCAATTACCCAGCAGCCCAGTTCCGGTGGACGCCCGCGTATATGTAGCGGGTCACCGAGGCCTGGTCGGCTCGGCGATTATTCGTCATCTCGAAGCCCGAGGATTTGAGAACATCCTCACCGCCACCAGCGACGAACTCGACCTTCGCGATCAAGCGGCGGTCGACACCTGGTTCGACCAGAACCAACCCGAGTACGTGTACCTGGTCGCCGGCAAGGTTGGCGGCATCATGGCGAACTCGACCCGCCCGGCCGAGTTTCTCTACGACAACATGATGATCCACGGCACCGTGGTGCATGCGTCGTACCGCGTGGGCGTACAGAAGTTGCTCTACCTGGGTAGCTCCTGCATCTACCCGCGTGAATCTGCTCAGCCGATCGTTGAAGAGGCACTGCTCACCGGCCCACTCGAGCCCACCAACGAGGCGTATGCGCTCGCCAAGATCTCGGGCATCAAGCTGTGTGACTACTACCGGTCTCAATACGGCTGCGACTTCATCTCGGCCATGCCGACCAACCTGTACGGACCAAACGACAACTTCGATCTGACCGCCAGTCACGTGCTGCCGGCCCTGATGCGCAAGTTCCATGAGGCCAAGCACACCGGCATGGGTGGCGTGGAGATCTGGGGCAGCGGCAAAGCTCAGCGCGAGTTCCTTCACGTCGATGATCTCGCCGACGCCTGCCACTTCTTGATGGAGAACTACTCCGAAATCGGCCACATCAATGTGGGAACCGGTATCGATCAGAGCATCCGGGAACTCGCCGAGCTCATCCGAGCCGAGGTCTACCCCGAAGCCGACCTGTTCTTCGACACCTCGAAACCTGACGGCATGCTCCGCAAGGTACTCGACGTCTCGAAACTGCAGGCTCTCGGCTGGAAGGCCGAAACCGACCTGCGATCCGGCATCTCGTCGACCTACCGCTGGTTCTGTGAAAACGAAAACACGCTTCGCGGCGTCGCCCAGGAGGCAACCAAGTAATGCGTAAGGCAATCATCACCGGTATCGCTGGCCAAGACGGCTCGTACCTCGCCGAGCTGCTGCTCGACAAGGGTTACGAGGTACATGGGGTGATCCGTCGATCGTCGACCTCGGCAAACCGCCGGCTCGATGGCATCTATCAAGACCCCCAGGTCGACGACAAGCGCCTGTACCTCCACTACGGAGACCAGCTCGACACCTCGCGCATGATGCAGCTGCTCTCGACAGTAAAGCCCGACGAGTTTTACAACCTCGCCGCGCAGAGCCACGTTCGGGTCTCGTTCGATATCCCCGAGTCGACCGTCGATGTCACCGGCATGGGTCCGCTGCGGGTTCTCGAAGCGATTCGTCTGCTCGACCTCGACACCCGCTTTTACCAGGCGTCGTCGTCGGAGATGTTCGGTGCAACCAACCCGCCCCAGAGTGAGACGAGCGTGCTGCATCCCCGCAGCCCCTACGCCTGCGCCAAGGTGCTCGCCCACCACCTCACGATCAACTACCGCGAGTCCTACGACATGTTTGCGGTCAGTGGCATCTTGTTTAACCACGAAAGCCCTCGCCGCGGCGAGACCTTTGTGACCCGCAAGATCACCCGTGCAGTGGCCACAATCATCGAAGGCCACCAAGATTTCTTATACCTCGGCAACCTCGACGCCAAGCGCGACTGGGGATTCGCCGGAGACTACGTCGAAGCCATGTGGCGCATGCTCCAGGCCGACAACCCTGACGACTACGTGATCGCCACCGGCGAGGCCCACTCGGTTCGCGAGTTCTGCGAGCTAGCGTTCTCTCACGTCGGCCTCGACTGGACCAAGTTCGTCAAGTACGACGCCCGCTACGAGCGGCCCGCGGAAGTCGACTTCTTGCTCGGCGACCCCTCCAAGGCCAAGGCCGAACTCGGCTGGGAACCCAAGGTCGGCTTTGAAGAACTCGTCGCGATGATGGTCGACTCCGACCTGGCGGCATTGCGTAACCCTGTAGTCGACCTCACAACCGAGTCAGAGCATGCGCATACTCGTTCATGATTTCGGGGCGTACCCCTTCACGGTGCAGCTCAGCCGTGAGTTAGCGGAGCGCGGCCACGAGGTTCGTTACCTCTATCACGAGGAGGGCGACAGCATTCAGGGCGATGTCCAGATGCGCGCCGATGATCCTCCAACCTTCTCGACGGTGGGTATCGCCGAGAAGACACCGGGGCACCGCCGCTCGTTTGCTCGTCGACTCAAGCACGACTTCACCTACTCAGGTTTGTTGGCTGATGAAGCGCTTGCTTTTGCACCCGATGTGGTGTTGTCGGCCGACTGTCCGCTGATCAGCCAAGCGGCGCTACACCGCGCATGCCAGGCGAGCGGCGCGAAGTTTGTCTTTTGGCTTCAAGACGTAATCGGTGTTGCCCTCGAAGCGGTGCTCGGTCGCAAGAACCGACACCTCGGCCGCCTGGCCTCCAAACCGTTCCGCGTGTTGGAGTCAAAGCTGTTGAAGGCGAGCGATGAAGTCTTGGCGATCTCGCCCGCCTTCGTTGATTATGTCGAGAACCTTGGCCCGCTGTCGGGCGAAGTACACCTGTTGCCCAACTGGGCTCCGCTCACGCCGCAACGCGAACTGGCAACCATCGGACATTGGGGTGACCACCTCGGTCTCCCCGACGGACCCCGCGTCCTGTACGCCGGCACGCTCGGATTGAAACACGACCCATCGTTGTTGGCCGACTTCGCCGTGCATATCGAAAGCAACGGCGGCCACGTCGTGGTGGTCAGCGAAGGAAGCGGACGCGAGTTGCTCGAAGCACTCAAGGCCGAGCGTCGAATTTCCAACCTGTATCTGCTCGACTACGAACCAATCGAACGAGTTCCGGCGATGCTCGCCTCGGCCGATGTACTGGTCGCCATTCTCGACGAGGACGCATCGACCTTCTCGGTCCCGTCGAAGGTGCTTTCGTACCTGTCGGTCGGACGCCCGGTGCTCACCGTCATGCCGGCCGGAAACTTCGCGGCGCAGACCGTGGTGCGAGCCGAGGCCGGGTTCGCCACCGAGAACTCCGACCCCAAAGACACGCTCGACCAACTGGAACGTCTCATATCCCAACCCAAACTACGACGAACGATGGGCGCCAATGCCCGAGCGTTCGCCGAGCAAGAGTTCTGCATCGACCACATCACCGACCAGGTCGAACAGTTCTGTGGCATCGACCCGGTGGTCGATGTCACCAGCGAATCACCGATCACCGAACCGACCGAACAACTCCGGAGCGCATCATGACATCCCCGATCACCACTTCCGACGACATCACGATCGAGGCGGATCACCCGTTCGTGACGATCCGCAACGCGAAGTCGAAGTACGAGAGCTCGTTCATGGGGTATAACGACACCCTGAACCTGCTGGCCGAAAAGGCTGGGCCCGACGCTCGGATCCTTGAGGTTGGCGGCGGGCGAAGCCCACTCGGGCCAGGACTGGGCATCAACCATGACCGCCTTACGGTGAACGACATTTCCCAGAAGGAACTCGATTTCCTGCCCGACTCCGCGACCACGGCTCTGTTCGACGTGGCCCACCCCGAGCAGATTCCGGCCGAGCATCTCGGTGTGTATGACCTCGTGTACTCGCGGTCGGTCCTCGAGCACGTTTCGTCGGTCGAGAACTCGCTTCGGTCGACCTACTCGCTGCTGAAGCCCGGCGGCCGAGCGTTGCACTTCTTCCCCACCTTGTTCTCGACGCCCTTCGTTGCCAACAAGCTGCTGCCGTTCGAGGCGACCAAGCCGTTGGTAAAGGCGCTCATCGGCGACAAGTACGAGCGGTTCCCCGCTCACTACGCCGGCGCTTGGGTCACCTCCAAGAGCATCGAGCGCTGGGAAAGCATCGGCTTTTCCAAGGTGGACCCGATTCAGTTCTTCGGCCACAACTACTTCGAAAAGATCACCCCGGTCCACAAAGCAGCCAAGGCGTTCAACCGGTACGCAGAAGCCAAGAACATCACCGCCATGGGTTCGTTCGTGTACCTGTGCCTCGAGAAGTAGACCCCTACCGCATCTAATGGTCGCTTCAAACCCACGATCGCTTGGTCGCCGCGGTGCCCGGTTCATACGTTGGCGCTCGTTCAAGTCGAGCGCCGACTACTGGCAGAACCGGTACCGGACCGGCGAGGCTTCGGGCAACGGTTCCTACGGTCGCCTGGCCGAGTACAAAGCCGACTTTTTGAACAACCTGGTTACCGAAACGGATGCATCGTCGATTCTTGAGCTCGGGTGCGGCGATGGTGCACAACTCGCGCTGGCCACGTACCCGAAGTATCTCGGAGTCGACATTGTTCTGGGAGCGGTCGAGATCTGCCGGGAGAAGTTCAAGAGCCAACCCGGGTGGTCGTTTACTCACACCTCAGACCCGACCTACCGGCTACGCACCTACGACCTGACCATGTCGCTCGATGTGATTTATCACCTGGTCGAAGACGACGTCTTTGAGTCCTATATGAACGATCTGTTCCGCCTAGCGAACCACACGGTGGTCGTGTTCTCGAGCAACGAAGACGCCACCACCAACTTCGCCCACGTACGCCACCGTCGATTCACCGACTGGGTCGAGGCCAACAAACCAGGGTGGTCGTTGCACGAGCACGCGCCGAACCCCTATCCGCTCGATCCCACCGACCCGAGCGATACGACCTTCGCCGAGTTCTTCGTCTTCACCAAGACCTAACGACTAGTCGAAGTTCTCCCAGTACCGGCTGGGACGAGGGCCGACCTGGCCCTGGTACTTGCTCTTGAGGGCTCCCGAACCGTAGGGACGATCGGCCACCGAGGTCATCTGCTGGAAGCTGATCTGGCCGATCTTCATGCCCGGATACAACGTGATAGGCAGGTTCGCGACATTGCTCAACTCGAGGGTGAGTTGGCCATCCCAACCAGCGTCGACAAAGCCCGCCGTGCTGTGAATCAGCAGGCCAAGGCGGCCAAGACTGCTTTTGCCCTCGAGGCGAGCGACCAGATCGTGGGGCACCACAATGCGCTCGGAGGTCGAGCCCAGCACAAACTCGCCCGGGTGCAAGATGAACGGCCGTTCGTCGTCGGCCTCGACCAATTCGGTGAGGTCCTCGAGGTTCTGCTTTACGTCGATGACCGGCATGGTGTGGTTGCGGAACACCCGAAACAACGCATCGAGATGAAGGTCGACCGACGACGGCTGCACGCAGCTCTCGTCGAACGGTTCGATGACGATCTCGCCAGCGGTCACTTTTTCGCGGATTGTTCGATCGGAAAGAATCACGGCGCGACCCTACATCCCGATCGCCTTGCCCGTCTCGCTGGTGTCGTGCGGCGTGGTCGGCAATGATCACCTTCATGGTTCCTACCTTTTGCTCAAACGACGGTGGCCCAACCCGGTGACCGAGACTCGACACATTCTCCGGTCGCGCACCGAAGCCACCGCCGGCACCTTGGCACGAGCGTTCGCCGACGACCCGGTGATGAACTGGATCTTCGCCGACCCCGAGACCCGTTTTGAGAACATCACCACGTTCATGCGGATTGCCTGCGAACGGTCGATCTCGGTCGGGCACGCCTACGAGGTCCTCGGCGGGGGCGGAGCGGCTTTGTGGTGCCCGCCTGAAGTGCGGTTCTTCACCGACGAAATGGGTCTGACGTTCTACGAGATGCTCCAGGCGATCAGCGACGACCACGCCCAGTTGGTTCTGGCCGGGCTCAAGCCAATGGGCGAGAGCCACCCCGATGAGCCGCATTTCTACCTTGCCGATGTTGGTGTCGAACCGGGTGCCCAGGGCAACGGCTACGGCGCCACCTTGGTCGACCGGGTGCTTCGAACGTGCGACAACGAAGGCATCGTTGCGTACCTCGAATCAAGCAACCCGCGAAACCTGTCGCTGTATGAACGCGCCGGCTTTGAAGTATCGGCCGAAATCCAACTGCCCGAGGGCCCGGTGCTTCGCCCGATGGTTCGCCAACCGCAGTAACTCCTTCGCTAGCTATCGTGAGACGTAATGCTCTTTGTTGCGCAGCTTTCTGATCCGCATATCACCGAACACCTCGGGCTGGTTCCCATCGATCCAGCCGAACGGTTGCGCGCCGTGGTCGACGAGATCAACTCACGCTCGACACCTGTCGACCTCGTGCTGGTAACCGGCGACCTCACCGATGACGGCACGGTCGAGCAGTACGCAACTCTCACCGACATTTTGCGCGGCCTGACCGCTCGGGTGATGGTGCTGCCGGGCAACCACGACCGCGACGGGCAGATGCGCGAATCGCTCGCCCAGTTCTTGCCCAACGACTTGGCCGATGACCACCTCGGGTACGTGATCGACGATCTCGAACTCCGCATCGTGTGCATCGATACCACCCATCCCGATCGCCACGATGGGGTGATTAGCGAAGCCTCCCAAGCGTGGCTGGAGGCAACCCTTACCGAGAGCGATCGCCCGACGATGGTGTTTATGCACCACCCCGCCATCAAGAGCGGCATCATCTGGATGGACGCCATGGCCTTGAGTAACGCCGACGCGTTTCACAACACGATCACCAAGTACCCCCATGTGGTCGCCGTATCGGCGGGTCACCTCCACCGGTCGTTCAGCGGACGCATCGCTCATGCGGCGGCGACCGTTGCGCCGTCGACGTCGCACCAACTCAACCTGAACTTCACCGCCGACAAGGCAGGCCTGGTTCTTGAGCCCTCGGCCTACCTCATCCACTACTGGAACGACGACGCGCTCGTGACCCACACCGTTCCGGTCGGGGACTACGAAGTCATCAGTGCCGACGAGTGGGCAGCCCAGTCGAAGCGACTCGACGAAGCTGGCGAAGGGTTCCCGAAGTTCTAGGCCGGTCCCGGCCCGAACACCCGCTCGAGGTCGAACGCTTCCAAGTCGGTCCAGGTGCCGACGAAACCCCCGAAATTTTCGCGTGGAACCCGCTAAGAGCGGGTCAAACGCGATCAGAACTGGGGTTGGTTAGAGGACGGCTCGGATGATGAGTCGAAGGGCCAAGATGGTGAGCGCCGATTTGAAGATGATGTCGAGGTAGCGCTCCTCAATCTTGCCGAGCAACTGGGTACCGACCCGACTGCCCGCAATTACCGCCACCGCCCCGATCGCCATCATGGGAAAGTGTTCGGCGATGTCGAAGTCGTCGAGCCACACAAACGAGATGAGCTTGGCGATGTGGGCGGCTACCTGCGAGGTGGCCGCAGTGGCCACGAACGCGATGTGGCTCGCCGTAACCGCTCGAAAGAACGGCGAGGTAAACGGACCACTCGCCCCGACCGTGCTGTTAAGCAAGCCCGACACCGCACCTACGGCATAGAGGCTCTGTTCGGTCATGGCGTTCCTGCCTCGCCAGGTGAGGAGGCCCTTTCGCCACACCGTCACCAAGATGAAACAGCCGACCAAGATCCGGGTTGCGTCGACCGGTAGCCGCGAGGCCACCAGCACACCGACCAGACTGCCGGGAATCACCAAGGCGAACGACTTCAGCGCCGCCGACCACGAAATGTGCTGGCGGAGCATTGCGGCCCGTGAACCGTTCGACACCAGTTGGATACCGCCCTGGATGGGTATGGCGGTGACCGGAGCGAAGAACTGGGCGATGACGGCCAACAAGATGATGCCGCCGCCCAAGCCCGCCAAGGCGCTGAGTATCGAGGTCAAAAACGCGGCGATGGCGACGATCACGATGTCCACACCGTCAGCATACAAGTTAAATACAAGTTAGGCCGAGCATTGTCTGAGCACAAAAAGCAAAAGAACCCCTGTGCCCGCTACACAGGGGTTCTTTTTTGTTGTCACGTATCGGTTGTGTGTCCTCACAGCCGGGCGACCTTTTACTCTTCGGTAGAACACCGTGCGGACTTAAGCGAAACCACCCCAATTGTGGTGCATTGTCCAAATGAACCTGCCCAATGAACCAGCGGGTGAGGGCTCCGTTAGGAGAGCGGGCCAACCGGAACGGGGCCAGGCCCCGACTCGACCAAGCTCACGTTGCGCAGGCGACCACCAAAGTCGCTTTCGCCGCTCACGGCTTGGGCGTAGGCAGCCTTACGACGGGCGACCCGACCGCTTACCTCTTCAGGCTTTGGCAGCTCATCTTTGCTGAACTGGGCTTCGATGCCCTCTTTAAGCATCTGGAGCGCTTCGGAGCGGAGCTGGGAAACTCGCGACTCGGTCACACCGAGGAAACCAGCAAGATCTTGTGAGGTCTTGTTCTCGAGGAAGTAACCCACAACCACCAAACGCTGGCGCTCGGGGAGCAGGTGGATGGCGTCGCGCAAGAAGGCGTGGAGTTCGCGCTTTTCGAGCTCTTCGAGCGGCTCGGGCGAACGGCGATCGATCAGCACGTCGACCAGGGTGAGGTCTTCGTCGTGGTCGTCGTTAACTTCGTGCTCGAGGGCCAGAACAACCGAGCGGAACATGCGGTCCTGCAGGCGCTGAAGTTCGGCCTTGGTCATGCTGAGCTCTTCGGACATTTCGTCGAGGTTCGGCAAGCGGCCAAGCTTGGTGGCCAAACGCTGCTCGGCAGCTTCGAGTTTGCGGCCAAGGGTACGGACCGAGCGAGGTGCCCAGTCGGCGGCGCGAACCGCATCGAGGATTGCACCACGAATACGTTGGGCAGCAAAGCGATCGAACGGAACGCCTCGTGACTCGTCGTAACGACGGGCCGCTTCCACCAAGCCCAGGGCTCCAGCCCGGGCAAGCTCTTCACGATCGACGTGACGAGGGAAGTGCACCGCAACCTGAAACACAATGTGCTTCACCAGCGGGAGGTTCTCTTCGATCATCTCGTTGAGAGCCGGAGTGTTGATCTCGGGAGTAGCGGGGGTACTCATAGGTTTCTTATCGCCCTTCATAAGGTCGAACGGTCGCCACGACGTTCTTGGTCCAGTACTTAGGGTTTCGGCGCGAACGGGCGCGACCTTGAGAAAAAACTTTGAGAAATCTGGTTGTCGCTAGGTTCATCGGCGCGTTTGCTGGGGAACTTAATAGGCAAAACGGCCTCTCTTGATCGCTGGGACGACAGGGATCTCAGTGGTTATCCACAGGTTTGCTCACACCTGTTGGGGAGAGTGAAAAGTTTTTTGGCCCACATTGCCAAATTCTTGGCTCAACGCTTGTTTCTGGCCGCCAGGTGAGGACGGAAACTACCCCGCTGCGGCACCCTCAAAGATCTCGGCCCGAACCCCACTGGTCGCCAGATCGTTCAGAAACCCAGGCGTATCCTCGATGGCCGCCAACCCACAGGCACCAGGCTTGAGCCGACCTTCGAGCATCCACTGGGCGGTGGTCGCCGCGGTGGCTGCCGCGCCAACCGACGGCGCAGCGACCGAGCCGAGAATGACCGACCCGCGGGCACCGCTGGTTAGTTCGCCCCGGACCTCGACGCGAATCGCCCCAACCAACCCTTCTGGGTGAGGCGGCCGCAGCATTGGCAGATGCATGGTGAGCCGGTCGCGTCGCGTCGCCGAAACCCGGGCGGTCACCCGGCGAGCATCGGGGAAGCTCGGGGCCACCAACAACGTGTCGGGCAACTCGGCGCGGTAGCAATCGTGGGCGTCGACCGGGGCAGGAAACCACACGAGTTCGCGACCCGACCCACCCGGGCGCCGCACCCACTGGCCATCGCGCCAGTCGACGCTTTGACTCTTCAAGGCTCGATGGTGTTGACGAGCACAGGCCGGCCCGCCCGTGCCCATCTTGGCCATGTGAATTTCGTCGGCGTGATTGAAGTGACTCATCGCGTGCCGGGCGAGCACACCGGTGAGGCCTGGACTAAAGCCGGCACCGACCGCCACGGTGACCCCATTGGACGACGCCTGAGTGTCGAGCTGCAGCAGGCCCCGGGCATCGTCGACACTGTCCGAAACCGACAACACGTTGATGCCGCGGCGAACCGCTTTCGCTCCAAGGCGTACGTGGGTCGAACCGGTCGACATTGCGAGCACCAGTAAGTCGCACTCGGGAACCCCGGTGAGCCGACCATCGGCCACCGCTCGCGAACCAAGGTTGGCGACCGCTGCCGCTTGGACAGCAGGCCGGAAGTCGCGAATGGTTACCCGTTCGATCGAGTCGTCGCGAAGCAGGTGTTTGGCGACCCGTGATCCAATGGCTCCCGCGCCAAGTACCGCAACGTGCATGTCAGTGTTGGTCGGGGCCCTCGAGTTCGCGCCAGCCACCCGACTGTGGAGGAACGCCACCCGAACCCTTGAGGCGCAGCGCCGCAGCCACCATCGCCCCAAGTCCAAGAGCCGCAAATGCCCGACGGAGAAGGTCCATGTAGTCGAGGGTAATCGCTGGTTGCTGGGCGATAGGAGTCAGGTCGCTAGCTATCGAAGTCGCGACCCAGGGCCCGAGATAACCCCGTTGCGGCGACGGTCAACGGCACGATGAGCACCAAAACAACGATCACGGCGATACCGATGGTGCGAGCCTGACCCCACGCGCTCGACAACGCCGACTCGTACACCTCACGCCCTTCAAGGTCGGTAATTACCGCTCGGGGACAACACCCTGAGGTCATCGGCGCGACGAGTCGATCGACATCGCGGTTCACGGGGAACCGATAGGTAACGCCTTGCTCTAGTTGCCGCACCCCGGACCGACCAACCCAGATCTCGACCTCGTCGCCCACTTGTACATCGTCAGAATCGGTGACCGCTACCACGAGTGCTCGTACCACGGTCCGGCCAGAATCGACCTCGAGGACCTCGGCGTCGAGGTACTCCACCGAGAGAGGTTGGCCGGTACTCGTGTCATACGAACAGTCGCACCCGCCGCAACCAGCGTCGACAACCAACCCGAAAAACAACAGCACGACCAGCCAAGCGGAATTCCCCCGTCGGAGCCGCTTGTGCTGCGCGATCGCCATGGGGAACGGTACCGAAAGATCCGTTCCCCGCAAGGTCGCGCCCCCTAGGCGCGCAGAACCACCACGTGTTGTTTGAGATCGGTGGCCTCGATGAAGTCGACAACCTCGAACAGCTCAGACCACCGTTGCTCGACATACCCCTTTGGCACACACGCCTCGCCCCACCAGAAGCGATCGGGGTTGTACGGGGTGTAGCAGTATTCACCGGCGTCATAACGAACGAGATCGTTTTCGGCGTCGGGGAACATGCGCTCGGTAATCGATGCCCGGTCGACAACTTCGCCCGCCCGAACCCGGCGGCAGTAGTCGATGAAACTGCGAGGCCGAACCGTCAGGGCGAGGAGACCGCCCGGTTTCATGATGCGTTTGAACTCGTGCAGCCACTTCCAGTGGATGTCCTCGCTGAAGTGGGAGAACACCGAGTAGGCGTAGAGGAACCCAAACTGGTCGTCGGCGTACGAAAGCGGCGGTTCGGCGTCGTTGTAGCCAAAGACGCAATGCGGGTTGCTCTCAACCGAGAAGTCGACCAAGCCCTGATCGTGGTCGGTGCCGAACAGTTGCCCCTCGGGGAGATCCTTCATGAAGTAGCGAATGACCCGGCCGTATCCGGCGCCGAAGTCGAGCACTGGGCCGCCGGTTGCAAAGTCGCCCCCGTGGGTGGCAAACGCATCGCGGAAGGTCTTGTAGATCATGAACCCTTCGGTGAGGGTTTCGTGGCCTGCCTTGCCGGTCCAGCGTTCTTGGAGTTGCTTTGACGGAAGGCTGGGGATCAGGTGGCGCAGCTCGGACGACTGCTCACGGCCCTCGGTGTTGGCCCACAACCAGAAGTCGTCGTCGACTCCTTTGAAAAGGTCGTACGGGTGCTGGTCGACCCGGCCGTCGAGGAGCCAGCGAAGGCGATCGGCCTTCGAGATTTCAGACACATCAGTCATCGCCAAAGTGTCGCACACCTTGCCGCAATTGCTTTCGCCCGGATTTTGAACGTGACGACCACCGATCGTGCTGACAAGCTGGACCCATGTTCAACCAGCGCGGGATCTTCTGGACAACGGCTCTGCTAGCCCTGGCCCTCATCGCCACGTCGTGCACCCATGTGCACGTGGCTTTCTTGGCCGGCGAACCGCTCGGTGGCCGAGTACCCGGCACCAGCGGACACGCCCAAGCCCAGAACTACATCACCAGCTACCTGCTTGAGCACGGCGTTGTCGCCCTCGATGGCACCACCGACAAGCCAGCGTTCCTCGCTCCGTACTCGACCGGCACCAACGTGGTCGGCCAGATCCCCGGCACCGACCTAGCCGACGAGATCGTCTTGGTCGGCGGCCACTACGACCACCTCGCCGATTGCGACGACCAAGGCGGAACCCCCACCTGCAACGGCGCCACCGACAACGCCGCTGGCACGGCGATTCTGCTTGAAATCGCGGCGGCAATCTTTGACTCGGGGACGGCCCCTCGACGAACCGTGATGTTTGCGTTCTGGGATGAAGAGGAGCGAGGGCTCATCGGTAGCGGCGCATGGATCGCCCAGAACCCGACACTGGTCAGCAACATCGTCACCTACGTGAACTACGACATTCAGGGCGCCAACCTGCTGCCGAGCCTGGCCAACGACACCTTGGCCGTCGGTGCCGAAACCGGCGGACCAGCATTGCGAGACGCGGTGCTTTCCGCCTCAGGCGCTTCGACCCTTGACCTCTCGATGTTTAGCCTGGTGTTCGGCCAAGGTCGTTCCGATCACGCTCGATTCACCAACGCTGGCGTACCCACCGTGTTTTTCACCGACTCGACCGGGCCCTGCTATCACAGCACGCTCGACACCTGGGATGTTGCGCTCGATAAGGACAAGCTTCAGCAACAACGCCACATGGGTGTTGCGTTGGTGGCCGATCTTGCAGCCGGCTCGTCCACCCCGACCTTTGCGACCGCCGCACCATTGGCCACCTTCGACGATGCGGTGACCATCAACGCTCTAGCCGAAGCTGGTCAGGCCGACATCGCACTGTTCAGCCCCGCCGACCAAGCAACCCTTCTCGGGATAGCCGCCGCCCTACAGACCATTGTCGACAATGGCGAAGCAGCCTTTGATGCCAACGCCCTCAACACGGTTCTCGGATCGTCGTTGACCCTGGTGACCCTGCTCGCCAGCGGGCAATGCGACGGGTTTGTCGACTAGGTCGTCGCAAAACCGCCAGCTTTCGTTAGTTCGAATTCCTACGGTTTAGCCATGACTTCGAACTACACCCTCAAACCAATCGACCCGCAAACCGCTTCACAGATTCGGACTCGCGGTGGCGATCGCTATATCGCCGACCAGCCCAACTATTTCCCGTGCCGTCAGTGTCTGCGCGACGCCGACGTTGGCGAGTCACTGCTCCTTGTCTCTTACGATCCGTTTGAAGCGGACAGTCCGTATCGGTCGGCAAGCCCGATCTTCATCCACGAACACGAATGTGCAGTAGGCGAGTTCGACAGCCTGCCGGTGCAGCTGACCGGTCGACAGCTATCGGTTCGAGCGTTCGACGCCAGAGCCAACATGCACGATGCGGCAACTATCGACGGGGCCGACCTCGACGACACACTGACGCGATTCTTCGACGACGCGGCAACCGACTTCGTGCACGTTCACAACTCGTCGAGAGGCTGTTGGGCGACCGCAGTGACCCGTCAACCCCCAGCCAGCACGTCGGCGTAGTGCCGCTGGGCAACATCGGGGTGCGACCGCAGCCGAGTCTTGAGGTTGTTTTCGCCGAATAACGACGAGATGACATCGCCGTTGGCCGACACTCCCCCGCCCGGCGCCTGCTGGGCGAGCTCGTCGGGTAACTCGACCGGTTCGAACACCGCGTCGTAACGAGGGTTGAAGAACAACGCCACCGACAGTCGGTCCTCACCGGCAGGCGGGCTCACCACTTTGTGCCGGGTAGCGCGAAGGAATCCGTTGGTTGCCCGTTGGAGCATCTCGCCCAGGTTCATGATGTAGGTACCGGGGATCGGTGGCGCGTCGATGAATTGCCCGTCGGGCGTCTCGACCTGCAGCCCGAGCGAGGTTTGCAGGATGAACGTGAGCAGACCGGTGTCTTGGTGAGCACCGACCCCTTGGCCACCGCTGGTCGATTCTTCTCCGGGGTAGCGGATCACCTTGGCGTGCAGGTCGGCTTCGGGCACAAACCCCTCGTCGAACGCATCGACCGGTTGGCCCAAACCAAGCGCCAACGCACGAAGTGCTTCGAGACCGAGGCTCTGCATCTGATGCATCCAGGTCATAACCGCCGGCTTCATGGTGGGCAACGACTCGGGCCATTGGTTCGGCCCACGGAGGCGACTCCACGCCGGTTGGGCACGCGGGCCGGGGCTTTCTTGCTCGTCGCCAAGGTCGAGTTGGTCGCGCCAGTCGGCCTGGCCGTTGGTTCGCTCGTCGCCCAGCACGGTGTACCCCCGAAACGCCGCACTGTTCACGATGGCCACCGCCTCGCGTTCGGTTTGGGGCAAGGCAAAGAACCGCCGAGCCTCGCGCAGCAAGGCCTCGTCGACTTCGGGGGCGATGCCGTGGCCTCGCAGGTACACAAACCCGGGTCCGGCACAGGCGTCGCGAAGGTCGGCCACAAACTGCTCGGCCACGTCGCTCGACCGATCGGCCAGAAACGGCGCAATGTCGAGCACGGGCAAGGCGGTCATGGACCTACCGTAAACCGCTCACCGGTTCGGCCAACAACTTGTTCATTTCTCTGGTTCACTCTTTGAGCAACCTACGCTGGCCCGATGGCATCGACCGTTACCTCTCGAGTTCGTCACGAGGCCGAACCGACGAAGGGGCAGAGGTTTAAGATCGAAGTTGCGGTCGACCTCACCGATGCCTTGGCAGCAGCGATCGGCGACGCCACATCAGGCCAAGCCAGCGTCGCCCTCAAAAAGTGCTCTTGACGTGCCGCTTCAGCGTTAGCAACACTTTCAACACGGCAAACTCGTTCAACACAACAACAAAGACGGTGAAGTCAGATGGCACGAACTCCACGACGGTTAGTTCTCGCGGCAATGGTCTTCGCCCTGTTGGCCCCGCTAACCGCACTCACAAGCACGGCGGCGGGCGAACCAACTATCGACATCGGCATCAACGACTTGGTCGACGGTCAGACCGTGAACCTTACGATCACGGGCTTTGACCCCAACACATCGATCATCGCCGGACAGTGCGACGCCGCTATCAGCGACTACGACCAGATTGGCCTCGGTGAAGCGGGCGATAACTGTCAGTTGGGAAATAGCGTTATGTCGGTAACCGATAGCGAAGGCACCTGGTCGGCGTCGTTCACGTTTGATCGGGTGATCGAACCCTTCTTTGGAGGCTCGATCGAC
>CALHTF010000010.1 GCA_938038815.1 uncultured Acidimicrobiales bacterium | reverse complement strand
CGACCCAGGGTGAAATCGTCGTCGAGAGTGAAGCAGAACCGCATCCAGGTGGTGTCGGTGTCGGCGGTCGTTTCGCCGCCGGTGAGACCGGGGCGAGAGGCGATGAAGTCGTTGAGCTGGTTCCAGTTGGCTTGGCGCTGTTCGTTGAAGCTGTCCAACTTGTCCATCTGCACCAGGCCATATGCAGCACTCAGCTCGTTCGGTTCGAAGTTGTAGCCGATCGAGTCGAACACAAAGATCAGGTCGTACGGCGTGCCGTCGGCGAGTTGGCCGAACCGTTCGAGTTTCCCGTCGACTCGGTTCTGCTTCTCGGAGCCAAACAAAAACTTCTCGGACTGTCGTCCCCAGCGTCGCAACGACAACGCCTCGTCGAACAGTTCGGGATCGTCGACGCCCACCATGCCGCCGGTTCCTCCGGCTGTCATGGCGTGCGACCGCGCAAAGCTGGTGATCGAGATGTCGCTTCGGGTACCGGTGCGGGTCCCGCGCTGGTAGCTATTGAGCACGTCAGCCGAATCTTCGACGACGGCCAAGCCGTGTTCGTCGGCCACCGCTCGGATGGCATCCCAGTCCGGGCAATTGCCACACAGGTTCGGCACGAGGATCGCCTTGGTGCGCGGGCCAATCATCTCAGCGATCTTGTCGGTGTCGAGCTGGTAGGTGTTCGGAGTGACATCGGCGAATACCGGCACGATGCCCGACTGCACCATCGGGGCGATGTCGGTCGAAAAGCACAGCGGCGAGGTGATGATCTCGTCGCCTCGTTCGAGATGCAACAGGTCGATGGCTATCCGCAGGGCCGAAGAACCCGAGTTCACCATCAGCCCATGGTTCTTCGACAACAGCTCGGCGGTTCGCCGCTCGAGGGTTTCGGTTGCTTCACCGATCTCGAGCAGTGGGTTGTCACGCATGACCGCGACCACCGCCTCGATTTCCCGCTCATCTCCAATTGCACCCGATGCTGGAAGTTTCATGACCGGGACCGTAGCACGCAACTAATTGCCATAGTTAGTACCTAAGACTCATCGCCTCTACCCTGACCATATGCCCACCCAAAGCCGCAGGCTGTCTCGTGCCACGATCGTCGATATAGCGTTGGCGATCGCCGACGACCGGGGTCTACAAGCGGTCACGCTCGCCAATGTGGCTTCAGTGGCGGGTTGCAAGGCACCGTCGTTGTACAACCACGTGAACGGCCTTGACGATCTGCTAGACGAACTTTGCTTGGCGACAACCGCCGACTTCGCCGACACGCTTCGCGATTCGATCGTGGCCAAAGTCGGCGAAGACGCGCTCGCCAGCTACGCCTCAGCGTGGCGAGACTATGTGCTGGCTAGACCAGGTCGCTATCAGGCAACGCTCCGCCCGCTGCATGGCCGGTCCGATGAACACCGCAGAGTTGCCGCTGGCATGACCATCCCCGCCGGTTCGATGTTGTCGACCCTTGGCATTCCCGATGCGAAACTCGACGATGCCGGACGGGCGCTACGGAGCGCACTCCATGGGTTCTCCCACCTCGAATTGTCGAACAACATTGGGCCCGACCCGAAGACCAGCTTTGCCGCCCTCATCGAGGTACTGACCGCGGGTTTGTTCGCCTTTGCCGAGTAGGACGCAGCCGCGTTATCCGAACCCTGGCACGCGGAATTGTCACCCAGACGCAACTCAGGGCCGCCCCGAAGGGCGACCCTGAATCAAGGGCACTTTTCGATTTTTGCTACTTACGGAGCAGCGGTATCGATGGTGAACTCAAGCGCTGCGGTGTCATGACCGCCACGTCCATCAACCACGGTGTAGTTGATAAAGATCTTGTCGCCATTCTGCGGGGTGTAGTCCGCTGAAGGGGTCCAGGTGATGGTGCTTCCGACCATCTCAAAGTCGCCACCGGCGTAGTCTTCGGGGTCCGCGAACGCCGTGGTCACGGCGAGCACGTCGCCGTCATCGACGTCGGAGTCGTTGGCCAGAACATCGACCGACATTGAGGCGCCACCATTAATCGTGAGCTTCTCATCAAGAGCCACCGGCAGGTCGTTTACGCCCTTGACGCTGATCAGCACGTTGGCGGTAACGGTCGAGGTGCCGTCGCTTACGTCGTAGCTCAACAACTCGGTTGCCGAAGCGCCGAGTGGCAGTGAGTCCCAAGCGCCGACCGGCGAATAGGTGATGGTGTTGTCGCCATTGTCGGTGAAGGTACCAACAACCGCAGGACCCGAAACGTTGGTCACGGTGAGGGCGTCGCCGTTGGCGTCGATGTCGTTGGCGGTGACATCGAATGTTACGACGGAGTTTTCATCGACGGTGATGGTGTCGTCGAACGGAATCGGAGGCTGGGGGGTATCGACGACAATGTCGGTTGCTTCACAGCGAGCTTCGGTCGCAAAGCGGATGCAGCTGTCGCTTCCGGTACCACCGTCGACATCGTCGATTCCGGCGCCACCGTTGAGGAAGTCGCCACCTGAGGCACCTTTGAGAATGTCGTCGCCGCCACCACCAAGAACAGTGTCGCGGCCCTTGCCGCCTTGGACAAGGTCGTTTCCGCCGCCACCGCTGAGGGTGTCGTGGCCCGCACTACCGACGAGTTCGTCGTCGCCGCTGTCACCGGTGATGACGTCGGCGCCAGCGCGACCGGAAAGAAAGTCGTTGTCTTCGTGGCCGTGCAGTTCGTCGTCGCCGCCGCCACCTTTGATGATGTCGTTGCCGGCGTCGCCGTTCAAGATGTCGGCGTCAGGGCCACCGGCGAGCGTGTCGTCGCCGGTGCCACCGTTGATGATGTCGGAGCCTTTACCGCCGATGAGGATGTCGTTGCCACCCTTACCGAAGATGAGGTCGTCGCCGCCGCGTCCGTTAATGCGGTTGTCGGCGTTTCCGCCGCAGATGAAGTCGGGGCCGGCGGTACCGATTACCTCGGCGTCGTTCGACACGATGATGTTGTAACCATTCGGTGCGTCACCACATGGAGTGGCGACTGCGCCGGCCGTAGGCACGGTTACAGAAGTGAATACGAGGGCGGTCGCCGCAGCGACGACGCCTCGACGGACCTTGACAAAGTTCGTCATGGGGAAGGGAACCTCAAGTGGTGGGGGTTGTGGCTATGAGGGCACTCTGCCCTGCATCTCCATCGTCCCACTCGCCCAATTCCTTAAGAAATAGGCAGATTGGCTCTAAACGACCCAACAACTGGGCAATGCGGCCCAGTCTGATTCTGGCCGCCCAAAGGGCCGAATTCGACCGCTACCAGACCTTCCAGGGCGCTTGGTCGTCATCCCAGAGTCCGTTGAGCTCTTTGTACTCGCGGAAGGTGTCCATGCCGCGCCAGAACCCTTCGTGCACGAAGTGGCCCAACTGGCCATCGGCGGTCAGCTTTTGCAGCGCGTGCTGTTCGAGCATGCCGTCGTCGTCGTGAACGTTGTCGAGGAACGCCTTTTCGAAGACGAAGAATCCACCGTTGACGAGGCCACCGGAAAGTTCGGGCTTCTCGGCAAAGCCGGTGACCGTAGTTCCGTCGGTGTTCAACTCGCCGAACCGAGAGGTCGGGTGCACGGCGGTAACCGTTCCGATAAGGCCGTGGGCCTTGTGAGCCTCCATCAGCGCGGTCAAATCGATGTCGGCGACGCCATCGCCATAGGTGAGCAGGAAGCGCTCGCCGTCGAGGAACTTGCGGACCCGCGACAGACGGCCGCCGGTCAAGGTGTTGAGACCGGTGTCGACACAGGTAACTTCCCAGTCCTCGTCCATGTGCGAGTTATGAAACACCGGCGGCGCATCCGAGCCAAGGTTCACGGTGAAGTCCGACAGGTGCTCGTGGTAGCGCAGGAAGTAGTCCTTGACCGTTTCGGCCTTGTAACCACACGCCAGCACAAACCGGCGGAACCCGTGGGCGTTGTAGGTCTTCATGATGTGCCAGAGCAGGGGCATACCGCCCACTTCGATCATGGGCTTGGGCAAGCTTTCGCTGGCCTCGCGAATTCGTGTACCGAAACCGCCGCAGAGAATAACTACGGGCGTATCTTCGTTCGACGACATGGGTTCATTCCTGTCTTTGCTGTCTTGTCCTGTCGAAAGCAGTTCGTACTTCTATCGACATGGCACCGCCGAGATAAAGCCTAGGCCAGCACACTCTCCGAGTGACGCCTTACCCGATGGGGACAAGTCCCCTCGAGACATTCTGCACGCTCGGACCACTCCGAACGTCCCACGGCGCCAAGCTTGGTGCCGGTTGCCGGCCGTCTTCGGGACGAGCAATAAGTAATGACCGCTCGTACCCTCTGCCGACAGTTGGGCTAGCAGGTGCAAGGGCCTCCGTGGCCCCGGAACGGCCTGCACGGAGTGCAGTGATCGATGCCCGGACTAGAGGGTTCGGAGCCAAGGGCGAATGCGTCGCGAAGTGCCCGATACGCCCAAACCGGTTCGAGCGACAACGGCGCTGTGCCCGAAGTACCCGGCTAAGAGCGGTCACGTGCTGACTTGTCGAGGACTGCTTCTAGCTGGGCTTTGGTTACCGGACCTTCGCGGAGGATCTGAAGTTCGTTCGTTAGGCGGACCACCGTCGATGCCTCGGATCCGCCGTGGCCTCCATCGATTACCAGCTGGTCGGGAAACGACTCGGCCAACGTGGCGGGGTCGGTCTGAGGGGCTTGGCCGTGACGATTGGCGCTGGTGGCAACCAGGGGGCCGACCACCGATGCCAATTCGCGAACCCACCAGTGGTTCGGGCATCGCACACCAACTGCACCGCCGGGGCCACCCAGTAGTGGGTTACCTCCAGAGACGGGCGGGGCGACGATGGTGAGCGAACCGGGCCAAAAGGCCTCGGCTAACCGCGCAATTCGGGGGTCGGTAGCGATGAGTTGGTTCGCCTGTTCGAGTCCGGCAACCAATATCGCCAACGCCTGCTCGCTTGGACGTTCCTTCAACCGAGCGATCGCTTCACGAGCCCCGGCATCGTGGGCGAGGCAGGCCAATCCATACACCGTGTCGGTCGGAATGATGATCGGTTCGCCAGCCTTCAGCGCCGCTGTGGCGGAATCGAGTGCCGTCGGGTCGGTGTCGGGGATCAGCATTTTTTGGCCACCAACGTTCGGGCGCGACCCGAGAGGTCGTGGTGGATCACGGCATCGACGAAACCCACCGAGAGAGCCAGGTCGCGAGCAGCGGCGGTTTGTTGGGGCGCCATCTCCATCACCAACGATCCCGTTGGGGTCAGCCAGTCGAGGGCTTCGGGGATAATCACCTGCAAGTCTCGGGTTCCGTCTGGGCCAGCGAACAACGCCGAAGCGGGCTCCCAGTCGGCCACAACCGTTTCGATGACTTCGTCGTCGCCGATGTAGGGCGGGTTACTTACGATCACGTCGAAGGTCCCACGCAATTCGGTAGGCAAAGCCTCAAACCACGAACCCTCCACCATCCGCACCCCGGCGGCCACCCGGCCCAGCGTGGCCAGGTTTGCCCGAGCCACCACCAAAGCTTCGGTCGAAACATCGCTCGCCCACACTTCGACCGAGTCCGCTTGGTCGCGTAACTCCCAGGCCAGCGACAATGCGATCGCTCCCGACCCGGTTCCCAAATCGGCCACCCGCCTGGCCTGCAGTGCACGGCACTCGTCGAGGGCTAACCCGGCGACCCCTTCGGTTTCAGGTCGAGGAATCAGAACTCGCGAGTCGACAAACAGGTCGAGCTCGCGAAACGACCACGAACCAACCACATACTGAAGCGGTTCGCCTTTCAACCGCCGGGCGACCATCGTGTCGAACTTGGCCATACCTCGGTTGGTAACCAACTCGTCGAGGCTGATTGCGTACTCCGACGGTTCGAACCCACCGGCGGCCTCGACGATGCGCCGGGCGTCGATCGCCGGATCAGCACTCACCTCGGCCAAACGTTGGGTCGCCTCGGCAACGAGCGACCTCCAAGCGACGGTGTTCTCTGACTCAGGCACCATCTTCGAGCTGCGCCTGGCGCTCCGCATGCAACAATGCGTCGCTCACTTCGTCGAGCTCGCCGGCCAACACCTTGTCGAGGTTATGCACGGTGATTCCGCCAAGATCGCGGTGATCGCTCACCCGGTTCTCTTTGAAGTTGTAGGTACGGATCTTCTCGGAACGGCCGCCGCCACCGACCTGGTCGCGGCGAGCTTCGGAAAGTTCGGCCGCCTGGCGATCTTGTTCGGCCTTAAGTAGCCGCGACCGCAAAACCCGCAAGGCCTTCGCCTTGTTTTGGATTTGGCTCTTTTCGTCCTGCATCGAGACCTGAACCCCGGTTGGGATGTGGGTGATGCGCACGGCCGAGTCGGTGGTGTTGACCGACTGACCACCGGGTCCCGACGACCGGTAGTAGTCGACCTTGAGTTCGTTTTCGTCGATCTCGATATCGACTTCCTCGGCTTCAGGCAGCACGGTGACCGTGGCAGCCGAGGTATGAATGCGACCCTGCGATTCGGTAACCGGGACCCGTTGCACGCGGTGGGTGCCACCTTCGTGCTTCATACGAGACCACACCGAATCGCCCTTGAGTAAGAAGGTGACTTCGCTAAAGCCGCCCATGTCGGACGGTTTCCCTTCGAGCGTTTCGAGCTTCCATGACTGACGCTTGGCGAAGCTGACGTACATCTCGTACAGATCACGAGCGAAGAGGTTGGCTTCTTCGCCGCCCTCGGTACCGCGCACTTCGACGATGACGTTCTTCTTGTCGTTGGGGTCCTTCGGCAAGAGCATGAACTTCAGCTCTTCTTCGAGCCGCGGAACCTCGGGTTCGAGTTCGGCCACCATGGCCGCCATCTCTTCGAGTTCGTCGCCGGTCGCCTCGGCCGCCATCTCGCGTGCTGCCTCAAGGTCCTCGACTGCCGTCCGGTACGCCCGGCCGGCATCGACGACCTCTTTGAGTTCGGCGTAGCGACGCCCCTCGGCTTCGCGCTTCGCATTGTCGCTTTGCACGTCGGGGTCGCCAAGGCGCACCTCCACATCGTGGAGTTCGCGTTCTAGGGCTTCAATACGGTCGAGCACGACTAGATGCTACCTAGGCCACGGGGCGGCGAGGCCCCGGACCGTTGTCGGAACTCGAAGCGACGTCAACGAGTTGATCAGTGTTGGGAAAAGGTCGCGCTCTGGAAGCGCAATCACCACGGCTTGAGGTTCGTGACGGCCCACCAGGTCGGCGACCGTACCCAGGAGTCCGGTGTCGACCCCCGCCGAGCACACGACCAAAACCGACTGGCCCTGCTCGTCGGCACCCAGCGCTGCGGCGCCGCACGGGTCGACCAAGTTGTCGCGGGCTTCGACCGTCTCGACCGCAACCGCCGAGGCGAGGCCAAGCAACGTCGGTTCGTGAAGAATCATCGACCGCAGCCAGCGTTCGCGGCACAGTCGGTTGAGCGGGTGCGGACGAGCACCAACCGAGCGGTGCGGCAGAACCTCGTCGATTGCCGCCTTCAGGGCGTTGGTAGGAGTGGTCGTGCCCCGCAGCATCGTACCGGCTTCGCGATCGAATCGGCCAACGCCGACCTCGAGGTCGCCGTCGACGGCCCGAGCGATCTCAAGGCCCAAGAGTTCGCCGCGCAAGATTCCGGCTTCGACCACCGCTTCGAGGCCTTCCGCTTCGAGGTCGGCGACGAAACCCATATCGGCCTCGAGCGGCTCGATCGGATCGGCGAATTCGGCCGCCGGCATCGGCTCAAGATCGGCGCCAACCACCTTGTGTACCTCGGGCGCAGGATCGAGCGCCGCAGCTTGACGAGCGAGAACCGCTCCTGCCGCGGCGTCGGCTTCGGCGACCAGCAACGAGACCGCAAGGTCAGCCCCAGCGGCGGCGCGGTGCTTGGTGGCGGCGATCATCGCCGGGCCGAGCGCTCCGGCTGCGTTCTGATGCCGGTAGATTACGACCCGATCGTCGCCGACCACGAGTGCCCCATCGGGGAACGGTTGGGCCTCGCCGTCAGGAATTTCGAAGTGGGTGCGCGCCAGTGCTACCGCAGCGGTACCAAACAGCGCGGATGTTGATCCCTGGTCGCCGGGGCGACCTTGGGTCACTCTTCTTCGGACGAATCTTCGACCGGTGCGGGCGCGGCAGCTGCGGCGGGTGCCTCAGCAGCAGCTTCGTCGCCACCGGCAGCCTTCTTGCGGCGACCGTAACGACGCTCGAAGCGCTCGACCCGACCAGCGGTGTCGACGATCTTCATCGTTCCGGTGAAGAACGGGTGGCTGGCCGCCGAAATTTCGACCTTGGCAAGAGGGTAGGTGTTGCCGTCTTCCCACTCGATCGTGTCGGCGGTCTGGATGGTCGAGTTCGTGATGAACGACTCGCCGGCCGACTGGTCGTGGAAAACAACGGGTCGGTACTCGGGGTGGATATCAGGCTTCATGGGCTAAGTCTGGCCTTTCAGGGCGGTCACTTCCAACATCGCGGGCAAGAAGTGACAGGAATCATTTAGTTGCCGAACGAGCTGCCTTTGGCAACTTCGCTCAGGAAATCGGCATTACTGGTAACCGTGGTTAGCCGCTCGACCAAAAGTTCGAGACCGGCGACGGGGTTTTCGTCGTTCGAGAGAGCACCGAGCGCTCGGCGCAACTTCACGATCTGCTGCAAATCTTTCTTGTCGAGAAGCAGTTCTTCATGGCGGGTCGACGATGCGTCGATGTCGATCGCGGGGAACACCCGACGCTCTGCGGCGCGGCGATCGAGCTTGAGCTCCATGTTTCCGGTGCCCTTGAACTCTTCGAAGATGACCTCGTCCATCCGCGAGCCGGTTTCGACGAGTGCGGTCGCCACGATGGTCAGCGAACCGCCTTCCTCAACGTTTCGGGCCGCACCAAAGAACTTCTTTGGCGGATAGATGGCACTAGCGTCAAGGCCGCCGGACATGACCCGGCCGTTGGCGGGCGCAACCATGTTGTACGCCCTGGTGAGCCGGGTGATGCCGTCGAGCAGGATCACGACATCTTCGCCGCTTTCGACCAACCGCTTGGCCCGATTGATCACCATCTCGGCTGCGAGGATGTGGTCCTCGGCCGGGCGGTCAAAGGTCGAGCCAATAACTTCGCCGGTCTTGAGGTGGCGGCGCATATCGGTGACCTCTTCGGGCCGTTCGTCGACCAGCAGCACCAAGAGCTTTACCTCGGGGTTGTTGGTCTCGATCGACGACGCCACGCTCTTGAGGATGGTGGTCTTGCCAGCCTTGGGTGGCGACACGATAAGGCCGCGTTGCCCCTTGCCGATCGGAGCCACCATGTCGATGATGCGCGACGCCAGGTTGTACGGGTCGTCTTTATGGGCCTGGGTGAGCGGCATGTCGGGGAACAGCGGCGTCAGGTCGTCAAAGTTTGGGCGAGCATTCGACTTCGCCGGGTCGCCGTTGTTGATCTTGGTGATCTCGACCATCGCCGGGTTCTTTTCGTTCCGGTTGGCTGGCCGGGCCGTGCCCGCCACGTGGTCACCAGGTCGTAGATCGAACTGGCGAACCATCTTGACCGAGATATAGGGATCGTTACGGGTCGCCATGTATCCAGTGGTGCGCAGGAATCCGTAGCCCTCGGACCGGAGATCGAGGTGGCCTTCGATTGGGGTTGGGTCGCCGCTGAACTCGGCTCCCTCGTCGCCGTTGCGATCGCGGTCACGACTACGACGCCGGCGCTTTTTACGGTTGCCGCCTTCGGGCTGGCGGTTTCGGCCCCGACCACCTTCGTCGCCCGCGTGGTAGACCTCGCCGGCCGAGTCGCCGGACTCGGCCTTGTCGCCTTGGTCGCCCTTGTCGGCTTGGTCGGCTTGGTCGGCTTGGCCGGCTTGGTCGCCACCTTTGGTGCCGCCGTCTTGGCCTTTGCTGTCGCCGCCGTCTTTCGAGCCGCTGGCGTCGGCGGCTGGTTTGTCGCTGTTTGAGGAGTCGTCAGCCTTGCCCGCTTCGTCAGGGCCCGAGGACTCGGGCGCTGGATCGTCGCTGACCGAATCGAGAATCAGCTGAACGATTTCGGCCTTGCGAAGGCGCGATGGCGCCTTGAGACCGAGCGCGGCAGCGATGCTGTTGAGTTCGTCGCGGTCCTTGCGTTCAAGGGTGGACTTCTTAAATTCCGCGGTCTGGTCCGTCACGGTTCTCTCGCTTCTCGACAGGCCGGTATGCCTGCTCGACAGATCTGGTGATCTTGTTGGGTCAGTAGGGTCTTTCAACGCCGCAACTTCTGGCGCCAACACTGCGAAAAGCTAGGCCAGGATCGGCCGGTGCAGCATCGGCGGCGATGGTCGCGCACACGATGGGCCTCACACGCAGAAAGGTGGAGGGACGATCATTCGGGTTTGTACCTCGATGTCGTCAGGGCCAACCATAGCCAGTCCCGCACCCAAGAGCCAACCACCTCTAGAGGATGACCGCACCGTCGAGATCGACGTTCACTCGAACCATTTCTCCCGCTTCGCCGACCGCTGCGATGCATGCGTCGATCTCGGACTCGCGAGCAACACAAGCCACCGACGGCCCCGACCCGGAAAGCCAGGCCGCAAAGCCACAACTCCGCAGTCCCTGCAGAACGTTGTTGGTAGCGGGCAGAAACGGCAGTCGCGCCTGCTCATGGATGAGGTCGCGGCTGCATTCGCTGATCAGATTGAGGTCGCCGGTGAGAAACCCGGCCACTACCGCTGCGGTGGCCGCAGCCTGCACCGTGCATTCGGTCATGACTTCAAGTTCGGTCCGAATGATGCCCCGGGCCGCCTTGGTCTCGTTCACCGAGTCCGGAAGCCACATCACCATTTCGAGTCCGTCGAGGTTGGGCACCAACCGGTGGGTCCGCTCCCCTACCGTCAGGCAAAGGCCGCCGAGCGCAGACGGCGCAGCGTTGTCGGCGTGGCCTTCGAGCGCCACCGACACCTCGAGCGCTGCTGCGCGGGCAGCGTCCTCATCGTCGCCGGCTACGAGGCGGCCGAGCAGCGCACCGCCAACCGCCTCGGCGGCACTCGAGCCAAACCCTTTCCCGACCGGAATCTCGGACTTGGAGAACATCGCCACATCGTGACCGGCCTCGCGGGCAGCGATACGAGCGAACGCACCCTCGGGTAACTCGACCGCCCCGTCGAAGGGCTCGTCGGAGAGTTCGAGATACCGGTCGAGGGCAATACCAACCACATCGAAACCAGGGCCAAGGTTGGCCGTTGAGCCAGGGATACGAACGCGCACGGTGGGTAAGTCTCGGCTCTCTACTTGCTTCGATGTTCTTGAACGAAGGCCTCGACGACCGCCAGGTCGTTGGGCAGGGTCTGATAGTTCTCGACCCGAGAATGAAGGTCGGCCAGATGGTCGGGCAACGCTGGAATCACTCCGGTGGCTCGTTGCACGGCGTCGGGAAACTTCGCCGGGTGAGCGGTAGCGAGGCTGACGATCGGGGTTTCAGGATTTCGGCGCAGTCGCTCGGCGGCGACGAGACCCACAGCGGTGTGCGGATCGACCAACAGATCCATCTGTTCTTGATACCGACCGATGGCGTCGAGGGTTTCGTCGTCGCTCACGCTGGTACCCGACCACGTTTCGCTGAGGTGGGCCATCTGGTCGACGCCGAGGCCGAGCACTCCTTCGCCGCGGAACCGCAGCATCGCTTCGGTCAACGATGCTCCGTCGCGGCCATAGAGCTCGAACAAAAGCCGCTCGAGGTTCGACGACACTTGAATGTCCATGCTCGGCGAATGCGATGGCTCGACCGAGCCAATGGCCATCGACCCGGTGGAAAAGAACTGGGTCAATATGTCGTTGCGGTTGCTGCCGACGATGAGCTGATCGATCGGGGTGCCCATCCGGCGAGCCGTCTCGGCGGCGAATACGTTGCCAAAGTTTCCCGTTGGGACGCTGAACGAAACCGGCGCCCCCTTGCCAACCTTGCGGGCGGCATACACGTAGTAGACGACCTGGGCCATGACCCGAGCCCAATTGATCGAGTTGACCGCACCGAGGTTGACGTCGTCGCGAAATTCGGGGTGACCGAACATTGCCTTGACCAGGTCTTGGCAGTCGTCGAAGGTGCCCTCAATTTCCACGGCGTGCACGTTGGGTGACGCCACGGTGGTCATTTGACGGCGCTGAACTTCTGACACCCGCCCTTTAGGGAACAGCACAAAGATGTCGAGCGCTTCGCGATCGCGGCAGGCTTCAATCGCAGCTGATCCGGTGTCACCCGACGTTGCACCGACGATCGTGAGCCGCTGTTGACGGGCGGTGAGCAACTTCTCGAACATGTGCCCGACCAACTGAAGGGCCACATCCTTAAAGGCGAGGGTCGGCCCCCAGAACAGTTCGAGCACTATCCGGCCGTCGCCCAAATCCACGAGCGGTACAACCTCGTCGTGGTGGAACGATCCGTAGGCGGCGGCGATCATCTCGGCCAACTCGTCGGCGGTAAAGGTGTCGCCGACGAACGGCGCGATTACCTCGTTCGCCGTGTCGATGTAGGAGGCGTCGGGGTCAACGTCGGTTGCCAGGGTTGGCCAATGGGTCGGTACGTACAACCCGCCGTCGGTCGCCAGCCCGGCGAGCAGCACGTCACCAAAGTCGAGTTCGGGAGCAGTGCCTCGGGTGCTTTGGTACCGAACGGGTTCGGTCACGAGCTCACAACTCGCAGCACCGATCCAATGTCGCGCACCGAGTCGAGCGCCTTGAGTTCGGCGAGGGTCTCGCGCACGTCGCGTTCGGCAGCCTGGTGGGTGATGAAGATCAGCCGAGCCTCGTCGTCGAGTCCTTCTTGTTCCATCGACCGGATCGACACGTTGTGGCGACCAAACGCGTCGGCAACCTTGGACAGCACACCGGGTTCGTCGGTTACCAGGATCGTGAGCGAGTAGCAGGTGTCGATGAGCTGCTCGATCGCCTGCACCGATGCCCGAGGCAGCGGACCAAAGCGAGCGTAGGAAGAAGAGCGAAGGTTGGACGCGGCGTCGATCAGGTCGCCAAGCACCGCGCTTGCGGTGGGGTCGCCTCCAGCGCCGCGGCCGTAGAGCATCAGCTCACCGACGGCGCCGCCCTCGATGAAGACCGCATTAAAGCTGTCGCGAACCGCAGCCAGCGGATGATCGAGCGGTACGAGGGTCGGGTGCACGCGCACTGCCACCTCGTCGGCTTCGCCTACCCGTTCGGCGGTTGCGATGAGTTTGATCACGTGGCCCGAACGGGTTGCGTATTCGATGTCGCTCGCCGTGATGGTCGAGATGCCCTCGTGATGAACATCGTCGGCGACCACCTCAACCCCGAACGCGATGGTGGCGATGATCGCTGCCTTGGCGCCGGCGTCGAACCCTTCGACGTCGGCGGTCGGATCGGCTTCGGCGTAGCCGAGGGCTTGGGCCTCGGCAAGGGTTTCGTCGTAGGAGGCGCCTTCCTCGGTCATCTTGGTGAGGATGAAGTTTGTGGTGCCGTTGATGATGCCGAGCACCCGGCGAATGGGCTCGCCGAGCAGCGACTCGCGCAGGGGGCGCATCAGTGGGATACCAGCCGCGACCGCCGCCTCGAACAACAGGTCGACCCTGTTCGCTTCTGCTTTGGCGAACAGTTCGGCGCCATGGTCGGCCAGCAGCGCCTTGTTGCCAGTGACCACTGGCTTGCCAGCATCGAGCGCAGCGGAGATGAGGGTGCGGGGCAGGTCGACCCCACCGATGAGTTCGATGACCACATCGACGTCGTCGGCGACCGCAACCGCCATGGCATCGCCGGTGAAGACCTCGGCGGCCGGGTGGGCCAACTCGATTCCCCGATCGACACTCAGATCCCGAACCGCAATGCGGGTGACGTCGAGTCGAATACCGGTGCGGGTGGCGATCTCGTCGCGCTGGCGATGAATCAGGTTGGCGATCGAGGTACCGACGGTGCCGCATCCAAGGAGTCCGACTCGGACGGTGGTCACGCTGGCATCTTGGTCGGTCATGTTGTTGGGCTGCCGTTCAGTTAGTGGTGGCGAAGGACGATTTTGGCGGGCCGTACCCCACCCGCGCCAACCTAGGCGCACAAAGCCTTCGAGCTTTCCACGCTAGTGGTTCTCGAGCGAACCACCCACCGATTTCCCTTAAGGCATTTCGTGTAGTTTCATTACATTTCAATACTATGGCACTGCAGGGGAAGTATGGGGAGGGCGGCGAGGCCCGATTGTTTGGCCTTCGGGCCACGAACGACGAGCCTACCAAGCTGGTTCGCCTCGTTACCGAACATCAACCCTCGGCGCGCGCGGTAACCATCGCCTCGCACCCGGCGCTGCTGCCGGTTCATCCCGTGGCCCAGGGAGCGAGCGTTGTTCCGCTCGTTCGAGGTCGAACGCTCGCCGACTGGCTCGAGCGTTCGGGCCCGTTAACAACCGACCAGGTCGAGGTGGTCATCGCCGTGGTGGGCGATGCGCTCGCCACCCTGCACGAAGCTGGCCAGGTTCACCTCGACATCAAGCCGGGCAACATCATGGTCGACGATGCAGGCGTGATCATGGTGATCGATACCGCGGGGATCTCCGATGCTCATGGCGGCCCGATTCGCCGAGGCACTCCCCCGTTCACCGTTCCGGGTGCGCCGGCCATCCCCGCGACCGACTGGGTGGCCCTCGGCCGAACCGCGTTGTACTTACGCACCGCCAGCGCAGCGACCCCACTTGACCAACTCGACCAGGCGCTTGCGCCTCTCGTGGCCCGAATGCTCGACGGTACGCCACCGCAGGTTCGCCCGGGGGGCGCCACGGTGCTCGACCTACCCGCCGACGACTTCGTCGCTCCGCATCAACGTCGGACGATCGACTTCGGCCCCTATGGCCAACAACCCACCGCCGACATCCCAACCCGGCGCCGACTCCCCGCCTCGGTGTTGGCTGGTGCCGTCGCCGCTGCTTGCTTGGCTGGCCTTTGGAGCTCGGCCGGTACCGCGTGTCCGAGCGCGCCGAACAGCGCGACGGCCCAACACCTCGAAATCGATGTGGGTGCAGACTGCCCGGCACTCGTGAGCTTCGACGATTCGACCGGCCTGCTCACCGTTTGGTCTGACGACGAGCCCACTCGCTTCAGCATCGGTCAACCAGGCGACAGGCTGGTGCTCGGCGACTGGAACTGCGATTCCTTTATGACCCCTGGGCTACAGCGGGGAACCCAGTTGCTGGTGTTCGACCATTGGCCGACGGACCAGCCCGAGATCGCCCGGACGGTCGCCACCAGACCGACGTGCCCTAGCGACTAGTCGACGATGTCGTTGCGAACGAGATCGTCAAGGCTCTCGCGGCGCACGACGAGACGCGACTCGCCGTCGCTCACAAACACCACTGCCGGGCGAGTGACCTTGTTGTAGTTGGAGGCCATCGTGTGGCCGTAGGCGCCGGTAACCGGGGTAGCCAAGATGTCGCCGATAACGATGTCGTCGGGCACCCACCCCTCGCGGACCAGCAGGTCGCCCGACTCGCAGTGCTTGCCAACGACGCGCACCTCAAGCTCACGAGGAGCGTCGGCGGCCCGAGGCAGAAAGGTTTCGTAACCACTGCCGTAAAGGACGGGGCGAGGGTTGTCGCTCATTCCACCGTCGACCGCCACATAGGTCCGGATTCCTTCGAGGGTTTTGATGGTGCCGACCTCGTACAAGGTGACTCCGGCCGCCGCCACGATCGATCGACCGGGTTCGGCGGTAATTAGGGCCGTAACGCCAGCGTCGGCGCACGCCTTTTGCACCGAGGCGCCCCAACTGGCAAAGGTCGGCGCTTCTTCGGATGCAACGTAGGCCACGCCGAGGCCGCCTCCCACCGACAGCTCCTCGACCTCGTACTGGTTCGCGAAGTCGGCGATAACAGCCACCGCTTGTTCGAACGCGTCGATGCTAAACACCTGGCTGCCGATGTGGGCGTGGATGCCGACCAACCGACACGCCGGACTCGCGTGCGCCCGCTCGATCGCTTGGTGGGCCAGGCCGGTCGAAACGGTAAACCCGAACTTCGAATCGTCCTGCCCGGTCGAGATGAACTCGTGGGTATGGGCTTCGACCCCCGGAGTGATCCGAATCAGGACATCGGCCACCAGACCGAGTTCGGTGTGCAACATGTCGAGCCGATCGAACTCGTCGAAGCTGTCGACCATGATGTGGCGGACACCCTCGGCGAGGGCGTAGCGAAGCTCGGCCATCGACTTGTTGTTGCCATGAAAGATGCAACGGTCGGCCGGGACCCCAGCGTTGAGGGCGACGAAAAGTTCGCCCTCGGTCGCCACGTCGAGCAACATGCCTTCCTCGTGGGCGAGGCGAGCCATCGCCGTGCACAGGAAGGCCTTAGTCGCATAGGAGACACCGCCCGGAAACGCCGCGACGGCGTCACGACACCGGCTTCGCAGCTGCGCTTCGTCGTACACGAACAGCGGTGTGCCATATTCGGCGGCCAGGTCGACCAGATCGACACCGCCGATCGATGCCCGCCCATCGGTGACCGATGCCGAGTCGGGCAAAAGTCGAAGGGGTAACGGACCCGCCATTACATCGACTCCGGGGCGCTGAGGCCCAACAGGTCAAACCCGACCACCAAGCCGACTCGGCTGGCCTCGACCAGCCACAGACGGGCCTGGGTGAGTTCGGCCGAGACACCGTCGCCCACGACGTAGCAGTCGTGGTAGAAGCCGTGGAACGCCGCAGCGAACTCACGGGTCCAGTTGGTGATGGCGTGCGGTGCCCGCTCGGCGGCGGCCCGCTCGATGGTCTCGGGCAGCGTGGACAGCGCGCGCAGCACATCGAGTTCGCGCTCGTGGGTCAACAAGGCGAGATCGACCTTGTCGCCGCGGGTTTGGCCAGCCTCACCAGCCTTGCGCACCAGGTTCGAGATTCGGGCGTGGGCGTACTGCACGTAATAGACCGGGTTGTCCATCGCCTTGCTGATCAACAGGTCGAGGTCGATGGTCTGGCGGCTGTCGACCGACTGCATCAGATAGGTGAACCGGGTTGCGTCGGGGCCTACTTCGGCGATCACATCGTCGAAGTAGACCATGTCGCCAGAGCGGCCCGACATGCGGAACTCTTTGCCGTCGCGTTCAAGATCGACCAGCTGGGTGATGATGATTTCGAGATCGTCGGGGTCTTGCCCCAGCGCTGCCATGGCCGCCTTCATCCGTTTGATGTAGCCGTGGTGATCGGCGCCAAAGACGTTGATGAGTTTGGGCGACCGCGAGAACTTGTCGCGGTGGTACGCAATATCGGGGGCGAGGTACGTGAAATCTCCGTCGCCTTTGACCAACACCCGGTCCTTGTCGTCGCCGAACTCGGTCGACTTCAACCACAAGGCGTCGTCGTTGGTGTAGGTCATGTCGCGCTCGGCCAACGCGGTCAGCGTCGCGTCGATAGCGCCCGACTCGATCATCGACTTCTCGCTGAACCAGACGTCGAAGTGAATGCCCACGCTTTCGAGGGTTGCGCTGTGGCTCTTGAGCGCCCGCTCGTAACCCCACACCGCCGGGTCGGCGTCGTCGGGCATCTCGGCGGCCCATTCGATGAGGTACTCGCCCTGGTAGCCATCGGCGGGCGGCTCTTCGCCCCGCTTGCGAGCGGCCAACGAGTCGGCGAACAACTTCATCTGTACGCCGCGGTCGTTGAGGTAGGTCTCGCGGGTGACGGTGTGGCCGGTGCGTTCGAGTAACCGGGCGATCGCATCGCCGTAGCAGGCGCCTCGAGCATGGCCGGCGTGCAGCGGCTTGTTTGGATTAGCGCTTACAAACTCGACGTTGACCGCCTGGCCAGCACCGGTCTCGCTTCGACCAAAGTTGTCGGTGCCTTGGGTAACGGCGTTGGTCAGTACGTCGTGTAGCCAGGTGTCGTACAGGTGGAAGTTCACAAAGCCTGGGCCGGCGATCTCGACCGACTTCACCACCGTGGGCGGATTGGCTTCGATGTGGGCGACGATCTCGCCCGCCAATTCGCGAGGGTTCTTGCCCGCGTTCTTCGCGGTGGCCATCGCCACGTTCGACGACCAGTCGCCGTGTTCGCGCCGTGCCGGTCGCTCGAGGTGAATCTCGTCGGGCGCTTCAATGCCCGAAGCGGTGAGCGCGTCAGAAAGTGCTTGGGAAAGAATGCCCGTTACCATCGCAAGATCCTACAGGCGCAGGCCTGCAGCCCTGCGTTGGAATTGCGCCCTCGGGAGGATTCGAACCTCCGCACACGGTTCCGGAAACCGATGCTCTATCCCCTGAGCTACGAGGGCAGGGGAGCTTAGAGTAGTCGGATCAGGGCGGAAGGCCCATACGGCATCGACCGAAACCGTAACTTCAGTCCAGAAATTGCCGAAAGACGAATGTGGTTGATTCGAATCAGCCAGGCGCGTCTGACCGTCTGCAACAAAGTCGAGAACTCGTAGAGCGTTATTCGGTGAGCCTTCGCGCCGTCCGAGATCGCCTTGCGGAACAACGCCAACGGGTGGCGTTGGTTCGTTCGGCGCCACATCCCGGCAAACTCAGCAGCCAGGAATGGTTCACATCCGGAAACTTCGACCAGGTTGACGATCTTCACGCCTGGTGTGACCACCTCGACGCGAAGTTGGTCGAAATCGACGACCGATACGTCGAACTCGAACACGAAGCCGAGGAGATCTCGGCTTGGTACACGAAGCTCAAGACCGAACGTCAAGCCGCGGCTCGACTCGCCGAGGCATCGACCCCGGGAGCCATTCCCCCTCCTCCCCCGCCGCCGAGCAACCCGCCGCCGGTGACTCCGGCGGCGCCGGAATCCTCGATTCCGCCACCCCCGCCCCCACCACCCCCTCCGCCAGCACCGGGCGACGAAGAGCAGGCCCGCGACGAACGCGAAGAACGCATCGCTCAGGCAATGTCGGCGTTGCGTCAACGCGAAACCGAACTCCGTGTTCGGACCGAACAGGTTGCCGAACGCGAGCGCGAACTCAGGGAAGCGCAGTCGCGCACCAGCGCGGCCAACGAAGATTCGGCCAACGAGGTCAACGAACAGATCGCTCAGCTCGCGGCCGATCGCACCGCACTAGAAGAGATTCGGGCGACCTCGGTTGCCGAAGCCGAACGCGTCGCCTTGGCCCAAGAAGAACTCGACGACGCGCGTTCTCAGATTGCCGCCCAAACCGCCAACCTTGAAGACCACCGAGCCGAACTCGAGAGCTTCGCCCAAGAGCTCGACGAACAGCGAGCCGCCCTCGAGACCGAACGCCAGGAGGCCGAAGCGGTCCGCCAATCGCTACACGCCCAGCAGCTCGAAGCAAACGAATCAACCGAGCGGGCTGAAGGACTGTCGGTTGAGTCCGATCGCCAGGCCGCCGTGGAAGCCGAACTTCTCGCCGCAACGGTCCGCCAAAGCGAGCTCGAAGCCGAGCTCGCCAGCACCGAAAACGAAATGGCCGAGCGCCGCAGCGCCCTTGCCCAGCAAGAAGAGGCACTGCGTGAGCAGAACCAGCAGCTCGCCGAACAGCTCCAAGAGGTTGCGGCCGTCGAACTCGACCTTGCCGACCAGACCGAGCGGCTGGCAATCGACCGGGCGACGGCGACCGCCGCTCAGGAAAGCCTCGACCGCACGATTGCCGATCTCGACGAGCTCGCCCGAACCCAGCAGGCTCGCCAACGCGAGCTGCAAGCCCAAGAAGCCGAACAGGCCGAGACCGCCAGCCGACTCGCCGCTGAACAAACCAAGTTTGGCGAGAAGAACCAACAGCTCCTTACCGAGCAGGACGACCTGGCGGCACGCGAGGCCAAGCTGCAACGAGAGCTCGACCGACTCGCCGCTGAAGAGACCAGTTACCTCGAACGGCGCAAGACCCTCGAACAGGACCAAGAGTCCTACGACCGGGCACTCAAGAAGCACAACAAGCGATCAGCCGACCTCGATAGCCGTAAGGCAAAGCACGAGACAGCGGTCGCCAAGCTCGAGACCCGCACCGAAGCTGCCCGAACCACCGCCCTCGAACTCGACGCCACCGAGCTCAAACTTCGTGAGCGCCAAGAACAACTCGCTTCGTCGAGCGCGGCGATCGACCATCGAGCTCAGGATCAAAAGGACCAGTTCGACGCCCTCGATGCGACCACCAAAGAGCTCGACGCCAAGCAGGGAGCGCTCGACGAACGCCGGGCCGAACTCGATGCTGAGCAACGCGACCTCGACGCTACCCAAGCCGAACTCGACGACGCGGCGGCGCTGCAGACCGACTTCGCCCGAGCCTTGGCCGCCGAGTCAGCCCAGCTCGACGAGGAAGAACTCGCCCTTCGTCGCCGCCAGGTCGAACTGAACGAAACCAACGAGGCCTACGACGTCCAGGCCGTGCGCTTGCAAGATCACCGCCTCGAACTCGAAGCCGAACGCGAAACTCTCAACGCCGAAGCCGACCGCATGGCCGAGTGGCGCACCCACCTCGGGCGCGAACGGCGGGTCCTCGAAGCGGCGCTGGCCGATCTGCACCGTCGGGAGCAAGACAAGGCCGAAATCGAGCGAGCGATCGCCGAGTACGAGGCGGCCTCGAACCGCCTGAGTTCGTTGGTGATTCAACCGCCGTTCGAGCAAGATCTCGGCACCGAAGAACCACCAGCCGACGACTAGCAACTCCGTCGTCCGCCAACCGCTGTTTGGCTGGTCGATGAATCTCCTCCTTGGGCACGCTTCGATATAACGTGCGGCCATGGCTGTTACTGACGCTGCTCCCGCCGCACCCAAGAAGGAACGCTGGTCGTTCCAGTGGAAAGAGCTTTATGAGGAGGTCATCACCAGTGGCCTCTGCACCGGTTGCGCCGGCTGTGTGATCTCGTGCCCGCACGACGTGATTGGGTACAAACACGAACCGGGGGCCTACAAACCGTTCCATCTCGAAGAAGAGCTCGGTTTGGAGAACTGCATCCACGGCGAAAAGGGCTGCACGTCGTGCACCCGGGCGTGCCCCCGTTTTCGTTCGTGGGAGACCGAAGCCGACATGCACCTGTTCGGTCGGACACGCGAGGCCGACGAGATGTCGGGCATCTACAGCGACATCCTCCTCACTCGGGCGAGCGACGACTTCGTGTACGAGACCGGCCAAGACGGCGGGCTCGTTTCGGCGATCCTCATCTGGTGCCTCGAGAACGACATCGTCGACGCCGCCCTCACGAGTGGGGTCGAGTCGCTTCCCAACGGTGAACCGGGATGGAAGGCGTTCCCGATGGTCGCCACCAACCGCGACGAAGTCCTGCGGGGCGCGGGCAGTCGGTACACCTACTCGGCCAACACCATGGCCTTCCCCGAAGCCAAGGAGCGGGGCCTAAGTCGCCTCGCGTTGGTTGGTATGAGCTGCCAAACCTCGATCGGCGGCGTTATGTGGAACCGCAAGATCGGCAAGGTCAGCAAGCCCATAAAACTCAACATTGGCCTGCTGTGTTCAAAGAGCTTCGATGACGCGCTCTTTACCGAACTGTTCGAGACCAAGTACGGCCTTAAGGCCCAAGACATCGCCAAGATGAACATCAAGGGCGTGTTCCAAATCTGGATGAAGAACGGCGACTACCACGAGGTCAACCTCAAGGAATGCCACGCCTGGACCCGTGAGGGTTGCACCCACTGCCCCGACTTTGCCGCCGAGCATGCCGACATCTCCACCGGCGGTATCGGTAACGAAACCGACTGGACCCTCACCGTGGTCCGTACCGAACTCGGCCGGGCGATTATCAAGGCGATGGCCGACGACGGCGCCATCGATGTTCGCCCCGGCGACGACGACCCCGCAGCCATTGCTCTGATGCACCGGCTGGCCCAAAAGAGCCGCGAGCGCTGGCCAGAGTGGGCCAACGGCGACGCACGCGTTGGCTTGCCAGTCAAGAAGTAGGCCCGTGGAACGCAACGACGGCAACGCCCCTTCGCCCAGCGATTACCTCGCCGATCTGCGCAGGTCGATCGACGAGATTGACGATCGGTTCGTCAAGCTATTGGCCGAGCGGTTCGACGTCACACGCGAGGTTGGCCAGCTCAAGGCCGACCTGGGAATGCCACCGATCGACGCCACCCGCGAAAGCCAGATCGACGAAAAGGCTCGCCGACTAGCGGCGGAAAACAACCTCGACGCCGACCTGGTCTCGGCGGTTCTGCGCACCATCATCGACACGGTGGTGGCCGAGCATCGGGTAATCGCTAGCGAACGTTCCGAGTCCGACTAGCCAGGTCGAGCGGTTAGCTACAGGCGCTGAACAACTCTTCGAGTGCTCGGGTGTCGTCGCTGCTGTCTTCGAGCGCTTTCATCTCGCTACGGAAATCGCCGAACGCATCGAAGTCTTCGGAGTCATAGACCTCTTGGAACACCTCGTAGAGGTCGTCGGCTTTGGTGACCGTGCCGTTGTCGACACCGTCTTTAACTCGCTTGTCGTACTCCTTGAAGATCTCGAACGGCACGTTGTCGGCGAAGGCCTCATAGGTGCATTCGCAGTAGGCGCTCGAGTTGGAGATACCGGCTTCTTCGTTGGCCGCTTCGCAGCCCGCCCGGTAGTTACCTTCGGTGACGCTGAGCTCCTCGCCATCGAAGTCGCGGAGCTGGTCGGAGTAGCTCTCGGGGTTTCCTGGATTACCGCACGCGGTGGCCAAAACAACTAGCGAAAGCACGATGGGGAGAAGACGACGAATCACGAGCATGAACGTTACTAGCTGTACTGCCCATCGCATCCTCGGGGAATACGATTCTCCCCACTTGTCTGCCAGCTTCGTCGACCCACGTTGGGTTAGCCGCCCTCGCCCAGTTCGCGGGCTCGAGCGAAAACCGAGTCGAGCATCGGCTCGGTGAGGCGCCCAGTAAACGTGTTCTGCTGGCTCACGTGATAGCTACACAACAACGTGACGCCATCGTCGAGCGGGACCTCGACACCGTGGCCGAACTTGGGGCGCGGGGAGATTCCGAGTTCGCTGCATACAGCGGCGTAGCCGATACCACCGAGGGCGATGATGACCTTCAGGTTCGGTAGCGCCGCGATCTCGCGGTGGAAGAACGGGCTGCAATTGGCCTTTTCTTCGGCGACTGGCTTGTTGGCCGGCGGGGCGCATTTCACCGGCGAGGTGATGAACGCTCCAGTGATCTCTAAGCCGTCGTCGATGTCGGTGCTTTCGGGTTGGTTGGCATATCCCGCCCGGTACAACGCCCGGTAGAGCCAGTCGCCCGACCGGTCGCCGGTGAACATCCGACCGGTCCGGTTGGCTCCGTGGGCCGCTGGGGCAAGGCCGACGACCAGCAGGTGGGCATCGGGGTCGCCGAATCCGGGCACCGCCTTCCCCCAGTACGTGTCGTCGCGGTACGAGGCTCGTTTCTCCCGAGCAACCTGTTCACGCCACTCGACCAACCGAGGACACGCCCGACACTTCACCACTTCGTCTTCGATTGTTTGCAGGCTCTCCATCGGGCGCCAACCCTAGGCGCTCAGCACACCAAACTTTCCACCGATCGCCGTCGTACAGCTCCTCATACCCGGCTACCGTTGGCTCTTCATGGCGAAGAAATCGACACCCCAAAAACCCACCCTTGTTCTGCTGGTACGACACGGTAAAACCCCAACCACCGGCGACAAGTTGCCGGGCCGGGCCAAGGGTCTCCACCTGTCGGATCTCGGCATCGAGCAGGCCACCAAGGCGGCCGAACGAATCGCCGCCCTCAACCGGGTCACCGCGGTGTACGCGTCGCCGATGGAACGCACCCAAGAGACCGCCGCGCCGATCGCCAAGGCCCTCAAGCGCAAGGTCCGAACCGCGCCTGGCATTATCGAAGCCGACTTCGGCGACTGGACCGGCAAGAAGCTGAGCGATCTACGCAAACTTCCCGAGTGGAAAGCCGTGCAGAAATACCCGAGCAGCTTTCGGTTCCCCAAAGGCGAATCGTTCCCCGAGATGCAGACCCGCATGGTCGGCGCACTGCACGACCTGGCCGCCAAACACCCCGGCGAAACCATCGTTGCGGTAAGTCACGCCGACACCATCAAGGCGGCGATCGCCGACGCCATGGGTACCCACCTCGACCTGTTTCAGCGGATCGTCGTATCACCATGCTCGATCTCGGCGATTCTGTACGGCGCCGAAGGTCCGGCGGTGCTCACCGTCAACTCGACCGGCGACGATCTCTCGTCACTCGCTCTGTCGTAATCGCAAGCGATGAATCCCTCCTACCACTTCAACGAGGTTGCCGGTTTCGTCGCCGGAACCGTCGGCCCGCGTGGCCAACGCACCTTCTACTTACAGGTGCGAGACGGCTCGTCGGTCGTGAGTTTCCGGCTCGAGAAGCAGCAGGTTTCGGCCCTGGCCGACTACATCGCCAACATGTTGGTCGATCTGCCACCGGTCGATATTCGCTCGGTGCCCGACCTCGAGGCCCTGGTCGAACCGGTGGTCGCCGAATGGATCGTCGGCGGTATGGGCATCGACTACAACAAAGACGTCGACCACTTTGTGATCATGGCCCAAGAGCTCCACGACGAAGACGACTCCGAGGCCAGCGCCGCAACCCTTCGGTTTGCGATCGACCGCGGCCAAGCCAGCGCCTTTATCACCCAGGCTCGCGACCTGATGGAAGCCGGCCGACCGCCGTGCCCCTACTGTTCTCGCCCGTGGGAGCCGGCCGAGAACTTCTGCCCATGCCACAACTGAAATGAGCGAGCCGTCCGACGAGAGTCCCTTCATCGAGCGCGACCCGATCCCTACCAACCAGGCATTGACCTTGTTGCGGGGCGGCGAACTCGAAGTGCTCGGCCGCATGCCGTACAGCTCGAACATGACCTTCTTGGTGAATGTCGAGCACCGGGGAACCCTGGCCCAGGCGATCTACAAACCACACCGGGGCGAACAGCCGCTTTGGGATTTTCCCGACGGGCTCTACAAACGAGAGGTCGCCGCGTTCGCGCTGGCCGAACATCTCGGCTGGCACGTGGTGCCTCCTACCGTGCTGCGTGAAGGGCCGGCGGGTATCGGCTCGTTGCAGCTGTTTATGCCGTCGGATTTCGAGCAGCACTACTTCACGTTGCAAGACGACGAAGAACACATCGACACGTTTAAGAAGATCTGTGTGTTCGACATTTTGGCCAACAACACCGACCGGAAATCAGGCCACTGTCTTCTCGGTAACGAGGGCCGAATCTGGGCGATCGACAACGGCCTGGCCTTTCACGCCGAGTTCAAACTCCGCACCGTGATCTGGGAATTCGGCGGCGAACCGTTGCCGGCCGACCTGGTGGTCGACCTGGAAGAGTTCTGCGACAACGATCTGCCCGAGTCACTGCAAAAGCTGCTCGACCCGTTCGAGCGCGAAGCACTCAAAGCTCGCGGCCGCTCTCTGTTGATCGACGGCGAATTTCCCGTCGACGACACCGGCCGCCGGTACCCCTGGCCGCTGGTCTAGCGACAGAAGTTCGAGATATCGCAGGCCCGGTCGAGGGCCGGTAGCAGGGCGATTGCCAGCACGGCGACGAGCGCCAAGATCACGGCGGTCTCGATCCACTTCGACTTGATGTTGAGCCGGGGCACGACTTCGGTGAGCAGCACACCGCTCAGCACGCCAGCGACGAGACCACCAGCGTGGCCGCCCAGCGAGATTCCAGGAGTGAAGCTGAACATGATGTTGATCAACACCAGGCCACCGATTCCCGATTGCCAAATGTTGATGCCACCCTTGCGCTGCAAGACCGCTACCAACCCCATCAAGGCGAACACGGCTCCCGATGCACCCACGACCGATGCCGTGGGTTCGATCAGCATGGCGCCCAACGATCCACCGAGCAGGCCAGCCAAATACGTGGCTCCGTAGGTGAAGATACCGAAGCGTTGTTCGAGGCTTTGGCCGAGCATCCACAGCAGGTACATGTTGAAGCCGATGTGGATCAGCCCGCCGTGCAGGAATCCGCTGGTAAGTATCCGCCACCATTCACCGCCACCCTCGACCGGTGCAACGTTGAGCAGGAAATCCGATTCGAGCGTGTTGGCGCCGGCCATCTGGGCGAGGAAGATAAGGGCATTGACGGCGATGATCGCCATCGTGAGATACGGCTGCGCTGCGCCGAAGCCGTTCTGGCGGTTCATGACCTGCTGACCATCACGCTTGAGGCACGACGGGCAATGGAACCCAACCGACGCGGTGGTCATGCACGAGCCGCAGATGTCGTTACCGCACCGTTGGCACTTCACGCCGGCGCGGCGGTCCGGGTGGCGGTAGCAGGCGGCCTCGGCGGCGCCTGCGGCTGGTTCAAAACTTTCGGTCACGACACCAAAACTATCGGCGCCGGGGCACTACTCGTCGGCAACGGGTTTAGAGGCTGACCGAGGTTTCGGGCAGATCGTCCTCGACCAGCGGTGACGTCTTGGCATTGTTGTCGACCAGGTCGTCTTCGAGCACCGACTCGGGGATGCCCACCTGGATCACCTCGGTGATGCCCTCGACCCGGTCTTTGAGGATCCGTTCGACACCGGCTTTGAGGGTTTGGGTCGAGGCGGGACACGTCACACAGGCGCCGAACAATTCGACGTACACCTGACCGGTCTCCTCGTTAAAGTCACGCAGCGCAATGTCGCCCTTGTCGGCCTGAATAGCCGGGCGGATCACATCGATAACTTTTTCGACTTGTTCTCTCATTGCTGGTTCAGAAACTTCCCCGCACCACCAACGTGATGCGTACCGGTCCATTGTCGCACCTGGACGCCTAAGAGGAAACGTCGAACTAGTACCATTCATTCCAGGATGATCGTTGCCCGCCTTATGCCAGTCTTTGCCCACCAAGGCGGTTGGGACGAGATTTTGTGGATCGCTGGGCCTCTACTGATCGTGGGCGGCCTGCTCTGGCTCGCCAATCGACGGGCGAATGCCCTCAACGATGCCGATCAGTCGAGCGACTAGCTAGTTTCCCGAGCGCGACCGTCGTCGGTCTTGGCTGACCCGTTCGATCGATACCCCGATGCCCGCCAGTTTCTCGACAAAGCTCGTGTAGCCCCGGTCGATGTGGTGGGCTTCGGTGACCAGGGTTTCGCCCTCGGCGGCGAGGGCAGCCACCACAAGGCAAGCGCCAGCCCGAATGTCGTGCGCCTTTACGGGTGCACCCGACAGGCGCTCGACGCCTCGCACCACCGCGTGGTGGCCATCGATACGAATGTCGGCGCCCATGCGTTGCAGTTCGCTGACGTAGGCGAACCGTCCGGCGTAGAGGTTTTCGGTGACGATTCCTACGCCATCGGCGAGCGCCAGGGTCGACACCACCATCGGTTTGTAGTCGGTGGCCACGCCTGGGTACGGCAGGGTCGATACGTCGACCGAGGTGAGCCGACGATCGACGATTGCGGTGATGCCTTCGTCGTCGGGCAGCAGCTGCATGCCCATCGCGGAGAGCTTCTGGCACAACATGTCCATGTTCGACGCCACGGCACCCTGCAACCGGATCTCGCCGTGGGCGGCGGCAAGAGCAGCCATGTAGGTGGCCGCTTCGAGGCGATCGGACACCACGGTGTGGTCGGCCGCCGTGAGCGAATCGACACCCTCGACCGTGATGGTCGATGTGCCAGCGCCGGTGATGTTGGCGCCCATGCTGTTGAGAAAGTTGGCTAGATCGGAGATCTCGGGTTCGCGGGCTGCGTTGTCGATGGTCGACAGGCCCTTGGCCCGAACCGCTGCCATCATGATGTTCTCGGTGGCGCCCACGCTGGGGAAGTCGAGCAGGATGTCGGCACCGATCAAGTGATCGGCCTTGCCGATCACGTAGCCGTGTTCGGTCGTGAAGGTAGCGCCTAAGGCTTCGAGGCCCCGCAAGTGCATGTCGATCGGCCGCGACCCGAAGTCGTCGCCACCGGGCAACGCAACTTTGGCTTCACCGAACCGGGCCAGCAGCGGGCCAAGCACCACGATCGACGCTCGGATCCGACCGACGATCTCATAGGGAGCCAACGTTGAGCACCCGGAAGGACATACGATATCGACCGTGCCAGGACCATGGGTGACATCGAGGCCCATCGTGGCCAGCAGTTCGCCCATGATGAACACGTCGGTGATCTCGGGCACGTTGTCGAGCCGGAAACTGCCCTCGGCCAGCAAGGTGGCCGCCATTAGTTTGAGCACCGAGTTCTTGGCGCCCGACATGTTGACGGTTCCGCTGAGCGGACCCGAGGGGCGCACGAGAAACGAGGTGTACGAGTCGATGGCCGACGGGCTGGTCTGCGGTTGGGGGTCCGAAGTCACCCGACAAGTATGGCCGCTCGGACAACAACTTCGTGACCATGTGCCGATGGAGCTTCTGTGACATCTGTTCGCGTCGCTCATACTGTCGATGCCGCTGGCCTGGCCGAACTTCGCACCCCCCGTGACGACATGGTGGGCGAACTGCCCGCCGTCGTGGAGGGCAACGACGAAGTCTTTGGTTTCGGCGACGGGCCGTTCGAGCACTACGAGCGACGCCTTACCGTCACCGAGTCCGATGCTGGGCACTTCGACGTAGCCGAGACCATCACCTACCGTGAGGCGGTGCCGTTCTGGCGCTTCCTGACCCACTTCCCTATCAAGTGGTCGATCGCCAAACGCCGCCGCGACCAGGGCCAGCCCTGGTGGGCGCCACCGCAACGACTCGACGCCCGAGCCACCAAGGTGTTCGCCCTGTTGTGCTCGTTGTCGGTCTTCGCTGGGTACATGGGGTCGATACTGTCGCAGACGATTTCGTTCGCTTCCGATGAGTTCGACATTTCCGAGGCGACACAGGGCACCGCGACCGCCGTCGTGCGGGCTGGCGTGTTGATCTCGGTGTTCATCACCGCGGCCGCCGACAAACGGGGCCGCCGGGTTTTGTTGTTGGGTTCGGCGATCGGGGCGGCGATTTTGTCGGCCACCGGCGCCCTCGTACCCGGAATCTGGTGGTTGGTCGGCAGCCAAGGCGGCGCTCGGGCAATCTCGACCTCGATGGCGATCCTGATCGGCATCGTGGCGGCGGAGGAGCTACCCGCAGGCTGTCGCGCCTACGGCACCGGTGTTTTGGCGCTGGTGGCCGGGCTCGGTTCGGGCATGGTCATTTGGATCCTGCCGTTCACGGGCGCCGACGGCAGCGGCTGGCGATTTATCTACGTGATTCCGCTGATCTTCATCCCACTCATCATGATGACGGGCCGGCACTTGCCCGAGACGAAGCGCTTCGAGCGAGCCGAACCGACCACCCAGCCCACGCCGGCCCAGCGCAAGCTCGCCTATCAGCGCCTCGCCATGCTGGCGATCGGTGGCTTCTTCTTCACCATCTTTAGTACCCCGGCGTCGAACTTTCGGGTCGACTTTCTCAAGGACGAACTGGGGTTCACCACCGGTGGCATCTCGCTGTTTCAGATCGTGACCAACTCGACCATCGGTGTCGGCGTGTTCATCGCCGGCAAGATCGCCGACACGTACGGCCGCAAGCTCATCGCCTCACTCGCCATCATTGGTGGCGTGTCGCTTTCGGCACTGAGCTTTTCGTTCTCCGGCCCCGCCATGTGGGTTATGGCGGCGCTCGGCAGCAACATCGGTGTCATGGCCGTTCCGGCGCTCGGGGTGTACGGCCCCGAACTCTTTGGCACCCGAGAACGGGGCCGGATGAACGGCATCGTCACCGTGGTTAGCGTCGCTGGCAGCGCGATCGGCCTCATCACGGTCGGCGCCCTGAAGGACCATTGGGGTTCGTTCGGCCCGGCGTTCCTTGCGGTTACCGCCGGCCCAGCTGTCCTGTTGGCCATCGTGGTCTTCTTCTACCCAGAAACCGCCAACAAAGAACTAGAAGAGCTCAACCCAACCGACCCCTGACTCAGAGTCAGAGGACACTGTCCCGTGACTCTGAGTCACGGGACACGTTCGAACACTCTCCGTGGCCACCCAGGCGCCACAAGTGCCACCCTCAATAAGCAGCACGCCCGAGTTTTCAAGGATCCGGACCGCGCGCCTGGCACTGGAGCCTGGCACTAGAGCCTGGCACCACATCACTGTTTGTGGTCGTGGGGTTTGGCGGTACTCTCGTTTTGGGTGCGCATCCTTGTCACCTTTTTGCTTTTGGCGGTGGTTGTCGCCGGGTGCGCTGGCGAACGACCGACGGTGACCGATGTCGATCTGCCGCCGAACTATTTGCCGGTAACCTCAGTAGCGGTCACCGCTCCAGCGCCGGTGCAAATCTCCACCGCTGGCTCGAACGATTCGGTCGACCTAGCGATCGTGGCCACTGCGGTAAACGACACGATCGAGGTCTTCAACCAACCGTCAGAGGCCGACCCTCAGCGCACGATCACCAAACCGGAACGATCGAACTCGCTCGTCTTGTTGGTCGATCAAACCGTGACGGCGGTCGACGGGTGGCACCACGTTTTGCTTCCGATTCGCCCTAACGGCAGTACCGGGTGGGTGCGAGCCGCCGACGTCAGTACCGCCCGGCACAACTACCGGATCGATGTAAGTCTCAGCGACTTTGAGCTTCGGGTGTTCGACGGCGGGCAACTCCAGTTTCAGGCCACCATCGCCGTCGCTGCCGACAACTCTCCCACCCCCGGCGGGCAGTACTACATCACCGAACTACTTCAGCCACTCGAACCCGACACGGTCTACGGCAGCTTCGCCTATGGGCTCTCGGGCTTCAGCGAAACGTTCGAAACGTTTAACGGCGGGCCCGGCCAGTTAGGTATCCACGGCACAAACGACCCCGACGCCATCGGCAGCCAGGCCAGTGCCGGCTGTGTGCGACTCGCCAATGGCGACATTGCCCACCTCGTCGAGTTCCTGCCGCTGGGAACGCCCGTTCAGATCCTGGCGTAACAACTGGGTTAACCCCGAAGGACGCCGCCGTTGTTCTTGGCCACTGCATCGATGATCTTGGTGCGAACCTCGCCAACCTCTTCGTCGGTAAGGGTGCGGTCGTCGGCTTGAAGGCGTAAGCGGTAGGCAAGGCTGCGCGAACCGTCGTCGACGTGTTCGCCCCGGTAGGTATCGAACAACGAACTCGATGCCAGCAGCTTGCCAGCGCTCTTGGAGATCGTGGCCGCCACGGACGCTGCGGGCACATCGTCGGGCACCACAAACGCGAGATCGATATCGCTCGACGGGAACTTGCTGACCCGCTTGTACGAGCGCTTGCCGTGCGGCCCGTTGAGAATCGCTTCGAGATCGAGGCTGAGCCAACCGACTCGACCTTCGACGCCCATCGCCTCGGCCACTACCGGGTCGACTTCGCCGACCTCGCCTCGATGCTGACCAGCGATGAACACGCCGGCCGAACGGGTTGGGTGCAGGCCAGGAGGTGTGGCGTCCCGCAGCTGCACATTGGGCAGCCGAAGTTCTCGTTCGAGCACGTCGAGCAAGGCAACCGCATGGGTGGCGTCGCGGTCGGCCAACGAAATGCCGAGGACCTCGCGCTCGTCGGGCAACAACTCGCCGTCGAGCGCCGGCAAGTAAATGTGGCCGATCTCAAACAGCGATACACCAGCGCTGCGGTACGACTGGTTGTAGGCGACCGTCTTGAGGTGGCCGGGCAACAGGGTCGTCCGCAGCACGGATTCCTCGGCCACCAGCGGGTTGGCGAGGGTCACGCCATCTTCGGCAAACCCGGCGCTTGCGAGATCGCCCGGAGCGAGGAACGGCATCGGCTGGATCTCGTCGCAGCCTGCGCCAACCAGAATCTCGCGCACGACACGGCGGGTCTTTTGGTAGTCGGTCAGGCCACCGGCTTCGGTGCCCTTGGGTACCGTGCGCTCGATCTTCTCGTAACCGTGCATCCGGGCTACTTCTTCGGCGACGTCGGTTTCGGTCTGGGTATCCCACCGCCAGGTCGGCACCACAACGTTGAGTTCGTCGCCGCGGTTTTCGATGCCGAAGCCAATCGAGCTGAGGTGACCAGCCATCTCCGAGGCATCGAGCTTGGTGCCGAGAATTCCGTTGATCTTCTCCGGGCGAACCTGAATCGGCGTGCGATCGGGAAGGTCGCCACCTTCGTCAATGACGCCGGGGGCCAACGTGGCGCCCGATTCGGCCATCAGTTGGGCGAATCGGCGCAGTGCCCGGTCGATGTTCTCGCCGTAGTCGGCGCCTCGACGGAACCGGACCGAAGCTTCGCTCGGCAGGTTGAGTCGTTTCACCGCCCGGCTGATCGATGGCGGGTCCCACCAGGCCATTTCGACCAGGACGTCGGTGGTCGTTTCGGAGATCTCGGTGCTCGCTCCACCCATCACCCCAGCGATGCCGATGGCTTCATCATTCTTGTTGGCGATGACCCCATCGGGCGCCATGAGCGTGCGTTCGGTGTCGTCGAGGGTGGTGATGGTTTCGCCATCGGTTGCTCGCCGGACCCGGATGTGCCCGTCGGGAACCTTGGCCAGGTCGTAGGTGTGGTTGGGCTGGCCGAGTTCGAGCATCACGTAGTTCGAGATGTCGACCACGCTGTTGATCGGGCGCATGCCAAGCGCGGTAATGCGGTTGGCCAACCAGGCGGGCGAGGTACCGACGGTGACGTTGCGCATGACCCGGGCGACGAAACGCCCACAGAGGGTTGGGTCGACGATCTCGACCGATGCCAAGCCGTCGAGCGGGTCGCCGGTTTCGGGCACCTCGTACTCGGGGAACGCGAACGGCACGCCGAGGGCGGCAGCCAGATCTCGGGCCACCCCGGCTACCGACATGGCATCGGGACGGTTGGCGTTTACTTCGAGATCCCACAAGATGTCTTCTTCGACACCCAACGCCTGGCTGATCGGGGTACCGAGCGCCGCATCGCCCACCAAGTCGGTGACGATGTGGATGCCGTCGGCGTCGGCGCCCATGCCGAGCTCTTCGGCCGAGCAGCACATGCCGTTCGACATCTCGCCCCGCATCTCGCGTTGGCCAATCTCCATGCCGTTGGGCATGACCGTGCCAATGGTGGCGAACGGGATAAGGTCGCCGACCGCCATGTTGAAGGCGCCGCAGCACACCTGTTGGCCTTGACCATCGCCGGCATCGACCTGCACGAGCTGGATCTTGTCGGCGTTGGGGTGCGGCGAAAGGTCGAGCACCTTGGCGAGCACCACGCCGTCGACCGGCTTGCCGACCACGGTCATCTCTTCGACCGCCAGGCCAAGACCGCTCAAGGTCTCGCCCAGCTCGACCGGATCGCCATCGATATCGGGCGCGAACTCACGCAACCAAGAAAGAAGAACCTTCATTAGAACTGTCCTAGGAATCGAACGTCGTTATTGACCAGCTCGCGAATGTCGTCGAGCTCGTACCGCATGACCGCCAGGCGGTCGATGCCAAAGCCAAAAGCGAACCCTTGCCACTCTTCGGGGTCGATGCCGCAGTTGCGCAGCACGTTGGGGTGCACCATGCCGCAACCACCCAACTCGAGCCACGAGCCGTCGGCCCGCGAGATGTCGAACTCGGCCGACGGTTCGGTGAACGGAAAGTACGAGGGTCGCAAGCGGGTCTTGACCTCATGGCCAAAGAACGCCTTCACAAAGGCATCGATGGTGCCCGACAGGTCGCCCATCGTGATGCCCTTGTCGATCACCAGACCTTCGATCTGGTTGAACGCTGGGAGGTGGGTTGCGTCGGCGACATCGGAGCGGAAGGTACGGCCGGGCGCAATGATGTAGATCGGCGGTTCCTGGTTCTCCATCGTGCGGATCTGTACCGGCGAGGTGTGCGAGCGAAGCATGACCTCTTCCTCTTCGCCTAGGTTCACAAAGATGGTGTCGAAGCTGCCCCGAGCCGGATGCCAGTCGGGGATGTTGAGTGCCTCGAAGTTGTACCAAGCGGTTTCGACCTCGGGGCCTTCGGCGACCTGGAAGCCCATGCCGACAAACACGTCTTCGAGCCGGTCGCGAGACTGGGTGATGAGGTGGTAGTGCCCACGCTTGATCTCGTCGCGAAGTTCGGTGAGGTCGAGCCGCTCAGCCTCGAGCTGCGACGCTCGTTCGGTGGCACTCAGTTCTGCCTCTCGTTCGGCGAGCACCGCCTCGATCGCCGACTTGGTTTCGTTCATCTGCTGGCCGACCGCTTTGCGTTGGTCGGGCTCGAGGCCACCAAGCTGCTTCTTCAAGCCGTTCAGGGTCGACTTCTTGCCCAGCAGTTCGCCTTTCAGCGCACCCAACGAGGCAACGTCGGATGCAGCGGCAGCGCGGGCTTGAGCGTCGGAAAGAATCGCCTGCAGGGATTCGGGGTCAAAGGGTGTGTTGGTCATCTCAGAAGGGTTTGGTCAGAGCGGAGAATTCCGCATTCTTTCAGGCTAAGGCCTCACAGCCACCAGCACTGGCAATTGACTCAGAGTCAGGGTTTTGTTCGTTGGCGGAAGACTTCAAAGGCGAGCAGCGTGCCGGCCATGGCGACGTTGAGCGATTCGGTTCGGCCCGCCATCGGAATGAGGACGTTTTGGTCGAGCAGCGCCGAAGCGTTTGCGCCGAGACCGTGCGCTTCGTTGCCCAGTACCACCGCGCTCGGGCCCTGGTAGTCGGCTTCGGTGAACGACAGCTCGGCACCCAGCGTTGCGCCGAATCGTTGCACACCGGCTTCGCCGAGCTTGGCCAACAGGCCGTCGAGGTCACGATCGACGATCACCGGTACGCGAAACACCGAACCCGCCGAAGCCCGAACACACTTTGGGCCAAACGGGTCGACCGCGTCGCCGGCGAGCACCACGGCGTCGGCACCCGATGCTTCGGCCACCCGGATCAGGGTTCCGACATTGCCAGGGTCGGCGAGTTCGGCCAGAACCAACACAAAGGGTGTCGCAACATCGAGCGCTGCTTCGAGCGAACCGGCGGGCAACTCGGCCAGCGCGTAGACGGGCTGGGGCGACACGGTGGTGCCGATCGCCTCAATCCCCCGGTCGTTCACGACCAGGACGTCAACGTCGGCGGCGAGCGCCTCGCGCACGACATGGCTCCCCTGCTCGGACTCGCTCACGAACACCTGGGTCACGACGATGTCGCTCGCCAAGGCCTCAAGCACCAACCCAGGGCCTTCGATGCCGAACTGGCCGGCATCGCTGCGGTCGCGGCGCTTCCGCAACACCTTGCGCAGGTGCTGGACATGACGATGGCGCAAACCCACCGGTTCGACTGAACCAAGCAGATGTGCGCCATCGTTGTTCGTCACGAGTTTTTGCCTCGAGGCGAGGACTTATTCTTCCTCGTCAGCAGCGCCAGCCGAGTCGCCAGCGGCGTCCTCTGCACTGTCGTCTTTCGCTGCAGCGGCAGCCGGTGCGGCGGCCTTTGGCTTGGGCTGAGCACCCGATGCGGCGTTGGCGGCATCGACGAGCGCCTTGAAGGCGTCGGGCTCATGGATGGCGAGCTCGGAGAGGATCTTGCGATCGACTTCGATCTCGGCCAGCTTTAGGCCGTTGATGAACTGGCTGTAGCTGGTGCCATGTTCGCGACATGCTGCGTTGATCCGCTGGATCCACAGCCGGCGGAATTGGCCCTTGCGAGCACGGCGGTCACGGAAGGCATAGTTGCCCGAGTGCATGACCTGTTCGTTTGCCGCACGGAACGAACGGCTCTTGTTTCCGTAGTAACCCTTGGCCTTCTTGAGGGTGTTCTTCTTGTTTTTCTTCGCGTGGACGGCGCCTTTGACTCGTGCCATTGGAGCGCTCCTTCTTGATCTTCAGAGGGGGATGAATACAGGACGGTCGATGATGTGGTCGACTGCTTACCTTTTGCCGAGCATGCGCTCGACCTGCTTGGTATCTGCGTCGGAAACGAGAGCGGGCTTGCCCAACTGACGCTTACGCTTTGCAGTCTTCTTTTCCAAGATGTGGCTCTTGTTGCCCTTGCGGCGACGGATCTTGCCCGAGCCGGTTGTCTTGAATCGTTTCGCCGCACCCTTGTGCGTCTTTTGTTTCGGCATTGGTACCTACCTAATTGTCCGGTCTAGTCCGATGTAGTCGGTGTGTTCTCGGGGGTGAGTCCGTCGGCGAGGACGACCTCTACCAGCACCGGTTCGAGAACCAGCTCACGGTGCTGTTGGATTTTCGATGTCTGCGGGGATTCCCGCGTGCGGCCTATTCGGCGTCGTCAGAAGTCTCGGTGGGAGCAGCGGTTTCTTCTGCAGCCTCATCTAGCGCTGCATCAGCTCGGGCCTGCTCGGCTTCGAGTTCGTCTTGTTCAGCCTGCCAGGCAGCCTGAGCCTTCTTGTCGGGCGCCAACACCATGATCATGTTTCGGCCATCCTGTTTGGGATAGACCTCGACAACTCCGGCGTGCACGACCGCTTCGGCGACATCATCGAGGATCTTGCGACCAAGCTCTGGGTGCTGCATCTCGCGGCCCCGGAACATGATGGTTACTTTCACCTTGTTGCCTTCGAAGAGGAACTTCTCGACGTTTCTGGTTTTGGTGTCGAAGTCGCCCTTGCCGATTCTCGTGCGGTACTTCATTTCCTTGACGGAAACGTTCGTACTCTTCTTCCGAGATTCTTTCGCTCGCTGAGCCGCCTCGTACTTGAATTTGCCGTAGTCCATTATTCGACAAACCGGGGGGTTTGCCTTTTCAGCGACTTCGACCAAGTCAAGATCGAGTTCCCGCGCCATTCGCAGCGCTTCTGGGAGTGGCTTGACACCAATCTGTTCTCCGTCTGGGGAGACCAGTCGTACCTCGCGTGCTCGAATTCGGTCATTGATCCGAGGCTCGTCTGATTGGGCCACCTATCGACGCTCGTTCCGCATGCAGTTGTTGTCCTTTCGCAGGGTGTTCTTCATGGAAAGCCAGCTCGGGCCTCGAAAAACCCCACGACGGACGACGAAACCCTCAGCGCCGAAGCACCAGGAATCGCCATTGCGGCGAGGAGAACCCCACAGGTGTAGACCACAAGGAGGTGAGGACAAGCCTGCTTTCCATTCAGTTGTAGATCTGACTCTAGCAGCGCTCCGCACGAGTGACGCAGCGGGGCGAGCAGGCGTTAGTCGTCCGAAGCAGCAGCGTCGTTGGCTGCCATTTGGGTTTGCAGCTCCACAAAAACCAGTCGTAGCTGGCCGAGTGCTTCGCGCAAGGTCGGTTCGTTCTCGCCGAGCTTGCCCGGGAAACCCTCGACCAACGCGGCCATAGCGTCGATCGCGAACTGGGCGTCGGCGAAGTTGGGCTGTTCGGTCGAAAGGTGAATCGCTGCGAGCTCATAGAGCCCCATCGCGTGGTTGGCGATAACGGTCGAGGCGGGCACCGACAAGATGCGCTGCTGGGCTTCGGCCATCTCGGCGGCCATTTGACGAGCTTGTTCTTGTTCCTCGGGCGAGAGGTCCTCGAACGCCGGCATTCCCTCCATGCCAGGCATAGCGCCAGGCGGTGGTCCGCCCGCGGCAGCACTTTCGCGCTGGGGTTCGGGGGCTGGGTTGCGATCGACGGGATGTTCACCGTCAGGGGTCCATAAGCTCATGGCGCCACCTTAGTTTCAAACCGGGCTAGAAATCGCAGCCGATGCCGTCGCCGTTGGTGTCGAAATTGTGGGGGTCGTCGCCCCGCACTTCGAAGCCGACCTGTCCGACCTGCTCGCACGTGACGACCGCCGGGGGCGACGGAACGCACACGTCGGGGTAGCTGTCGTCGCACGGCAAAACGAACGCCGGTTCTTCTGCCACTACCAGGTCGGGGTCGAGTTCGACCTGGGCGACTTGACGATCAGCGCGAGAGTGAACCGGATTTGGACCAGCCGACGACTCGGCATCGCAGGTGTCGATCATGAGGCGCAGGGTTCGGGCCTCGGCGGTGGTAACGGCGAGCCCGAACCGGGTCTTGACGCTCACCCAGTCGAGTCCGTAGCCGCACCAAACCGATTGATCGTCGGGCCGCCACTGGTCGGGGGCCCGCCCGGCTCGTTCGGATTCGAGCTCGGTCGACATGACCTGCAGGGTTTCTGGACTGGAGGTATCGGATGCATAACTGCGACGAGTCGATTCATCCCAGGCTGCGCCGCCTGCCTGCACCACGTTGACCACCGGAACGATCGGGGCAACGGTAAGGGCTTCGGCGGTGTCGTGGCTGGCCCCTGACAGCGCGTCGGTCCACGACCCGTTCACCTCACACGAGAACGACGATGCCGAAACCAACGAATCGCTTTCGCTGACCAGCACGGTCCACGGCACGCAGCCGTCGGGGTCGACCGCTGGCGGACTGCGCCACAACGCAGGTTCGCTGGGCACGTCGCTAGTGCGGGGTTCGACCACGAGGTCATCGAGTAACGAAAGGCCGCGCTCGACCTCGTCGGCCACTTCGGTTTCGCTCATTGGTTCGGGCGCATCGGAGGTTGCGTACTCGACGATTCCGGCGACCTCGACCACCTCGGGGTCGGCCACCACTACCTCGAGCGCTTGGCCGGTCGACGGCACTCCGTTGCCGCCAAAGATCGCGAAACCCGAAACGGAGATCGCGGCCGCGACCCCAACGAGTCCGGTCGCCAACCGCCACCGACCTGCCGAGTCGTAGCGCTCGGCGACGATGGGCACCTCGGGGGTCGTGCTGCGGTGGTCGGTTTGTGCCCGGCCGCTTAACGACTGAGGCGAGCGAACCGCTTCGCCCACGACGGCGTCGGGAGCGATACGGGTCGAGGGGCGCGGGCCATGCACGAGGCCTTCGACCACGCCATAGACATCGACGACGCCCCCAAGGTTCTCGACGGTTCCGCCAACCGATCCGGTGATCTGTACATGACCACCAACAACAAAGAGACTGCCCGTGATGACACCCGATACCAGGACTTGCCCGGAGGTAACCGTGACGTCGCCGTTGATGCGACGCGCCAGTTCGGCGTCGCCGCGGATGGTCAGTTCGCCGCCGACCAGATCGGGGTCGACGCTCTGACGCACATGAAACGGTTGTGATGAGCGCGGTAGCTCCACGGACGAATTCCTCCGTCCGCAGCCTTACACAATTCACCCGACAATTCGGGGACCGAAGACCGGTCTTACGCCACCTTTTTCAGGCGGCGTGAAGCGCTAGGAAACCGCTACTGCTGAGCAGGGGTTTGGTAGCACAAACCGAGCTCGTTGAGCCGCGGCACGGCACCCTCGATAACGGTTCCGAGGATCGCGGCCATGGCCTGAAGATCGTCGCGGCGAATGGTCAGCACTCGACCGTTGAAGTCCTGGCGCTGAACCTGAACCATCTGCAGGTACCGGTTGAGCATTTCGGACTCCGGGCCCGACAATGCTTCGAGCCGAGCGAGGTCGATGGTGACCGAACGAGCCGGCTTACGGGCCGGAACTTCGGTGAGATCGATCGTGGGCCGGGTCTCGACGCCGAAGTCGGGGACATCGACCGGGAGGAGCTGGTCGATCGGCACGTTGTAGAACAGTGCGAGCCGCTGCAGACGGGGAACCGAAATCGCCCGTTCGCCTCGCTCATAGGCACCAAGGACCGAGGCCTTGAACTCCTGATTCGAGGTTGCTTCCACCTCTTGGAGCGACAACCGCTTTTGGCGGCGAATGGCTCGAAGCCGGTCGCCAACCTTGCGGCTGTACATCTCGGCATGCGCCTCTTCGTCTAGTTCCATCTGATCTGCTGATTCCCTACTCATTTACGCCCTGGCGTTGCGGCCGATGCGTGATCGGACAACAAGTGAAACTCGCCCGCTAACACGTAGCGTGACCTAGGCCAAGAGTAGGCCTAATGACTCAGAGCGCGCAAAAGCGGACGCACCGTGCTTTTCGCGCCGATCTCACCGAGTTCTGGGGAGAATTTCGCTCGAAGCGTCACTATGCACGACCATCCGTCCACGCTGCGTGTGATTCGCTTTCCGGGCCGATCGGCTGGTGAACGCACAGCGTGGTCGACTGTTGGGGCCCGGGTGGGCGACGAGCGGGCGCCCTAGCTGGCTGGCGAGACCAACCCCGCCCGGATCTGCGAAAGCACCGAGCCCGCTACGATCGCCGCCGTTTCGGCTCGAAGAATCTGCGCCGAAATCCCCACCTGCTCGGCCCCGTCGAGTTCGCTAGGTGCCCAGCCACCTTCGGGCCCGACCACGATCGTGTGGTCGGCGGCGGCCACCGGTCGTCCACCAGGCTCGGCCAACGCCACCGGCGAACCTTCGCGCAGCACCGAGACCGACGAGAGCCCACTGACCTCGGGCAGCCACAGCCGACGCGACTGCATCGATGCTTCGGTGGCGATGCGCCGGAGTCGGGCCAGGTTCTTGTCGGTCTTGGCTTGATCCCACTTCACGACGCTGCGCTCGGCCGACACCAACACGATGTGATCGATGCCCAGCTCGGTCAGCTTTTGCACCACGAGCTCGGGCCTGGTCCCCTTCACCAACGCGAACCCAACGGTGAGCAGGGGCGCGGGTCGAACCGCCTCGATGATGTCGCCGGTTGGTTCAACCTCGTCGCCGAACGAACACGCCCGCCAACGGCCGTGGCCATCGCCGACGGTCAGCGGGTCGCCGGCTCGAAGTCGCAGCGACCGTTCGAGATGCTGACGATCGTCGGGGGCGAGTACCGGGGCGGCGAGGTCGTCGACAAAAACATGGGGCCCACCCCGGCCGTCGGGTCCGGCGAGGCGCGAGTCGGGGGCCACCACTCGACCGTTACTTAAAGGCCGAGCGGATCTTCGACAACAGGCCGGATTCTTCGGCGACCTCGTCGCCTCGAAGCTCGGCAAACTGGCGGAGCAGGTCGGCCTCTTCGTCGGAGAGGTCGGTCGGGACCGCGATGTCGAGCTTGACCAGCAGGTCGCCTCGTCCGCGTCCGTCGAGGTGGGGCACTCCCCGACCCCGCAACCGGAACAGTCGACCCGGCTGGGTACCCGGCTTTACGACGAGGTCTTCGGGACCATCGAGCGTGTCGTAGGTGATAGCCGCACCGAGTGCGGCTTGGGAGATTCCGACCGGCAAGGTGGCGCGCAGGTCATAGCCGTCGCGCACAAAGGTTTCGTGGGGTTCCACCCGCAGGTGAACGTAAAGGTCGCCGTTGCCGACGCCCCGTGGACCAACCGCTCCCCGACCGGTGAGCCGCAGGGTCGAGCCATCGTCGACCCCGGCGGGAACCTCAACCGAATATGTGCGGGTATCGCGGACTCGGCCTTCGCCTCGACACGCCGAGCACGGCTCGGGCACGGTCTCCCCCGCACCCGAACAAGACGGACACGGCGCCGCCGAGACCATCTGACCAAGGATCGATCGACGAACCTGGCGTACCTGACCTGCACCATCGCAGGTGGTACAGCGTTCGGGGAACGTGCCCGGCTTACAACCACTCGCCTCACAGGTGTCGCACGCGACCGCGGTCTCGACATCGATACTTTGCTCGCCGCCGAACACCGCCCGCTCGAACGGAATCTCGAGCATGGTCTCGATGTCTTCACCCGTGCGGGCTCGAGTCGGGCCACCGCCAAACGGGTTGCCGGCTTGACCAAAGAATGCTTCGAACAGGTCGTTAATGCCGCCGCCGAACATGTCGCCCATGCCGCCCGGGCCACCACCTGGGCCGCCCACGCTGCCGAACCGGTCGAACTGGGCTCGCTTCTCTGGGTCGCTGAGAATCTCGTACGCGACAGCTAGCTCTTTGAAGCGCGCCTCGGCTTCAGCATCGCCCGGGTTGGTGTCGGGGTGATACTGGCGGGCGAGCTTGCGGTACGCCTTTTTGATCGTGGCGTCGTCGGCGTCGCGGGAAACACCGAGAATTTCGTAATAGTCGTTAGCCATCTGGTCCCAAGCATGCCGTTCTTTAGGCGCGAATTACTACCGGAGCGGCGCCGACGTGACGCCTTACCGGTACTCGAGCGGGTTTAACCGGCGGTGAGTCGGTCGCCGAGCGAGGTACCGACCACCGCTACCGCGGCCAACGCCCGCGAGTAGTTCATGCGGGTGGGGCCGAGCAGGCCAATGGTTCCGACCGGCTCGCCCTCGACTTCGTAGGGCGCCACAACGAGCGAACATTCGGCCAGATTGTCGACGCCGGTTTCGTTCCCGATGGCCACCGACATGCCCCGACCGAGCACGTCGCGAATCAGACCGACGATGATGAACTGGCGTTCGAGCAAGCCCAGAACTTCGCGGACGGTGTCGACCGCCTCGAAACTTTCGGCCACCTGGGCTCGACCGCCGACATACACCGGGTCGGTGGAAACCTCATCGGCGAACGCACCGTGAGCCAACGCCACAATGTCGTCGACCACCGGGTCGCCCGATGGGTCACAGGCTGGTAGCGCAGCGAGGGTCGCGCCTCGCATGGCGTCGTTGAGTTTGGCGCTCGCCGCCGCAACGGTTTTCTCATCGGGCTCGATGTCGGCTTCGAAGGTCCGCTTGGCGACCGCACCGTTCGACAGCACCAGCACCGCCAAAAGGTTTTGGGCGTGCAAGGCCACCAGTTGAGCGGAGCGAATCGTGGCGACGTCGCGTCCAGGTCCGGTGATGACCGCCGCGCAATCGGTAAGGCCGGTAAGCAACCGGGTGGTGTCGCGCAGCATCGACTCGATTTCCGAATGCGTCTGATCGAAGAACTCTCGAACCTGAATGTTTTGGTTCGGCCCAAGCTGAGGGGTGCCACTCATCTGGTCGACGAAGAACCGGTAACCCTTGTCGGTGGGCACGCGACCAGCGCTGGTGTGTGGCTTGTGCAGATACCCCTCCGATTCGAGGAAACCGAGTTCGTTCCGAACGGTGGCCGACGAAACATCGAGCGACCGCCGGGCGGCAATCTTTCCCGACCCGACCGGCTGAGCGGTCGAGATGTACTCGGTGACCACGGCGCGAAGAATCGCTGCTTTGCGATCGTCGAGGTCGTGAACATCGGCCATATCCGAACATTACCCTTCGGGACACCCAGCCAGTAGTCGAGCACCAACCCGAACTGGGGACAGTTCGCGTACCTCTAGGTACACGTTTGCTCCCCAGTTCGGGGGTTATTCGACGGGTTTGGTTGGTGCGGCCTACTGTCTGGCTACGAACCAATGCCAGGGCGACATTGATGATTCGACTGCGAACTCTTGCTGCGCTGGTGGTTTTTGCCCTTGTAGCGACCGGTTGCGAGACCTACTTCGACCACCATCGGGTGCGGGTTATTGAGGCCCAAGAGAACGGGTTTTTCGAAGACGGCGACGAACTGATTCTCGCCACCATCGACTTTCGGGTGAAACCCGGGGTCCCCGGAAGCACCCAGGTGCGGTTCAACCCGGCCTCGCTCGACAAAGCAGCAACCGGCCTCGAGGACGGCGACGTCAAGACCATTAGCAACTCGAAAGGCCTTTACACCTTCGATGGCCTCAAGGTCGCGACCTTTCAGTCATTGCTGAGCGGCGAGTCACCCGATCTCGTCGGCCAAGTGATTATCGGTATCGAGAACGACCTCACACCCCGAGACATCATCAAGGACAAACTCGAAGAAGCAGAGACCGATCTCGAAGCACTGTTGATCGACATCCTCGAATCTCGAAGTGTCTTCGACCTGCTCGCAAACCCGGAAGCTTTGATGGCCGACCTCGCCTCGGCGGCATCGCTGTTCGAGAGCAACCCGAGTTGGTGGGATCAACTTCTTCTCGAAGTCATTTCCCTGGCGAACCCCGACGACATCTTGAACTTCAACGTTCTGATCTTTGTGCCGGTTGCGCCCGAACTTGCGCCGGTAGTGAACAACGCGTTCGCCAACCTGCCCGAAGGGTTCCATGGCGGAGCGTTCCCGACCGAGGCGGTCAACAACGTCATTACCCCCAAGATGCTCGAGCTTCGTTTCTTCGATCACCAGACCGAGTACATCGTGGAGACCTACATCGGGGCCGGCAACGCGGGTTTCGTACCACCCACCACGCAGCCGCCGTACAACCCGTGCTTCCCGGATCCGCCGCCACCGCCGGGCGGCCAGTGCCGATAGCGGGCTAGTCGTCGAGCTGCAGGGCGCTGATGAAGGCTTCTTGGGGGATATCGACTGAGCCGATGCTCTTCATACGCTTCTTGCCCTGCTTCTGCTTTTCGAGCAGCTTGCGCTTGCGGGTGATGTCACCGCCGTAGAGCTTGGCGGTGACGTCTTTGCGGTAGGCCCGAACGGTTTCGCGAGCGATGATGCTGCCGCCGATGGTGGCCTGAATCGGGATCTCAAACTGCTGACGCGGGATGAGCTCTTTGAGCTTGCCCGCCATCTTGCGGCCGTAGTCGTACGCCTTGTCTTTGTGCACGATGGTGCTGAACGCATCGACCGGGTCGCCGTGCAACAAGATGTCGACCTTCACCAGGTCGGCCGGCGAGTAACCGTCGGCCTCGTAATCCATGCTGGCGTACCCCTGGGTGCGGCTCTTCATATGGTCGAAGAAGTCGAGCACCACCTCAGCGAGAGGCAAGCGGTAGACCAACTCGACCCGCTCGGGCGACAGGTACTCCATCTTTTCCATTACGCCACGGTGGCTCTGGCACAGATCCATCAGCGGACCGGTGTATTCCGACGGCGTGATGATGGCGCACTTGAGGTACGGCTCTTCGATCGACTCGAAGTCTCCGGGCGAGGGCAGGTCGCTCGGGTTGTCGACCTCAACAACCACATCGTTGGGCATGTTGACCCGGTACTCCACCGACGGTGCGGTCGCGATGAGGGTTAGACCAAATTCACGTTCGAGGCGCTCACGCACAATCTCCATGTGCAACAAGCCGAGGAAACCACACCGGAAACCGTGACCAAGCGCGCCCGAGGTTTCGGGCTGGTAGGTAAAGCTCGAGTCGTTGAGCTGAAGCTTTTCGAGCGATTCACGCAACAGCGCAAACTCGTCGCCGTCGATCGGGTACAAACCCGAGAACACCATGGGCTTGGGCTCGCGGTAACCGTCGAGCGGTTCGGTTGCACCCTTGGCCGCGGTGGTGACCGTTTCACCAGACTTCGCTTCGCCGACATCTTTGATGCCGGCGATCAGGTAGCCCACCTCGCCAGGGCCGAGCTCTTTCACCGGCGTGTTGTCGGGCGACCGCACACCGATCTCGTCGGCCTGGTGGGTCGAGCCAGCCTGCATGAACTCGATCTTGGCGTCTGTCTTGATCGTGCCGTTCAGCACCCGGATCGAGCTGACGACGCCGCGGTACTGGTCGAAGTGCGAGTCGAAGATGAGGGCCTGAAGGGGCTTGTCGACGTCGCCTTCGGGGGCCGGGATCTGGTCGATCACCGCGTCGAGCACCCCGGTAACGCCTTCACCGGTTTTGGCGCTGATGCGCAAAATGTCGTCGGCCGGGATGCCGAGCACGTTCTCGATTTCGGCCGCATACCGGTCGGGGTCGGCGGCCGGCAGGTCGATCTTGTTCAGTACCGCAACCAACTCGAGGTCGTTCTCGAGTGCGAGGTAACAGTTGGCCAACGTTTGGGCCTCGATGCCCTGGGCAGCGTCGACCACCAAGATGCCGCCTTCGCACGCGGCGAGCGACCGGGAGACTTCGTACCCAAAGTCGACGTGGCCGGGAGTGTCGATCAGGTTGATGACATGGTCTTGCCATTCGAGGCGGACGCTCTGCAGCTTGATGGTGATGCCTCGCTCGCGCTCGATATCCATCGAATCGAGGTACTGGGCCCGCATATCGCGGTCGGCGACAGCTCCGGTGAGTTCGAGCATGCGGTCGGCGAGGGTCGACTTGCCATGATCGATATGCGCAATGATGCAGGTGTTGCGAATTTTGGCGAGGTCCACGAAGCGAAGGTATCGCTTTTGACGGCCGTTTCGACGATTCAAGCGTTCGAAAGGCCCGACGCCACTTGTCACAGCCGACGGCGAAAAACCCGGCCGGTATTGCCGCTGGATCGTCTGGGTTGGGTAACATTGCCGTTCGGCCAGTCTCCTGGTCACCCGGATTTCACAGACACAGGTACGTACCGTGGCAAATATCAAGAGTCAGATTAAGCGCAACCGCCAGAACGAGAAGCGTCGGGTACGCAACCTTGGCGTGCGTTCGGAGATGCGCACCCGCGTCAAGAGCGCGCTCGCCGCCGCCGAAGCAGGCGACGACAACGCGGAAGAAACCATGCGTAGCGCCTTCAAGGCGATCGACCGGGCAGCCAACAAGGGCATCATCCACAAGAACCAGGCCGCTCGTCGCAAGAGCCGCCTCGTCAAGGCCGCCGCCCGCTCCCAGGGTTAACCCCGCCGGACTAGCGACTGAGTCTCGCTAGTCGAGCAACCAGCACTTCCATGACCAATTCGTCGGGCCAGGCGACCGCGCCCCGGAGCGCGAGGTCGGCTTCGGCGAGCAGCTCGATTGCGGTACCGACCCGGTCGGACCCCATCGACCGGAGCTGGCGAACCAGCTTCTTGGCCGGGAAGGTCGAGCCTTTCATGCCCAACAACGCGGCGGCCGCCTTCTCGTCGTGGGCTCCTGCCCCATCGAGACGAAGCAACTTGCCGTACGTGCTTTGCAAGGTGGCCATCAGCTGCAGGGGGTGACGCCCGGCGCCCATCATGCGGTGGAGTTTGTCGAGCGACTTGGGAATGTTGCCTTCGGCGATGGCGTCGGAGAGCTCCCATGGCGGAACAGCGCCTCGTTCGAACAGAAAAGGTTCGAGAGCATCGGCGTCGACCGTGCTGCCCGACTCGAACGCCGACTCGAGGGTGTTGAGCAGCCCGACAACTTTGGAGCGATCTTCACCGAGCGCATCGGCGATAACCGACACCGCACGCCGGTCGAAACTGACCGACGACTCCTTGAGTCGTTTCTCGAGCCACCCGCTCGCCGCTTTGCCGCGGGGCACGGTGGTGTCGATGATCGACCCGCCCACCGCTTCGAGCGCCGAACTCAGACTTTTGGGGATGGCGCCGAGTCGGTCTTGTTTGGGGCTGACCCCCTTCTCCCACACCAGCACCAGCCGGGTGGTTTCGAGCGGCGCCTCGAGGTAACGAACCATGCTCGCCACCTGATCGGCTTTGGTGAACCGGGCCAAGTTTCGGCCGGTCACTACCCGCAGGTCGGTGAGGAACGGCGGGGTTTGGGCAGCATCGACGAGGCGAGAGATGTCGAACCCGCCGCCTTCGAGCTTGTAGTCGTCTTCGGTGAGTTCTTCGTACGCCAGGCTCGGGTCGGCGTCGCCGAGCAGTTCGGCCACCCGAGCCTTGAGTGCCTCGGCCACCAAAACGTCGTCGTCGCCTTTGATCAGCGTTACCGGCGAGGCGCTCATGCGGCGTTGGTTTCGAGTTGGTCTTTGGCGGCCAGGAATTCGGCCATGGTGTCGGCGACCCGCCGGTTGCCGGCCACATCGTGCGACCGAAGGATCCGACAGCCGAGGCCAATACCCAGTGCATGGGCGGCCAAGGTTGCCTCGTGGCGGTCGTCGACCTCGGTGCCCACCAATTCGCCGAGGAAGCCTTTGTTCGATGCCGACAAGAACACGGGGAAGCCGAGGCTCACCAGGTCGTCAGAGTTGCGGAGCAGGTCGGCCGACATCTCTGGTGTCTTGCCGAGGTCGAGTCCGGCATCGATCATGATCCGCTCGCGAGCGATGCCCATGGCCAGGGCTTGCTCGGCTCGGGACTTGAGAAACTTGCGCACTGCCGGCACCGCTCCCCCGTCGGCCGAGTAGTCGGGGTTGGGGTCGGGCACTCGGGGCGCCAGACGAACGTGACACGCCACGACCGATGCGTCGTGGTCGACGGCTGCTTCGAGAAATGCCGGGTCGGCGAACCCGCTGATGTCGTTGCCGATGACCGCGCCCGCTTCGTAACAGGCCCGGGCAACCGACCCCCGGAACGTATCGACCGAGATCGGCAGGTCGAATCGTCTGTGCAACGCCTCGACGGCGGGCACCACCCGGTCGAGTTCTTCGGCGACGGTCACCTCGGGGCCTGGCCCGGCCTTGACTCCCCCGACGTCGAGGAAGTCGGCACCTTGGTTTACCAGCACCTCGGCCTTGGCGAGGAAGGCGTCGAAATCCCAGTACTGACCGCCGTCGTAAAACGAGTCAGGGGTCCGGTTGAGGATCCCCATAACAAGGGCCCGATAGGTGATATCGAATTCGTGGTGACCAAGCAGCAACCGCATGGCCCAAACCTAGTCGCGCCTACCGACACCCAAGATCAGTGTGTGGCGACAACTTCGCGTAGTTATGCCGACAGGGCGCAGCCTTCGATGGTGATCCGGTGCATGACCCGGCGCTGCCCCTGATAGTCGTTGCGAGCCGAGTGCCAGACCGCCCGGTTATCCCAGAAGGCAATCGAGCCGGGCTTCCAGTCGAACTCGTGGGTGAACTCCGGCTGGACGGCGTGAAGGTACAACTGCTCCAACATGGCCTTGGAGTCTTCCTCGCTCATGCCTTGGATCGAGATCGTGAACCCGGGGTTCACGTACAGCGCTTTGCGGCCACTAAGCGGGTGGGTGATCACCACCGGGTGAATCACGTCGGGTAACCGATCGGCTTTGTCGGCGTTGCCGATACGGCCCTGGCTTTGATCTTCGCGGTTGCCGTAGAAGCTCTTCGACCCAAAGATGTGGTGCGCCGAATGCACGGCGTGAAGCGTGTCGACGTGAGCCTTCAGATCGGGGTCGAGCCCTTCATAGGCCGCATACATCGAGGCGAACGCCGTATCGCCACCGGTTACGGGAAGCTCGCGTGCCACCAGGATCGACCCGAGTGCCGGCTCGACATCGTAGGAGTGATCGGCGTGCCAACCGCCGCCGATGTTGTGGGTTTGGTCGGGTTCCTTCACGACCATGGCGATCTTTGGATGATCGTCGTGGGCGGTGAAGAACCGATTGACGTTGATCTGTCCCCACCGCTCGGCGAAGGCGATGTGCTCTTCGGGGGTGATGTCTTGGTCGCGTAGGAAGATCACGCCGTGGTCGGCAAACGCCTGTCGCATCTGGGCGAATTCGTCGTCGGTCATGGTGCGGATGTCGACGCCGAGCACCTCGGCTCCTGCTCCACCCGTTGGCTTTACTTCCACTGCGCTCATAACCAAAAGGTATCGGACCGGCGGGTGGCGGAGATACTTTCGGGCAGTGATCCGTCGGGCCGGTCAGCCCCGAGCGTCGAAGAAGTTGATCTTGGTCGGCCGCAACGCCAGCTTGATCCGGTGCGCACCGGGCTGGTCGAACGACCGCATGTCGGTCTGGTATTTCGGCGGCCCGAGTCGGTCGGCAAAGGCGTAATCGAGGTCGTCGACGATCTCGACCTCGCCGCGAATCTCGACGAAACAATCAGGCCCGTCGGGGTGATAGATCAGCACGGTGCCTTTGTTGTTGGCGGCCAGGTTCTTGACCTTCTGACGCTCCCGCCGAACCGACATCGCAATGCAGTCGTCCTCGACGATGAACCAGATGGCGGTCACCTGCGGTTGTCCGTCGGGCCCGATGGTCGCCAGCGCGGCAGTCGATTGTTCGAGAAACACCGGAGCAACATCACGGAGCGAAGCCATGGCCTGATTCTTTCATGGGCGGGCGTGATCAAACACCCATTGCGGTCTTCAAACCGCTGAGTGAGGCCAAATTCTCCCGCGGGAGCACGTGGTTCATACGAGCGTTAACCGTGAGGTGCTTCTCGCCGGTCGACCAGGGTTTGGACTCCTCGGTTTGAACTGGTGAACCGGACCCAGAGGTCACCTATCTGAAACTGGCTACGCAGCGACGCTGGTTCTCCCAGATCTACCGCTGCCGCCGGCCGGTAGCGGGCCACGATCGCCTCGACGGCGGCGGGCGGCGCTTTGTCGACCACCAACAGGTCGATCTGGCCGACCCGCTCGGTTCGCAGGCCGGCCAACACCGCCTCGCCTCGGGCGTCGGCCTCGACCTCCACCACCGTCGCTCCCCCGTCGCGCCACACCCGCACACCCCGTGCCGGATCCGACACACCCGTCGCCGCCTGCCCACCAAACATCGGCGACACCAACGCCACCACAGCAACCGCCGCCACCACCCACCCAAACCGCCGACCGCCCACCACCCCGGCAACCAACAACAGAGCGAGCACCATCACATGCACCCACCGGTAGCTACCCCACCCCGCCGTCGACGCCCACTCCGCCACACCCGCAATCCACCCCAACAACCAACCGGTCGGCACATGCAGCACCGACGCCACCGACCCACCAACCAACCCCGCCACCAAGCCACCGGTAAGACCCCACGCCATCACCGGACCAGCAGCAGGCGCCGCCAACATGTTCGCCGGCAACGCCGCCACCGGAACATCGTCGAACACCCACAACAACAACGGCGCCACCGCACACTGCGCCCCAACCGTCGCCCCCACCGCCAAACCCAACGACGCCGAACCCGGGACCCGCACGGCAACCCTCGGCCCGATCACCAAAATCCCCAACGACGCCAAAACCGACAACTGAAACCCAACCGTTCGCCCCAACAACGGATCCCACAACAACAACCCCAACGCCGAAGCACCCAACACCGACAACCCAGCCGACGGACGACCAACAATCATCCCCGCAACCGCCAACGCCGCCATCACCGACGCCCGCAACACCGACGGCTCAAACCGCGTCACCAACGCAAAGAACCCCAACAACCCAAACGTCACCACCAACCGACCACCCGGAGGCAACCACCGCAACAACGGCGTGAAGACCAGCAAAACGAAAGCCACGTTCTGACCTGATACGGCCAGGAGGTGCCCCAACCCAGAGCCACGAAACGCATCGGTCGTTTGGGGCGACTGCCAGCGGTCGTCGCCAACCACCAAGCCGGTGAACAGCGACCGGCGTTCGTCGCCCAACGATTCGCCACCGCGCTCAAGGGTCAGCCGGAGTTGGTTCGCCCAAGCTCGCACCCCAGTAGCTCGCCGCACCCCATCGATTCGATCCGGGGCCAGCAGGCCAACAACCCTGCGACTCAGCAACCAGTCGTCGTCGGCACCTCGAGGGCTCACGTCGCCCACGACCCGCATCCGGTCGCCGGCCAGCAGATCCCGAACGTCGTCGGCCACCCGCCCGGTGGCCCGAACCTGTAGTTCGCCGAGGCTCGTGGCGATATCGACCCGCATCGCAGCGCCCAACGGTTCGGGGTCGGTGAGCAGCCGCACCTCCCCGGCGAAGGTCTGTGCGGGTACCGGCGACAAGCCGGCGATGTTCCAGGCCGAGATCTGCGACGCCACCAAAAGCAACAGTATCGGGAGTACGACGAGTCGTCCTCGGCCGACAAGACCAGCGACGGCCGCGGCGCCAAGGAGTAACGGCAACCCAACATCGACCGCCAGCAGCACCCCGACCCAGGTCGCAGCAACCGCCACCCACAACCGCCGGAGCGTCACGACACCATCACCGAATCGCGCAGGGCCTCGAGCTTGGCCTCGCCTATCCCCCGCACTTCGAGCAGGTCATCGATCGAACGAAACCGACCCGTCCGGTCTCGGTGATCGACGATCGCTTGAGCCGTGGCCGGCCCGACGCCGGGCAACGCAATCAACTGCTCGGCGGTGGCGGTGTTCAGGTCCACCGGCCCGCTCGACCCGGCGCCGAAGTCCCCAACAACCGAGGGAATCGCCTCACCAAGAACCGGTACGAATACCCGCGAGCCATCCGCCACCGGTGCGGCCAAGTTGATTCGGTTGAGGTCGGCGTCGGCCAGCGCTCCCCCGGCGGCGGTAACCGCATCGGCGGTACGAGCATCGGCGCCGAGTACATACAGCCCGGGCGCCACGACCGCTCCGGCCACGTGAACGGTCAACTCTGTAGGTGCATCGGTGGTGGCGGGCCCCGGGTCGATCAACAGCTCGGCCGGACCCGCCATTGGCAGCACCAGATCAACATCGTCGCTGCCCGGGCGCGACACCACGAACAACCCGACCGCCAAAGCAACGGCAACGATCAAGCCGATGACGACCGATGGGTCGGCCCGAACCACGGCCCAGCCATCGAGCAGTCGGTCGCGGGTAGAAACAGGAGCTAAGTCGTCAAGCTCAAAGGAAGAAGACGGCTCGGGCATGCCAAGACCTCCGGATACCTAGGGTGTCGGAGGGGAAGCCGTCGAGGTTGACTCTAGTTCAGCGCTGACCGGTCGAAGAACGGCCGAGCTGCGCCTAGAACAATGCGGTGCTGAGCTTCTTGCGCCACTCGGCGGTCAGCGGGTTGTTCGGGCCCATGACCTCAAGCATGTCGATGAACTCTTGGCGCTTCTCGTCGTTGCCTTTGACCTGAGTCAGCAACTCACCGAGCTTGGCCTCGAGCTCTTCGTCGGAACCAAAGCCGGTCTTGCCGGTGCGGATCATGGCGAGCACCCGGCGTACTTCGGCGGTCTCGGGGATCTTGCCCAGAATGGTCTCGGCATCTTCGGTGAAGCCCTGCTCGACCAGGATCTCGGCCATCGGGACCACGACGATCGGGTTGAGTGGTTCGAGTGCGTAGGCGGCTCGAAGCGAGTCTTCATCGCCGGCAGCCACCAACGCTTCGACCTCCGACAGTTCGCCTTCACCCTCGCCATCGCCGCCACCGGCGGGGGCAAGCTTGGCAACGAAGTCGCGAACTTCGGCCTCTGGCTTGGCACCGGTGAAGCCATCGACGATCTGACCGTTGACCATGGCGTACACGGCCGGAATCGACTGCACCTGGAACGCTTGGCTCACGGCCGGGTTGGCGTCGACATCGACCTTGGCGAGTTCGACCTTGCCGTTGGTTTCGCCGATGACCTTCTCGAGGATCGGCCCGAGCGACTTACACGGTCCGCACCACTCGGCCCACAAATCGATCACCACGGGCACGGTCTTTGACCGCTCGACTACGTCGGTTTCAAATGTTGCGTCGGTTACGTCGGCCATGGCCATGCACTCCAAAAGATCACAGATGTCAGACCGTCCATCGTAGGCGGCAATCAGCGTTTGGTCGTGTTAGGCACCGCAACCGTCAATCGCCTCGATCATCGCCGTCGCGTTGGCCGCCACACCCGTCGGCTCGGGGTGAACCCCATCGACCGCCAACAGCGTCGGTTCGGCCTCGAGGCGGGCACCGAAATCGTTCACGATGTCGGCCTCGCCGGCTACCCAGTCCCAGAACGATCCGAGGCGCTCGCCGTAGTCGGCGGGCGGGTCGATGAGGTGCGAAATGTCGCTCATCCAGGTTTGCCACACCACACACGAGTCATCGAAGGCGTCGAGTATCTGGCGCGCGTCGCCGAGCACCTCGGCGACGGTGAGGCCCTTGCGTTCGTGCTGATCGTTGGTGCCGAACGACAGGTAGACCACATCGGGTGAGGCGGCGTCGACGACGATGTCGTCAAAGGTCGGCCCCGTCCACGGTTGGATACCGACGAAAACTCGTTCGGCCGACAACAGATCGTCCATCGATGCACCAGCGACGGCGTGAAAGCCCACGATCTCGTAGCCCTGTCCGTTCAGCGCCCCGTGATACTCGGGGCCGCCGACCGACAGCAACGAGTCGCCGATGACCAGCACCCGCATGGGCTGGCCGGGCTGGCGAGCGGTGGGTGGGGTATTCGACGAACAGGCGGCCCCGAACACGAGCACGGCGGCCAGCGCGCACGCCGATTTCCACCGAAGTCCCGCCGCCGGAAGAACCATGACCGAACCCTAGGAGATGCCTGGCCAGGGTTTACGTCGCCCCGCCGTCGAGAACGGCGGCGAGCAGATGGGACATCTCGAGGCGCGACGATTACGTTGTGGGGACGATGAATGCACCCAATCAGGTACCAGCCGGAATCGATGTCGATGGAGTCACCGCGTGGTTTGCGGCCCATGTTGGCGACCTCGCCGGACCCCTTCGATTTGAGCTCATCGCCGGCGGCCACTCGAACCTCACGTTCTTTGTTCACGACGATGCGGCAGGTAACTCGTGGGTGCTTCGTCGCCCACCGACCGGCCAAGTCCTGGCCACCGCTCACGATATGAGCCGCGAGCACAAGATCATGGGAGCGCTCGCTGGCTCCGATGTGCCGGTACCGACGATGGTTGGGTTCTGCGACGACGTCGAAGTAAACGGCGCCCCCTTCTACGTGATGGACGTGGTGGAAGGAAACGTGGTGCGCAACCACGTGCTGGCGATGGAGCTTTCGCCCGAAGCCCGCCACCACAGCGGCAAGTCGCTGGCCGAAGTTATGGCCAAGATGCACGCCGTCGACGTCGACGAAGTTGGCCTCGGCGATCTCGCCAAACGCGAGGGATACATCGAGCGCCAGCTGCGCCGTTGGTTGCGCCAGTTCCACGACTCAAAGACCGCCGAGCTTCCCGCCATCGATGAAGTTCACGAAATTCTGGCCGCCAACATTCCCGAGCAGCAGGGCGTCGGCATCGTGCACGGCGACTACCGGCTCGACAACTGCATCGTCGACGACGACGGCAACATCGCCGCCGTGCTCGACTGGGAGCTGTGCACTCTCGGCGATGTGATGGCCGATGTCGGCACCCTGATGGTGTACTGGGCCGAACCGACCGACGACGTGATGGCCCTCGAAGGCCTCGCCACGGTGGCCGAAGGGTTCGCTACCCGCGACGAAGTTGTGCAGTGGTACGCCGCCGCCTCCGGCCGCGACGTTTCGAACCTCGACTATTACATCGCCTTCGCCTACTGGCGTCTCGCCTGCATTCTCGAAGGTGTGTACTCCCGCTATGTCGCCGGCGTGATGGGCGACAAGGTGCCCGACGAACTCTCCGAGTACCGGCCGCGCATCGAGTCGCTGACCAACGAGGCCTTGCGGCTGGCCCAGGGGTTCTCTGCGTGAGCGGCCCCTTGTACACAATTGCATCTCGACCCGCGGTCACCGACCCGGTCCTGCTGGTGGTCATGAACGGCTGGATCGATGCGTCGAGCGTTGCCGAGGGGACCAAGGAGGTCATCGAGAACCAGTCCGAGCCGGTGTTGGTCGCCACCTTCGACGACGACCAACTGCTCGACCACCGGGCCCGCCGACCAACGGTTCGGATCGAAGACGGCGTCAGCACCTCGCTCGAGTGGCCCGAGATCAAACTCGACCATCTGGTCGACAACAAAGGCGCCGACATTTTGTTGTTGAGTGGGCCTGAGCCCGACTACAACTGGCGGGCCTTTGCCGCCTGCATCAGCGAACTCATCGTCGACTTTTCGGTCCGGATGGTTGTAGGCCTTGGCGCTTACCCGGCAGCCGCGCCCCACACCCGACCGCCGGCGTTGTCGTCGACCGCCAGCAGCGAAGAACTCGCCCACCGACCCGGCTTTTTGAACGCATCGCTCGATGTTCCGGCCGGTATCCAAACGGTCATCGAGATGCAGGCCGCCGAAACGGGCATCCCCACCATTGGCCTGTGGGCCCAGGTTCCGCATTACCTGGGGGGCATGCCGTACCCGGCAGCTTCGGCGGCGCTGCTCACCGGGCTCTTCGACACCGCGCACCTCGAGTTCGACGCCGGTGGCCTCATCGATGCAGGAATCACCGCTACCGAGCACATCAACGAACTGCTCACCCAGAACCCCGAACACCTCGCCATGTTGGCCGAACTCGAGGCGTCGTTCGACGAACGGGTCTCTCAAGCCGCCGTCGAGTTGCCGAGCGGCGACGACCTGGCGCTTGAGTTTCAAGAATTTCTACGCAATCAATCCGACTAACCCCCGCCCCCTAAGGAGTACCGATGAAGATCGATACCGGAATCCCAACCGACATCGCCCTCGCCGGCCCGGCCGCCGCCGAGAAGGAGGCCGCCGGCTTCGACGCGGCCTACACGGTCGAGATGAGCCACGATCCGTTCCTTCCCGTTGCGATGGCTACCCAAAGCACCTCGACGATCGAGCTCGGTACGTCGATCGCTGTCGCCTTCGCCCGCAACCCGATGAACGTCGCCAACATGGCGTACGACCTCCAAAAGGCATCGCATGGCCGCTTCACGCTCGGGCTTGGCAGCCAGATCAAACCCCACATCACCAAGCGGTTCTCGATGGAGTGGTCAAAGCCGGCGGCCCGCATGCGCGACTTCATCCAGGCGCTCAACGCCATCTGGGATTACTGGGATAGCGATGCCACCGAACGGATGGAGCACCGCGGCGAGTTCTACCAGCACACGCTGATGACCCCCATGTTCAACCCGGGCCCCAACCCGCACGGCCACGCCAAGGTGTTGTTGGCTGGTGTTGGCCCCCTGATGACCGAGGTGGCCGGCGAGGTAGCCGACGGCTTCATCGCCCATGCGTTCACCACCGCCGAGTACTTCGCCGATGTCACGATGCCGGCGCTCGAGGCGGGCATGGCCAAGGGCGGCCGCGACCGGGCCGACTTCGAAATCACGATGCCGCTGTTCAACGTGATCGGCGACACCGACGAGGAACTCGAGGCCAGCGCCAAAGGCGCCCGCCAACAGATCGCCTTCTATGGGTCGACCCCGGCCTATGCCAAAGTGCTCGAACACCACGGCTGGGGCGAGGTACACACCAAGCTCAACGCCATGTCGAAGCAAGGTCAGTGGGTCGAGATGGCCGACTTGATCACCGACGACATCCTCGACGCCTTCGCCATCGTGGGCACCGCCGAGGAACTTCCGGGCAAGGTTGGCGCCCGTTGGGGCGGACAACTCGACCGCATCAGTTTCTACGCCGACGTCAACGACACCGAACGCTGGTCGCCGCTGTTCGATCAGCTTCGTGAGATCTCATGACCGACCTGTTCTTTAACCCACTCGAAGAGGGCTATTGCGAGAACCCGTACCCGCACCTCGCGGAACTGCGCGAGCACCTCCCAGTGCACGAGACCCTCGCCGGACCGTGGGCCGTGTTTCGCCAAGAAGACGTTTCGACCCTGTTGCGCAACCCGTCATTGTCGGTCGACTCGTCGGCTATCGACGAAGCCGACAGCGAACGCTTGCAGCTGATCACCGAGGTGTTGGGCGAACGCCCGGCCAGGAGCACGTCGATTCTCAACGTCGATCCGCCCGATCACACCCGGTTGCGCCGCTTGGTTTCGAAGGCGTTCACCCCTCGGGCGATCGAGCAGCTTCGCCCCATGATCCAGCAGTTGGTCGACAACATGCTCGATGCGATGGAAGCCGCCGACGTCCCTGACGTGGTCGACGGCCTCGCGTTCCCCTTGCCGTTCGATGTCATCACCGAAATGCTGGGTTTCCCTCCCGGCAACACCGACGAGTTGCGTGAGTGGGGCGAGACCCTGGTGAAGACCCTCGACCCGATCATCGACGACGAAATCTTGCGGGCCGCCGTGAAAGCCGGGCAGCTCATGGACGCCCACGTAGACGACGTGATCGCTTGGAAGCGCGAGAACCCGGGCGACGATCTACTCACCGCGTTGATCGAAGCCGAGGAAGACGGCGACCGCCTCTCCCCTATCGAGCTTCGCGATCAGGTCACGCTGCTATTCATCGCCGGGCACGAAACCACGGTCAACCTCATCGGTACCGGAATCTACGAACTGCTTCGCCATCCCGAACAGGCGGCGATGTTGCGGGGCGACGAGTCGCTCGACGCCAACGCGGTAGAAGAACTCCTCCGTTACGTTTCGCCGGTGCAGTTCTCGCGCCGGATCTCGGTGTCGGAAATCGAGTTCGGCGGTCAACAGATCCCCAAGAACGCTATCGTTCTCGCCGGCCTTGCGTCGTCGAACCGCGACCCAAAGTTCTGGGGCGACACCGCCAACGATCTCGACATCACCCGGGCAAACGCATCGCAGCACAGTTCGTTTGGCAGTGGCGTGCACTATTGCCTCGGGGCGTCGCTGGCGAAGCTCGAAGCCCAGGTGGCTATCGGCACGTTTATCCGCCGGTTCCCCAACGCCGCACCCGACGGCGACCCGCACTGGAACGGCCGCATCAACCTGCGAGGACTCGAGAAGTTCCCCGTAACCCTGTCATGAAGGCTCACCGGTGAAGGTCGGTCTGTCGGCCAGTTCGTCGCTCGAAACCGACCCGCCCCAACTCGGGGCTCGTTGGATCGCCGAGCGGGCGGCCGCTGCACACGATGCGGGGCTCGATCTGTTTAGCGTTGGCGACAACCACGTTGTCGCCAAGCGCTACTACCAGAACACCCCCACGCTTGGTTGGGCGGCGAATCACTTCACCAACGCACCCATTGGCTGCCTTTTTCTGTTGCCGCTGTGGAATCCGGTCTTGGTCGCCGAGCAGGTGGGCACCCTCGCCAGCCTGAACGATCACCCCTTCGTGCTGCAGACCGGGCTCGGACGGACGATGCAAGCGGTCACGATGGGCAGCCCGCAACGCCATCGTGGCAACACCCTCGAAGCGATGCTCCCGCTGCTCCGCAAGCTCTTTGCTGGCGAGACGGCATCGGATGACTTCTTGGGCGTGGCCAACGCGTCGGTCGACCTGCTGCCCGCCAACGGGGTCGAGTTTTGGGTAGGCGGTTCGGTGCCGGCCGCCATCGACCGGGCGGCTCGCCTGGGCGATGTTTGGTACGCCAGCTCGCATCTCACGCCCGAACTTGCCGGCACGCTGATGGGTATCTACCTCGAGTCGTGCGAACGGGCTGGCACCACGCCGCGGGCCGCAATCCGCCAAGACGTCATCGTGTTGCGTGACGAAGCAAAGGCCACCCGTCTGGGCGACGACCTGCTGGCGGCTGGCTACCGGGGGTTCGCCAACGAAGCCGTGTCGGTCGGGAGCCCCGCCAAAGTGGCCGAAGAACTCGCGGTCTTTCGCGACCTCGGATTTACCGATGCCACCTGTCGATGCATGACCATCGACCAACCCGAGGCGCTCGAGACGATCGAACTGTTGGCTGAGGTTCGCGAACTACTCGGTTAGTTCGCAGCCTTTGCGTTTGGTGGTCCTGGTGTCGACACACAGGTCGGTGCCACCGCCGCCCACCAGCTTGTCTTTTCCGGTACCACCGGTAAGGGTGTCGGCTCCGCGACCGCCCTTCAACACATCGACACTCGACCCGCCCACAAGCTCATCGGCTCCGGCGTTGCCGAACAGCTTGTCGCGACCGTTGTTGCCATAGATCGTGTCGTCGCCACTGCCGCCGAGCACTCGATCGGCGCCGCGCCCAGCGCAGATGAGGTCGTTGCCGCCACGGCCATCGATCACGTCGTCGCCGCCCAAGGCAACGATGACGTCGCGACCATCGGACCCGACGATCACGTCGTCGCCCCCAGTTCCGACGATGGTTGCCTCAACGCCCTTGCACTTGCGCTTGTTGCCCGGCGCGATGGTCGACGTGGGTGGCACCGACGAGGTGGTCGAGGTCGGCGCGGTCTTGATGGTGGTTGTGGTGCTCGGAGGAGCCGTCGTGCTGGGAGCCATGGTTGGACCAGTAAAGGGCGCGGTGGTCGATGGAGCCATCGTTGTCGGAGCCTGAGTCGATGTCGGCGCCTGTGTAGTTGTGGGCGCCTGAGTCGTCGTGGGCGCCTGCGTTGTGGTGGGGGCCAGAGATGTTTCGGGCGCCATGGTGGTGGGCGCCATGGAGGTCGTTGGAGACTGTCCCTCTCGAACCGCCTTGAGGGCTGCCTTTTCGCCCGGTGCGCCAAACGACTTCAGCGGCTCACCCTTGGCGCCCAAGAGGTCGTTGCCCCATTGCCAACGTTCGTTGTGGCCGTACACCACACCGTCGACGCCTGCGCTCATGGCAGCCAACACGTCGGCAACCACATGCTCGGCTTCTACGGGGTTTCGCTCATTGTGAATACAACCGAGCCAGTCGGGGGCGATTGCCTCGTAGCGGAGTTCGGCGGCGTAGACCTTCTTCGCTCCGGCCCCCTCGACCACCGTCGTCAGCTCGACTTCGGCTCGCGCCGCCCGGGTGCAATGCGAGGTCTGCACGGCGTAAAACTGATGCCACGGTTCGTCGTCGAATCGGTCGTGGCGGGTGGTGCCCGAAGGCGTGTGGTAACCCATCGGCTGCTGGGCGCCGGCGTCGCGCAGCCCGCGCGACATCTCCGACCAGATTTCACTGTCTTCGGTGTTGCAGAAGTTGTCTCCGCCCAAGAGCCACCGATCGATCGCATCGTGGTTGGCGTATTCGGTGCCGATCTGGTGACCCCAGCCGTACGCGGTTTCGGCGTTGAGCGGTCCGTCGTTCAGATTGGTACACGCTCCCGACTTCCAGTGGCCGTGCACGTACCCCACACCCCACATAGGCGCGATGGTGACCGCGATATCGGTGCGCCGTGCTTCGTCGAGCACAAAGGCCACCCGGTCGCGGTGTTCGGGCGTGAGGTGAAGATCGCCGTCGTCGTCGATTACTCCGGCAAAGGTCCCGTGGGCTTGGCGATTGCTGTCGAACCCCCAGCCGTCGAGCGGCATAAGCGACAACCACGTGCCATCGAACCCGGCGGCTTTGAGATGGTCGAAGTACGCCGTGATCTCGGCGTCGCTCCCCTTGCTCACGATGTCCCACGCGGTGTCGTGGATCTCGACCCGATCAACCGCCGCCGACTCGGCCACCGGCACCAGCGCCAACAACGCGGCGACTACCGCGACGACAACAACGACTAGTGGCAACCGGGTGGGGATCGGTCGAGGCAAGGTAAGGCTCCGTAAGGTGAACTGCCCTCGAACCTATAGGACCGCTCGTCGCTACGTAACAGCGAGTCGGACCGACGCCGCCTACTTGGGCAGCGGTTTGCGCCCCAACGCCGCTTGGATATTCTCGCGGCTCTTGCGGGCCCATTTGGTCGAGCCACCGATAATCACTTGGCCGTCGTCCACCACGAGGATTCCACCGATGAGGTGATCCCATTCGTCCAACGATTTTGCAACCACCGCAGCAGGAAGGTGCGAAACGACAAAGGTGAAGTCGGCCGTGGCCTCAATCGCCACCTTTTCGACATCGCCCTGCACCACGACCTCGATCGGCAAGACGGGAATCCCCGAGTCGCGATCGGAGACGAAGTGCTGGTTAGGTTCGTTCGATTCGCCTCGGCGAATCAGCGCCGCGCCGAGCAGGTCGACCGCTCCGTCGACATCGTCGATCGCTTCCTCAAAGGCAACGAGCACATCTTCGGCACTCGATAGCTTCGGCAACCGCGGAACGAGAACCACGTAGGTTTTTCCTCGGCGTAACACAACATCGTTTTGTTGCTCGGTTTTTAGGCGAATGGAATCGGGCAACTCCAGCCCTTCGGCGCGTTCGATGCGACTCGCCCGGTAGTTCTCGATGCTGCCCACCAGCCCTCGGTAGCGTTCGATCGAGATCGCTCGACGGGTTATCGCAACCAGCGCGGTTCCCATCTTGTGCATGGCGTTGGTGCCCAGCCGGAAGGTCACCAGGTACACGATGAAGCGGAGGATATTAAATTCGCCCTCCTCATTCTGATACAGGAAAAGGGTCAACACGATGATCACGACGAGCGCCGCGGTGATGGTGGTGAGCGCCCGAACCCGTATTGGCTGCAGCATCCGTTGATGCACGACTTCGTCGCCCAAGCGGGCGCTGGCGAGGCCGCGCAGATCAGCTTCGCCCGGCTCAGAGTCCAGTAGCTCGGCCACACTCGACGCCACCAGCTCGCGGGTCGAGTCTTGGTTGGCCACAAAGGTCTGGTTCAGCGAGTCGACCCGGCGAGTGATCGCCAAAACCGGCAGTGCCACAACGAGTCCGACCGGGATCAAGACCGCTGAGGTAACCGGTTCGATGACGAACAACAGCGGAATCGTGATGAGAAAGACGGTGACCGGACCAATGAGGCGGATCACTTCACGGGCCGCCATCGTGCACTCGCGCACATCGGCAACACCGACCTGCAGCACCACCTTCTGAGGAGTGTCGGCCACGGCGGTTTGCCAACCGCGGGTCATCGGACGAGACAATCGCCGGACAAGGTCGGAGCGAAGCGAGGCGCCAAAGTCGACCGAAGCGAGGCTTGCTTCTCGCTCAGCTCGGTAAAACATCAAGCCGCCGACGATGCCACCCACGATGATTCCGGCATACAACACCGGGAGCGAAACATCGGGAATTGGTAGACCGCTCAACGAACGCTCGGCGCCCGGGATCGACAGGCGAATGAGCAGCATCGTGGAATAGCCCATCGCGCTCACCGCCGCCGACCCGATGAAGGTCTGAAAGGCGATCCACATCATGCGCTTGGTGCCAACCGCATTGCGCAGGCCACTGACCAGCCAACGAAAGGCCGACACAAACTGTTCTCGCTGCTGGCGAAAATTCTCGCGCCACATCTTTCGACGCGGGCTCGCGACAGGCTCAACCGCGGGATCTGCGTCGGTGAGCGTGGCTGCTGTCATAGGGCTTTTCTGTGAGCTTGTGGCACAGGCGCGCGCTACGGGGCGCGCCAGCGAATCACCCCTAGATGTACCACAGGCATCAAATGCATTGAAAGGCCACCAACGCCCTAGGGCCGTATGGCCTACCAGGCCGCTACGGAACGATATTTACGAGCTTCGGGGCCCGCACGATCACCTTGGCTGGCGGCCCATCGAGGAACTGTTGCACCTTCTCCGATGCGAGGGCCAGGGCCTCGGCGTCGGCGTCGCTGATCTCGGCCGGGACTTCGATTCGGTCGCGCAGTTTGCCTTTGACCTGCACGATCATCGTTTCGGTAGCGACGGTGAGCATCGACTCGTCGGCCACTGGCCAGGTTTGCTCATGAATATGGGTGCCGTGGCGCATCTCCCACAACTCAGCCGCCACGTGGGGCACCGGTGGAGCCAGCAACAACAACAATGTGTCGACGGCAAAGTCGAGGGTGGTGTCGTGCGGGCCGCCGTCAGATTGCACGTACCGATACAGCTCGTTGGTGAACTCCATGTAGGCGGCAACCGCCGTGTTGTAGGACCACCGTTCGAGGTCGTTGGTAACCCGCTCGATCAACCGGTGGGTCGACTTGGTGATCTCGTCGTCGGCGTTGGTGGTGTCGCCCGACCGTTTGTTGTCGATGTCGCCGGTCGACGCGGCGAGACGCCATACCCGACCGAGGTACCGCGAGCAGCCGTCGAGCTGGAAGTCTTCCCAGTCGACATCTTCGGCCGGCGGCTTCACCTGCAGAATCGCCAGGCGCAACGCGTCGGCACCGTGCTCTTCGATGATGGCTTCGGGCGCGACCAGGTTGCCCTTCGACTTCGACATCTTGCCGCCGCCCATACGGACCATGCCCTGGGTGAACAGGCGCTTGAACGGCTCGCGCAGTTCTTTCGGCGCGACCCCGAGATCGGCGAGGGCCTTGGTGTAGAAGCGGGCGTACAGCAGATGTAGGATCGCATGCTCGACGCCGCCGATGTACTGGTCGACTGGCAACCACCGCTGGGCAGCGTCGGCGGTGAAGGGTGCGTCGGTGTTGAACGCATCGGCGAACCGCAGGAAGTACCACGACGAGTCGACGAAGGTATCCATCGTGTCGGTTTCACGGGTGGCTGGCTTGCCACACTCGGGGCAGGTGGTCGAGAGGAAGTCTTCGTGGGTGGCGAGCGGCGAACGACCATCGGCACCAAACTCCACATCGTCGGGCGCGACCACCGGAAGTTGGTCGTCCGGGACGAGCTGTTCGCCGCAGTCGTCGCAGTAGATGATCGGGATCGGGCAACCCCAGAACCGCTGGCGCGACAACAACCAATCGCGTAGACGGAAATTGACTCTTCCTTCGCCAAGCTCCTCAGACTCCAGCCACTCAGTGGCCCGTTGCACCCCAGCGCTTACCGAAAGTCCGTTGAGGTCCAACGAACCATTGGACGAGTTCACAATCTCGCCGTCGTCAACAAAAGCCTTTGGCCACTCGCTAGCAGGACGCATCGCATTCGGAAGTTGATTCTCGTCCGCCCACTTGGCCGTTGGCTGCACAACGCTGCGGATCGGCACCTCGAACGTTCGAGCGAATTCAAAGTCGCGTTGGTCATGCGCTGGCACGGCCATGATGGCGCCCGTACCGTAGGTGGTGAGCACGTAGTCGGCGAGGAACAGCGGGATCGCCTCGCCGGTGAACGGGTTGACGACCTTGGTCCCGGTGTCGACGCCCCGCTTTTCAATCGGGCCCGAGGTCGACATGCGGTCGATCTCGCTCTTCTCCCCCACCGTCGCCCGGAACGCGGCGACCGCCTCGGCGTTGTCGGCGGTGGTGAGCTCGTCGACCCGCTCGTGTTCAGGAGCCATAACCGCAAAGGTCATACCGAACCCGGTATCGGGCCGGGTGGTGTACACGGCCAAGCCAGGCACATCGGTGCGGGCGTTGCCCTCGGCGTCGGCGATCGGCAACGCGAACTCGGCGCCTTCGCTTCGGCCGATCCAGTTGGTCTGCATGGTCTTGACCCGCTTTGGCCAATCGAGATCGTCGAGATCGTCGAGCAACTCCTGGGCGTATTGAGTGATCTTGTAGAACCACTGCACCTTGTCGACCCGCTCGACCAGATCGCCCGAGCGTTCGCACGTGCCGTCGCCGAGCACCTGCTCGTTCGCCAACACAGTTTTGCAACCGGGGCACCAGTTGACCGGCGCCTCGGCCCGGTATGCCAGGCCGGCGTTGTAGAACTGCTTGAAGATCCACTGCCCCCAACGCATGTACTCGGGATCGTGGCTTTTCACCATGCGGCGCCAGTCGTACACGGCGCCGATCTTGGTCAACGACGACGACAACTCTTCGATCCGAGCATCGGTATAGGTGCGCGGATGTTCACCCGACTTGATGGCGGCGTTCTCGGCCGGAAGACCAAAACTGTCGAACCCGATCGGCGACAAAACGCCGAACCCGTTCATGGTCCGGTACCGAACCAGCAAGTCGCCAAAGGTGTAGTTGCGAACGTGGCCGATGTGGGCCTTGCCGCTCGGGTACGGGTACATCGACAACACGTAGGTCGACGGGCGCGGGTCGTCGTTATCGATCTCGTAGGTGCGTTCATCGATCCAACGCTGCTGCCAGCGGGACTCATATTCGGCGGGGTTATATCCGGATGCCATAAGCCGCCCAGTCTAGGCGGCGAAGGTGCGTTGGCCCGGCGCTTTGCTCGGCGCTTGTTAGTTGCCGGTGACCGGGATGAGCTTGCGCACCTTGCCCGGATCGCTGTGGCGAGCCGCGATCTTGTCGAGGGCTGGCCCAAACATTGCCCCGACCATCGCCATCTCCGACACCATCGCGTCGAGCTCGGCTTGGGTGGCCACACCGTCGGCGATGTCGCGCATGACATCGGCTACCCGGTTGGCCGGGTCGTGGTTGCAGTTCACACACACCGGCTCACGGGTGCGCAGATAGTTGAGCTTCTCGCCGATGATCGAGCTGAGGGATTCGTCGAACACCGAACCAACCGGCGCTTGTTTGCGCCAATCCGAGCAGCACAGGTAGTACAGCCCGTCGTAGCCAATGAACAGGTACACGAACGGGGCGATGCACATCGGCGCGATGTTGCGCTCGGTGAACATGGTCTGCGCGTGGGCGACCTCCTCGAACGAGGTGTACTCCATACCCTCGACAAACAGCGCCCCACCGCGGTTCATGATCTCGAACTCGGTGAAGTCGTCGATGCCGCGTTCGCTCCAGTAGGTCTTCATTTTGGCGGTGTGCGCCGGATCCTGGAGGTAGTCGACCAACACGATCGATGCTTTGGTGCTGGTGCCGTCGATCATCTTGATGAACCGCTCGACGTGGACCCTGGTCGGCTCGTACGGAAGCTTGTAAACCTCTTCGTACCGCTCGCCTTCATCGGCGATGTTCAACTGGATGAGGTCGAGACCAGCATCGATGAGCTGGGTGGCCTTCTTCTTGGTGAGCACCGACCCGTTCGACGACACGGTGCACTCAAAGCCGGCGGCCTTCACCTGCTCGACGAAGTAGATGATCTTTGGGTGGAGCAAGGGTTCGCCCAGCCCACAAAGGCTGATGCTGATGTCGGTTGCTTCAGCACCCCACAACCCTTCGGCCACCCACTCGTGAATGGTGTCGCGGTACTCGATGGTGCGTTCGAGGGTCGCGTCAAACACCTCGACCGACATCAACCCCTGGTGAGGGGTGGCGTCGCGAGGACAGAATTCACACTTCGCATTGCAGCGATTCGTGACTTCGAAATCGACCTGTATCGACATGGCTTCCCGGAAACGGCGGTGAATGAACTACACCAAGACTGTACGAGGCCCCGTGCCAACTAGCCAGTAGCGCAAAAGCAAGAAACCCCGACCCTTTGGCTGGTGGCCATCAGGTCGGGGTCTTTGTACGTGGAGCTGGCGGGAATCGAACCCGCGACTTCTTCCGTGCCACGGAAGCACTCTAGCCAACTGAGCTACAGCCCCAAGCGGTTGAAACCATAGCAGCGTGAGGCGCTCGCAAGAACACGGCCGAGGAGAGTTTTCTTCGCCGCAGGCGACCCGCCCGACACGGCAAGCGACGGCTATCTTCGGCCCCGTGAGTAGTTCTGAATTGATCGACGCGTTCGACGACGACGGCAACCCGCTCGGAGCGCTACCTCGCTCGGAGGTTCATTCGCGCGGGCTGTGGCATCACGTCTTTCACTGCTTGGTGGTCGCCATGCGAGACGGCGTGCCGACCGTGGTACTTCAGCGCCGCAGCGCAACGAAGGCGGCGTTCCCGAACCTGCTCGACGTGAGTGCGGGTGGCCACATCTTGTCGGGCGAAACCTTGGCCGACGGGGTACGCGAGCTCCACGAAGAGATGGGCATCGAACCCACATTCGAAGAGCTGGTACCCCTCGGCGAGTTCCGTCTGGTCGACGCCGATCCGGGCTCCGAGGGCGACAATCGCGAGATCATTCATGCGTATCTGCACTTCGATGACCGACCGATGAGCGATTACCGACCCGACCCGGTGGAGCTTTCGGGTATTGCCGAAATGGCGCTCGCCGACTTTGCCGCGCTGTACAACCAACCCGGTACCGAGGTGCGGGTTGTCGAGCGATCCCTCGACGGAACCGAGATCACCACAACCGCCACCCTGGCCGACGTTGTGCCCGATGCCGACGAGTACGCAGCCAACATGCTCGCCGCAGCGACCGAGGCCGCCGGCCAGCGCCAACGCTGACACTCGCGCATTCGCTAAAGAGAATCGGACGTTCGCCGATCGGAGTATCAAAGGCGGCGAACTTTCGTCGCACCAGTCGATACCACCTTGGGGTGCACCATGGACCGTTCTCAACACCACGCAAATCTGGGTCAACCAACGACGTTTCGTCGCACAACAGCCCGGCTGGCGATCGCGTCAGCGGCGGTTGTTGGCATGCTCGGCATCGCTCCGACCGCGGCGTCGGCTCAGACAACCGACTGCGGCCTTGCCCCGGCGGGTTACAACGTCATCAACTCTGACGACCCGGTTATCAAGGGCACCGACGGCAACGACTTCATCTGCGCCGGCGGTTCGGACAACATCATCCGGGCGAAAGCAGGCGACGACATCGTTCACGGCCTCGGAGGCAACGACACGATCCGAGGCGGTGCTGGCGACGACATTCTCAACGGCGGGTCGGGCGACGACCTCGTACGGGGCGGATCTGACGCTGACAACATCGACGGCGGTACCGGTAATGACACCCTGCGCGGCGGCCGTGGAAACGACAACATCGTCGGCGGCGGCGGAGCGGACACCATGCGCGGCCGGGGCGGCGACGACATCCTCGACGGCAGCGGCGGAAAAGACGACATCCGCGGCGACCGCGGCGATGACACCATCTACGGCGAGGCCGGAAACGACATCCTTCGCGGTGGCCCCGACAACGACTCGCTGTTCGGCGGCGGCGGAGCTGATGTCATCTGGGGTGGCGCAGGCGCCGACCTCCTCGATGGCGGACTCGATGACGACACCCTCCAAGGCGACGGCGGTGCCGACACCATCATTGGAGGCGATGGCGTCGACGAGGTAAATGGCGGAAGCGGCAACGACGATTGCTCGACCTTTGGCACCCAGGTGTCGTGCGAAACCACCGACACCGCCACCCCACCGGAGGCACCGGTCGCCAACGACGACACCGGCAGCACCGACGAAGAAACCCCGGTCGTGCTCGACGTGCTCGCCAACGATACCGACGCCAACGGTGATGCCTTGTCGATCACCACCGCAACGGCCGCCAGCGGCGCAGCGGTCTCGGTCAACAACACGACAGGCACCATCACCTACGACCCATCGGGCGTGTTCGACTCACTCGCTGTCGACGTGACCGCGGCCGACGAGGTGACCTATGAAATCACCGACGGAACATTCACCGCGACAGCGATCGCCACGGTCACCGTCACCGGGTTGAACGACCAGCCCAAGGCAGCCAACGACCTCGCTACCGGCGACGGCACCGCGAGCGTCGAAGTGAACGTGCTCGACAACGACATCGACCTCGACGGCGACGTCCTCGCCATCTTTGGCACGCCTTCGGGCGGCCAGGGGTACCCGGGCGGAGCGATCATCATCGAACCAACCGGCACTGCGGCCGGCACGATTCGTTGGGATCCGAGCGACGCCGCAAACGGTGGCGCCAACGCCTACACCCCGATCGATGGCGACATCGTTCGCATCACCTACACCGTGGTCGACCCGCACGGCGATTTCGACACCGGTACGTTCCAGATCACCATCGCCCTGTAGGGCGAGGGTTAACTACGCGGCGCGTTCGTGCCGGCGGTCTTCCACTCGACCGTCGGCCGATCGGCCCACAAACGCTCGAGTTCGTAATAGGCGCGCACCTCTTCGTCGAAGACGTGCACGATGAACTCGCCGAAGTCCATCAAGACCCATGAGCATGTATCGATGCCCTCGATACGCAGCGGCTTGGGGCCGCCCGCCGTCTTTACCTGGGCCTCGACCTCGTTGACGATCGCCTTCACCTGGCGTTTGCTGCCACCGCTGGTGATGACGAAGAACTCGGTGATGCCCAGAACGTCGCCAACCGACAGGACAACGGTGTCGCGTGCAAGTTTGTCGTCGGCTGCTTGGGCGGCGAGCAGATGCCAGTCGGTCATTACCTAGGACGGTAATCGCTGCCGAGGGTGACTACCACGTCGTTATCGGGAGATTCGACCTCGAAAAGCTCGATCTCTGCGCCGCCGAGCGCGTCGGCAAGTGTGGTGACGAACTCCTCGTCGGCGACATCGTGGTACACGATCCTGGTCGCCTCGATGTTGAACGTCGCGGCGTTGCTGATGACCTGAATAAGCGCGTCGTTCTCGATGATGTGGTCGATAGCCGGTTGGTTGATCGTGAGGTCCCCGGTGCCGTTGATGAGCTGAACCGTGCGGATGACCGCTCCCTCGTAGGTCTTCACGTGGGGAATCACCCGGCGTCGAATTGCGGCGATGGCCTCTTGGTCGGCGTCGCTCGGCACGTAGATCGGCTGCGCCGAACCCTCGGGCCGGAACGGCGTGGCGGGCAGCGCTTCTTGGGCGACCGTGCCGGCAGTGAGGTTCGCCATAATCGAGTTGAGCTGATCGGAGCCGCCACCGATCGCTTCGACACCGAGGTCCGAAGCCTGGATCGCTCGCACCCACCCAGCCCAGATCTTTTCGATGTTGCGAGCCCGCGCAATGCCGGGCTGGTTCCCGAGCGACGAGCTGAGGACCAACAGTTCGTCGGCCCGCACCTCAACCACACCGTTGTCGAGACTGATCGTGCGACCATCGGCCGAGGTAAACGACAGGTCGTCGATCAGGCTGAACTCAAAGCCCTCGACCGGCGAAATCAGCGACCCCCACAGCCCGGGGGTAAGCACCTCAAAGGTCAGCGGCTGCGAACCGAGGGTCCGCGAGAGTGCCTCGACCACCCGGTCGGCCTTGCCGGTTTCGTAACTGACGGTTAGCGGTTCGCCGTTTTCGACACCGGGGGCCGCGGCGACGAAGGCCGCCGGGATGCCCACGATCGTGCCGCCACCGATGTCCTCGCCGCGAAGGCTGATCAGCGACGCTCCCACGAGTTGGTCGGCGTCGTCGACGTGGATCACCAGGTGGGTGTTGGTGGGCTCGACGAACGCCACGTACCCGGCCTCGGACGGATCGGTAGGGGTTTGCACCTCTTGACCAGCGTTGCCCTCGAGCACCGCATCGGCCGCCGCTCCGGCGAGAAACGGCAGTGCTGCGGCACAGGCCAAGGTCAGCAGCGGGAAGATCCAGCGCCAAGGCCATGCCGCCGGATGCGATACGCGACGTCGGGCACCCTTCAAGAAACGGCCCGTGGAGGTGGCCTCAGAGGCGGCGACTCGCTGTTCGATGCTGGCGGCAGAATCGGCACCGGACGCGTCGGCGCCTTCGGGTGTTGCTGCTGGGCCAGAATTCACGAGGGTCACCCTAGTGGCGCGTACCGAAAAGTGACGTCAATCGGTTTCGGTGGTTGGCCGGTACAACCCGTGGGTTTCGATGAACTGCACCACCGTTGCCGGAGTGAGGAAGTCAATCGGGCGCCCCTCGCTCAGCCGGCGTCGAAGGCGAGTACCCGAAACCTCGAGGCCAGGAAGGGTCACCACCTCGTAGTCCCACCCTGCAGGCGGTCGACCACCGGCGCCTTTGCCGGGTCGCTCGAGCACCACGGTGGTGGCCAGCGCTTTGATGGTTTCGGGTTCTTTCCACGTATCGAGTCCGGCCGCCGCGTCGCTGCCGACCACGAGGAAGAACTCGTTGTCGTCGCCCATCTCTTTGTGGAGTTGCTCGAGGGTGTCGGCGGTGTAGGTCGGTCCGCCTCGGTCGAGTTCGATCCGACTGGTTTCGAGCCGGGCAACATCGGCGATGCCCAATTCGACCATTTGCAGGCGGATCTCGGCATCGGTGACCTTGAGGTCGGCCTTTTGCCACGGGTTGTTCGCCACAACCATCAACACGCGGTCGAGGTTGAGCTCGTGACCCACCGCGGTCGCGGCGAAGAGGTGCCCAATATGGGGCGGGTCGAAGGTGCCACCAAAAACACCGATTCGTTCGCCCACTAGTCCACCTCACCAGGTTCGTGCATGGGCGAATCCTAGCGGCCGTTCACCGTCTGTGATGCTGAAGTGCCACCGAATCAATCGCTCTTCGCGCGCACGCAACCACAGAAAGTGTCGCGAAATGCTTGATGCGGGCACGCGAACGTGCAAGAGTCTCCGACGGGTGGAGACCCGTCGTTCGATCTCGTTGTTGGAACGGAACCACGAATACTGGTTTCTTTCGAACAAATTTCTTGGGTCAACGCAGAATGTGCCGAAGATAGAAAAACGACCGTCATGCCCAGTTTGGTGTCTTGTCGGTAGCTTTAACTGCCTCCTCGTACATTTGCGGTGACGCATTTCATACGAAATCGGAAAGACACGAAGGGGCCGATGTTGTTGTATCGGAAGTGAACCCGTACCGCCCAGGAATCCTGGGTGGGAAGTCCCCATCAGCGCAGTTGCCCCTGCGCTGGTCAGATAGAAGAAACACTATGAGTGACTCTGTAGGTCAATACCTCAACGAGATTGGCGCGGTATCTCTCCTCAATGCTGAGGAAGAACGCATGCTGTCCAAGCTCATCGAGGCTGGCGCTGAAGCACGAGCCCAACAAGAGGCCGGCGAGACCGGACCCCACATCAACCGAGCAATCCGCCAAGCAGCGATCGCCAAGGACCGGTTCATTCGAGCCAACCTTCGCCTGGTCGTCAGCGTGGCGCGCCGTTACCCGCTGCCCCCAGGCATGGAACTGCTCGACCTCATTCAGGAAGGCAACCTCGGCCTTGAACACGCCGTCGACAAGTTCGACTGGCGCAAAGGCTTCAAATTCTCCACGTACGCAACGTTCTGGATCCGCCAGGCCATCGGCCGGGCGCTCGACCAAAAGGCCAGCCTGGTCCGCCTGCCCGGCGACCGTTCGGCCAGCCTTCGCGCTGCCCTGCGCCAAGTTTCGGGCGACGGCGACGAGCTCGACGATGAGCATGCACGACTGCATCGCCTCACTACCCCGACCTCGCTCGACCGCACCATTGGCGACGACGACAGCAACGAACTCGTCGACCTGCTCCCCGACTCGACCCCCGGCCCCGAGGCCGAGGTCATGGCCCGAGCTGAAGAGCAAATGGTCACCGGGCTCCTCGACGTGCTCGACGATCGTGCTCGCTACGCCGTAGAACAGCGGTTTGGTTTGGGCGATGGCCGCAAGCGCAGCTACCGCGAAGTCGGCGAAGACCTCGGCGTAACCGCCGAAGCCGCCCGCCGGCTGGTCAAGCGGGCCGTCAACACGGTTCGCGATCAGGCTTCCGAGCAAAGCGACGCCGCCTAACTCCAACCGCAAAGAATCGAATCAGCGGCCGGGTCCTTCGGGGCCCAGCCGCCGGTCGTTTTCACCAAAAGTAAGAACGCGGGGTCAGACCCCGCGTTCTTACTCGGGGGCCGACTGCTTTCGTTTTGGGTCAGTGGTAATCCGCTTGTGGCTACTCCCGAGTACCGCAATAGTCTTAGACCTATGACATCTATGACCTGGACACCGGATAGCTGGAGAACTTTCGACGCTTTGCAGCAGCCCGTGTATTCGGACCAGTCAGCGGTTGAAGAAGTAACGAAGAAGCTGGCCGACCGACCACCGCTGGTCTTCGCCGGTGAAGCTCGATCGCTCACCGAAGACCTCGCCCGGGTCTCTCGTGGCGAGGCGTTTTTGCTCCAGGCGGGCGACTGCGCCGAGTCGTTCGACTCGTCGGCCGACTCGATTCGCGACCGCCTCAAGGTCATCTTGCAGATGGCGATCGTGCTCACCTACAGCGCGGGAGTTCCGGTCGTAAAGGTTGGCCGTATTGCTGGCCAGTTCGCCAAGCCTCGTTCGAGCGATGTTGAAACCAAAGATGGCACCGAGCTGCCGTCGTTCCGCGGCCACATCGTCAACGACATTGGGTTCTCCGAATCCGAACGAGCCGCCGACCCCGGTCGCCTCATGGAGGCCTACCACTCCTCGGCCGCCACCTTGAACCTGCTGCGGGCGTTCACCAAAGGCGGATACGCCGACCTCAACCAGGTCCAAGCGTGGAACCAACAGCACGCCGCAGCAAGCCCAGTCGGCCAGCGCTACGCCGCTCTCGCCGAAGAGATCCAACGGGCGCTGCGGTTCATGCAGGCCTGTGGCGTGTCGACCGTCGACGAAGAGTCGCTGCACCAGGTCGACTTCTACACCAGCCACGAAGCGCTCGTGCTCCCCTACGAGCAGGCACTGACCCGCCAAGACTCGATCAGTGGCGATTGGTACGACTGCTCGGCGCACATGCTGTGGTGCGGCGAACGCACCCGCCAACTGGACGGCGCCCACATCGAGTTTCTTCGCGGCATCAACAATCCGCTGGGCTGCAAGGTCGGCCCGACCGCGACCGTCGACGACGTCCTCGCCATCTGCGACACGCTCAACCCCGATCGAATCCCCGGACGTCTCACCCTCATCAGCCGAGTTGGCGCCGACGCGGTCACCGAAACGCTTCCGCCGCTGCTGTCGGCCGTTGCCGATGCCGAGCACCCTGTCGTGTGGGTTACCGACCCAATGCACGGCAACACCTACACCGCCGAAGGCGGCAAAAAGACCCGCCACTTCGACGCCATTTTGCGCGAGATCGACGGATTCTTTGAAGCCCATCGCCAAGCGGGCACGGTAGCGGGCGGTATTCACCTTGAGCTCACCGGCGAAGATGTCACCGAATGCTTGGGCGGCAACGTAAACAGCGACGACGAACTTGCTCGGCGCTACGAGACGATGTGCGACCCGCGACTCAACGCGTCGCAGTCGCTCGACCTCGCCTTTGAGGTCAGCGAACTCATTCGCCAGCGCGGCGAACGTTAGCGACGTTCCCCACTTCGGGAATTTTCTGAACAACGTGCATCCAAACGCTCTTTGGTGACGTAATCAGGGTTGTGCACCCACACCTCGCTCTGTTTACTGAAGGCAAATAGCCCGTGGTAGCAGTTATTCACCGAACACAGAAGTATTCTGAAGGCGTGACGAACGCGCCCGACAACCCCACCGACCCGGCGGAGCAGGGTTTCCTCAACGGTGACGAATCGGCCCTCAAGCTGGCCTACGACCAGCACGGAGCGCTCATCTACACCTTCTGCAAACGGTCGGTCGACGCCGAAAGCGCCGCCGACCTCACCCAAGAGGTCTTTCTGGCGGCGTGGAAGGCCCGAGACCGGTTCGATCCTTCGCGAGGCACCCTGGCCGGATGGCTCATGGGAATCGCCAAGAACAAAGTGATCGATCTGCACCGATTCCGCGGGCGGCGGGTGAACGAAACCGAACTTCAGACCGAACTCGCCACCCACACCGACGATTCCAACCTCGGCGGCGAAAGCCGAATCGAGCTACTCGCCGACAAAATGCTCCTCAACGAAGCGCTCAAAACGCTAAACCCTCGTTCCCGCCAAGTGCTTGAATTGGCCTTCTACCACGACCTCACCCACCCCCAAATCGCTGAAAAGTGCGACCTCCCGCTCGGAACCGTAAAGAGCGACATTCGCCGAGGTTTACAGCGACTCCGTACCTACCTGGACCCCGCCCATGACTGACCACTCTCCTGAACCAGATTTCAGCACCGAAGAGCTGGCCGACCTCGATCGGTTTGCGTCGATCGCTGCGGAACTGACCGAGTCCGACACCAAGCTCGAAGCTCCACCCGCCGCCGTGTGGGCTGGCATCGAACAACGGGTCGGCGCAAGCGCAGCCGCAGCAACCGCGGTGGCCACCGCACCCGCGACTGCCGAACCCGCAGTCGATGTAACCGACCGCGTCGACGTAACCGACTCAGCCGTCGACGCTGCAGCGGCCCCCGACAACGTGATTCAAGGCCCCTGGGGCAAGGCTCCCCTGCTCCTGGGGGCAATCGCCGCTGCGGTGCTGTTGTTTGTGGGGGCCTACGCCTTCACCCAAGGCAACGCCGGCGACCCGATTGCCGAGGTGGCCCTCGAGTTCACCGAAGGCCCCGGCTTTGACGCCCTGGGCGCCAACAGCACCGGCAACGCCGCCATCCTCGACGACGGCGGCGACCGCTGCCTCGACCTCGAACTCTCCGCTCTGCCGGAGGTTTCCGACGCCTACCTTGAGGTGTGGCTCATCGACACCAACGTCGAAGGCATGGTTTCGCTCGGCCCGATCAAAGGCGACGGATGTGTCAGCATTCCCGCATCGGTCGACCCCGGAGCATTCCCCGTGGTCGACATCAGCATCGAACCCGCCGACGGCGAACCAACCCACAGCGGTCGCTCGATCCTGCGAGGCGTCCTCAACATCTAACGATTTCGGCCACACCATGTACCTTGGGCGTTTATGAAGGTATTCGAATGGTTTGGCACAGCGGTCATCGCGTTGTGTGCCTTGGCATTCGCGCTGATCGCGGCCGAGATTCTCTTCTTCGATGACCTTGACCTAGCGATTCTCGATGATGCAACCATGTTGGGGCTTCCATTCGTCGCGCTTGCCGGTGCACTGATCGCAGCAATTGCCCGGGCGGACCGCCTCTCGGACCGACCACCCACACACTCGAACCCTGCTTCAGCGGCGACGCCCGCCCTTCAGCCCGAGCATCAACCGAGCACCCTCGCCCGATCGATCGGGGCCGTTGGGCTGTCGTTCGTCTTGTTCGGCCTAGCGATTCTGTTCCTGTTCTTTGTTGGAGATGTTCTCGCTGGCGATTTTGATCTTGTGCTCTACAACTTTGGCCTTGGCGGCGTTCCGGCCGACTACAACAGCGGAACCGAGTCGTCGGGAACCGTTGTTGGCTTCTTTGTGTTCTTGCTGTTTGCTCTCCCAGGCGGACTGGTCGCCGCAGTTGGGCAGATGATCGGCTACCGAAGCTGATTCGGATCGGAACTCACTGCCCAAACACGACTACCGGCGCAGGTTGGGGTTCGCCCGAACTTCGTCGCGGTAGCGCCAATACTCGGCGCTCATCGTGACCAGCATCACGATGGTCACAAGTAGAACCACCATTTCGGCTTTGATCGTCAGCACGGCGGCCATCAGGACCATTATCACCACACCGATGATGCGCTCGTAGGTGATCTGCCCCCATGCCCGGTAGGTGGCGATCGATTGGGCGAGGAAATACATGGCGACCGAGGCCGCCAACATCCACCTTGTGAAGCCGGTGAGCGGGTCCTCGGGATGCAAGAACGCTTCCTCAAGGGCAACAGCGAAGAACACGATGCCGGTGATCATCGGGTAGTGGAGCAACGTGTACAAGTCGCGTGCGATCCGACCAGCCGAGGCCACGTCGGCCTCGTGCAGCCTCGTTTCCCAGATGACCTGCATCTTGTCGAAGTACGCCCACCACATCGCTCCCACGCCAGCGAGGCCAACGCCCAGTCGCCACGCCAACGCCGTACTGATCGACGCGTCTTCTCCCGCCGCGGCGGTGAGCGCAACTCCGACGGCGATAATCGCCTCACCCAAGGCGATAATCATGATGAGGCCGTGCCGCTCGGCAAAGTGGGTGGCGTCGACGTGCCATTCAGCCTGGCCAGCCACCAGCACTGCAACTACCTCGATGGCGAGTGCGGCGAGCCAAACCCATGGCCGAGCGGATTCGCTGGCGAACGCACCGACGACTAGGACGACGGGTGCAACCATCGAAATCGGCACATAGCTACGAATCGACTGATGCTCGACCTCGTCGTCCAACGTTCCGAACCACATCACCGCCACGGCCAGAAGTCGGGACCCCAAATATCCGGCGACAAACCAGCCACCGTCGACATCGAATGCGGTCGGTACGGCATAGCCCATCAAGAAGATAAACATCATCGAAACCAGGATCATGACTCGACGTAGTCGATTGGTGAGGTCGACCGCGTTCATCGACCAGGTCCAGGTCCCCCAACTCCACCACAGCAACCCGAGCAACAAGGCACCCTTGAGCGCACTCTCGAGGTTGTGGTCGTGCACCACGAAGCCCACAACCCGCGTAAAGGCGAAGACGTACACGAGGTCAAAGAAGAGCTCGATCGGATGTGCGACCTTGCCTGCGTCGGGTCCCGCTTCCAAGTGCTCTGAATGTTCACTACCCATAGCTGCAGTCTCTCGCGCCGCCAGAGCGCTGACTACTTGGCTAGATCAGGTTCTCGACAAAGCTTTCGAGTTGACGCAGATTGCGGACTTCGTGCACGCCATCGCAGTAGGTGGCGTACTCGCCGACGATTGAATCGCCGGTGTCCCAGTAACCCTTGGGTTCGGGGTTGAGCCAATGCACCTGGCGAGCCTTTTGCTGGATCTCTTTGATGATCCAGGACTGGCTGGCGTGGTAGTTGTTGCGGGCGTCGCCGAGGATCAGCACGGTTGACTTTGGCCCAACGTCTTTGATGTAGCGCTCGTGGAACACCCCGAAGGCATGGCCATAGTCGCTGTGCCCATCGACCCAGACCACGTCGGCCTCGGTGTTGACCCGGTGAACGGCTTCGGAGATGTCGTCGACCCCGTCGAAGAACCGCGTGACCTCATCGAGTCCGTCGATGAACACAAAGGCCCGGACCTTCGAGAACTGGCTCGAGATCGCATACACAAGGTGCAGGGTGAACCGGGCAAAGGCGGCAACCGAACCGGAGATATCGGCGATAACGATGATCTCGGGTTTGTGGGGCTTCGGGAACCGGAACTGCGGGTCGGCGGGAACGCCGCCGTACGACAGCGAGGTGCGAACCGTCTTGCGGAAGTCGAGCGGACCACGCCGGCCGTACTTGCGTTTGCGGGCGAGGCGAGCCGCCAGCTTGCGGGTGAGCGGATAGATCGCCTTGCGCAACATGTTCATTTCGTCGCGGGTGGCGTGCATGAAGTCGACGTCTTCGGGCAGTGGCTTGCGCAGCGTGCGCGACATTGCCTCGACGCCTCGGTCGGCCACCAGCATGCGGCGGATCTCGGCCTCGATCTCTTTCTTGAGCTGCTCGATCCGCTGGTTGAACTCGTCCTTCTCGAGGCGCTCTTCAAACTTGGAGAGCCCCTCGTCGCCCTTTTCGGCCCGACTCTGGTCCATGAGCTGGTCCAACATGGCGTCAAGATCGAGGTTGCGCAGCGTGCGGTACAGGTAATAGGTGCCGCCCACTGGTCGACCCGGCTCCATGCCGGCATACCGACGGACCGCCTGGCGAGCTAGCGCCCGCATCATGGCTTGATCGCCTTTGCGCAATGCGTCGAGAAGCATCTTGGCGAGCTGTTCGGGGCTGAGCGCTTCGCCGCCACCGCCACCTTGGCCCTGGGATTGCCCCTCGCCTTGGCCCTCGCCCACCTCGTCGTCGTCGAGATCGTCGAGATCGAGCGCGTTGTCGGTGATCTCGTACTGTTCGCCCCGCATCGAGAAGAAGACCTCAAAGACCACCTCGAACTGTTTCCAGTGCGAATGGTTCTTCACCAAGGTTGCGGCCAGCGCATACTTAAACGTCTCGCGGTCCTCCAGCGGGATGTGCTGGATCGCCGCCATGGCGTCGAGGTTCTCGGTGAGGCTTACCGGCAGGCCAGCGGCCCGCAGTTCGATGATGAACCCGGCCAGCAGGTCGAGCATCGGCGTACCGGCGCTGTCTTCACCTGCGGTTGGGAGGTCGGTGGTCGACAACGGCTTAGCTCGACAGCTCGTCGTTCTGGGCGAACTCTTTGATTGCCTTGTTGATGTCGCTCTGGTACTTCAACAAGATGTTGACCGTGTCGGTCGCGGTCTGTGCATCGACCTGATCGATGCCGAGCAGCACGAGGGTTCGGGCCCAGTCGAGGGTTTCCGACACCGACGGTGCCTTCTTGAGCTCGAGGGTTCGGATCGACCGGACGATGCGGGCAACCTGGTCGGCCAGGTTCTCCGAGATCTCCGGGACCTTGTTGAGCACGATGGCTTTTTCGCGTTCCATCTCGGGGTAATCGATGTGGAGGAACAAGCAGCGGCGCTTGAGTGCTTCGGAAAGCTCGCGGGTGTTGTTCGAGGTCAGGATCACCATGGGGATCTGGGTGGCCTCGATGGTACCGAGTTCGGGGATCGACACCTGGTAGTCCGAGAGGATCTCGAGCAGCAGCGCTTCGGTCTCGATCTCGACCCGGTCGACCTCGTCGATCAGCAACACCACGTTGTCCTCGGCGCGAATCGCTTCAAGTAGCGGGCGGGTGAGCAGGAACTCGTCGGAGAAGATGTCGTCTTCGAGCGCATCCCACTCGACATCGGAGTTCCGTTCGGCCTGGATACGAAGCAGCTGCTTCTTGTAGTTCCACTCGTAGAGGGCCTTGGCTTCGTCGAGCCCCTCGTAGCACTGGAGGCGAATGAGTCGGGCGCCGGTGATCTCGGCAATGCTCTTGGCGAGCTGGGTCTTGCCCGTACCGGCCGGGCCTTCGACCAGAATCGGCTTCTGGAGCCGGTCGGCCAGGTACACAACGCCGGCAATGCCGTCGTCGGCCAAGTAGTTGGCGTTTTCTAGGTCGGCGCGAACCGAACCCACATCGGTGAATCGAGAGTCCATCCGGCGAGCGTACCCGGGTGAGGTTGATTGACCTCAATTGTTTAGCGGCCTGAACTAGCGATTCTCTAGCTGCTCTTGGACCTCGAGCCACCGCTCTTCAAGTTCGTCGAGTTCGGCCTCGACCGCCGATAACTCGGTACCCATCTTCGCCAGCTCTTCGTGGTCGGTTGTCGAGGTGAGCGATTCGGTGAGTTCGGCCTTTTTGCGTTCGAGCGGACGCATTGCCTTCTCGATCTCTTTGGTCCGCTGACGCAACGTGCTGTGCGAGGGTCCGCTACCCGCCGAACCAGACTTCGGCGGCTTCGCCGGAGCGGTCGCCGCATCGGGCATCTTGGTCGACCCGGCCTTCGCCGGAGCGCTACCTGGTTCGGAGCCAAGCACCAGCGTGGTCTCGATGGTTCGGTCGAGAAACGCCCGGTCGTGGCTCACCACCACCAAGGCGCCGGGCCAGTCGTCGAGGAAGTCTTCAAGAACTCGAAGCGTGTCGAGGTCGAGATCGTTGGTCGGCTCGTCGAGGAACAACACGTTGGGCCGTTCCAGTAGCACCATCACCAACTGCAGTCGCCGACGTTCGCCGCCCGACAGCAACTCGATCGGCGCGAACTGTGTGTCGCTGTCGAACCAGAACTGTTCCATCAACCGCACGTCGGCCCAGTCGGGCTCGCGGTCGCCACCAACCACCGCGTCGCGCAGGCGCTGCTTGGGGTCGAGATCGCGTCCAACCTGGTCGTAGTAACCCAACCGAACCGTCGGACCGTGAATGACCGATCCTTCGTCGGGCGTGCGGCGCTTGGCCATGATGTCGAGCAGCGTCGACTTGCCGGCGCCATTCGTTCCGACGATGCCCAGCCGTGCCCGCCGGTCGAGCAACAGGTCGATACCCGAGAACAGCTGCCGCCCTTCGATGCTTTGGCCAATACCTTCCAAGTCGATCACTTGGTCGCCGAGGCGTGGGGTACCGACGTGCAGGTCGAGTTCGGTCTTGCGGGCCGCCTCTTGGGGCCGGTCTTCGACGAGCTTGGTTGCCCGTTCGATACGCGACTTCGACTTTTTGGTCCGCGCCGGCGCGCCTCTCCGTAGCCACGCCAGTTCTCGTCGAGCCAGGTTTTTGCGTACCGACTCTGCCTGTTCGGCCTGCTCTTCGCGCAACGCCTTGGCTTCGAGGTAGGAGGCGTACCCGCCCTCGTGCACAAATCCGGTGCCCCGATCGAGTTCGAGAATTCGGGTGGTGACCCGGTCGAGTACGTGGCGATCGTGGGTGACAAACAACAATCCACCGCGGAACTTGGCCAGCCGGTCCTCGAGCCACGCAATGGCGTCGACATCGAGGTGGTTTGTGGGCTCGTCGAGGATCAACAGGTCGCATTCGGTCACCAGCGTGCGAGCCAGGGCGGTTCGTTTCGCCTCGCCGCCCGACAGCTGACCCACCGGCTTATCGAGAAACGGGGCCATGCCGAGTCGGTCGAGGACGGCCTCGCCCTCCCAGTCGTGCCCGACCGCCTCGCGGACGGTCCCCTCACCGAGATCGGGGTTCTGGGTGAGCGCCGCGATACGGACCCCTCTGCCCCACCGAATCTCGCCCGCCTCCGGTTCGCGCTCGCCGAGCAATACGCTCAGCAGCGTCGACTTCCCGGTGCCGTTCAGACCAACGATTCCTACTCGGTCACCGGTGTGAACCGTGAGCGACAGGTCGGCGAAAAGCGGCCGACCGGGTCGGGCCATTCCAATCTCGGTGGCATCGACCAGGACCATTCGCAACAGCGTAGACAGCGCATTAGGACTTTGGCCTGTTCGCCAGGCCAAAGTCCCAAACTGCGTCTCCAGGGTAGATCCGGTGGACAAGTCTTTAGATCGGAGCCGCCCTGGTGGCCCCGATCTTTCGGTAGACCCACTATGGCCGAAGAAGAAGAGGCCCGAAATAGGCCGTAAGGCTCTACTGCTGTGTTTCGGCTCCGCCTCCACGCCTTCGGCATCGGGCTTCGTCGGCACCTCGCCCTTGCTCGCGCGGCGGGTCGACTCCCAGCACTGCCCCCACATCCTCAAGAACCCAAACCACACACCGAACCGGGCTCCAGTGCCAGGCTCCAGTGCCAGGCTCCAGTGCCAGGCTCCAGTGCCAGGCTCCAGTGCCAGGCTCCAGTGCCAGGCTCCAGTGCCAGGCTCCAGTGCCAGGCTCCAGTGCCAGGCTCCAGCAGCGGAGAGTAGGCGGGTGAC
>CALHTF010000009.1 GCA_938038815.1 uncultured Acidimicrobiales bacterium | reverse complement strand
GCGTTACCTTTGCCCCATGGAGTTGGGCGCAAAGATTGGGGCAGGTCGCACGTCAGACGTGTATGCCTATGGCGCCGGTGCCGTCGTGAAGGTTCCACAAGACGGGGTGCCCAAGCATTGGGCGGCGCTCGAGGCTCGCAGCACGTCGGCGGTGCGTCGCCTTGGGTTGCCGGTTCCTGAAGTAAAGGAGATGGTCGAGATCGACGGCCGACCGGCAATCGTGTTCGAGCGGATCGCTGGCGACTCGTTGTGGTCGCACATGCTGGCCGACCCGGGCGCGATCGAGGCCCACGCCCAAGAGTTCGCCAAGATTCACCGGACGCTGCAGAGCGCTGGCATTCCTACCGATGTCCCCGACCTCATCGACCGGATGTGCATCAAGGTCGATGCGGTGGAGCAGTTGACCGAGGCCGAACGCGCCGAAGCGAACGATCGAGCCCATCGCCTACCTCGAGGCGCTGCCCTGTTGCATGGCGATTTTCACCCGGGCAACGTATTGATGAGTCCGAGCGGTCCGGTGATTATCGACTGGTTCGATGCGACGGTCGGGCACCCGGTCGCCGATGTAGTTCGGTCGACGATTCTGTTGAGCCCGCCGCCCGACGGAATGGATTCGCCTCACCTCCCGGGCGCAACGGCCGAGCTTGTCGATGCAATTCGGCCCACCTACCTCCGCGAGTTTGGTGCGCTGCTGGCAAACTCGGAAGGATCGCTCGACACGTGGCGGGCGGTGGTTGCTGCGAGCCGGTTATCCGAAGGCGCCGAAGCCAACGAGTCGGTCCTGCTGAAGCTTTGGGCGGGGCGTCCGTCCGAGCCGGCAGCCCAATCGCCCTTGCCGCTCGGTTTCTAGCCCACGATCTGGCGGAGTTCGTCGAAAACCTGCGACGAGGTTGCGATGGTGAGGTCGCTCGCATTGTCGTGCGGAAGCTCCACGGTCGCTCCGGCTTCGGCAGCGATGAGCGCACCGGCCGCGTAGTCATAGGTCTTGATATGGCGCTCGAAGAACCCGTCGACTCGACCGCAGGCAACCCAGCACAGGTTGAGGGCGGCCGAACCCATACATCGGATGTCGCGACAGGCCGGCAACACCCGGCCCACGACTTCGGCCTCGAGTGCTCGGGCATCGGCGTCGTAAGCGAAGCCGGTTGCGACCAGGGCTTGATCGAGCGAGTCGGGTCCGACGGACTGTATTGGAACACCGTTGCTGCGAGCCCCCTCGCCTTGGGCGGCACTAAAGATCTCGCCACCTACAACGTCGACCACGGCGCCGGCGACAATCCGATCGTCGATGGTCGCGGCAATGCTTACCGAAACGACCGGTAGCCCGTATAAAAAGTTGACCGTGCCATCGATGGGGTCGACGATCCAGCCGGTTCCGGTCGTACCGATCTCGTCGTCGAACTCTTCGCCCTGAATCGTCGAACCCGGGCACCGCAACAGTAGCTCGTTGCGGATAAAGCGCTCGGACTCCAGGTCGGTTTGGGTCACCACGTCGGTAGGCGAACTCTTGGTGTTGGTCTGGGTTGCGTGGCCGTGTTGGGACCGCACGAACCGTGCCGCCGACCGCGCCACATCGCTGGCCACGAGTTCGAGCTGGCGGGCGGGACTGAGCAGCTTCGCTTCGGCGACCGTCACGCGAGCCGAACGGTGGTGCCGGTTGCCTCGATCGTGGCGACGACGGTTGGATCGAGCTCGGTGTTGGTGATTAGCACATCGATGTCGGACCACTCGGCGAAGCGAACGAACTGGTCGGCTCGGAATTTCGAGTGGTCGACCAACGCAACGACTCGGCGGGCCGCACTGATCATGGCCTGTTTCACCGCCGCTTCCTCGCGGTAGGGCGTGGTGAGCCCGGTTTCGGGCGAGGCCGAGTCGCTTGAGATAAACAGCGTGTCGACCCGAAGCGGTTCAATGGCTGCGACAGCTTCGACGTCGACCATGGCGAGGGTGTTCTTTCGTACCTTGCCGCCGACGATGATGACATCGACCGAATCGTGCTCGGCTAACGCATAGCCGACAGTCAAAGAGTTGGTTACTACTCGAAGATTTGCGTCGGCCGGCACAACCTTGGCGAGGGTGGTGAGTGTCGACCCTGAGTCGATGATGATCGAGCCGGTGTCGGGAAGTTCGCTCACTGCGGCGGCGGCGAGCCGCGCTTTCTCGACGTCTTGTTGATCGGCGCGTACCGAGAGCAGCGGCTCAAAGCCGTCGGACTCCCACGGAATCGCGCCGCCATGCACACGGCGAAGAATACGTTGCGTTTGTAGGTCGGAGAGGTCGCGCCGGATGGTTTCGGTGGTGACGTTGAACCGCTCGGATAACTCGGCGACTTCCACCCGTCCGAACTCCATCGTGAGTGCCACGATCTGGCGCTGTCGTTCGGACTGAAACAGTGCGATAGATGGTGTCTTGGTTGCCCGTTCGGTCATGGGACCCTTTGGAGAGGAGAAAGGCTGTGATCAGCCGAAGAAACGGGGGGAAGCAAGGTGGCTTACTGAGTTAATGAACTAATGAATCAAGGGAGAACAGTATCGATTGCTGCTCGTACGCCATCGCTACGCAGGGTTTCGAGCGACGACACAAACGCAGCCCGGAAGGACTCATTCGATGCTAGGTCGGTATCGAATACCACGTCGAAATCGAGGAACGCGGCTGGGTCGGCCTTGGAGCGTTCGGCAAAGCTCTTTGCGGCATCAAGGTTGGGATCGTTGGCGGTCTCGACCGGGTTGCCGTGGCAGTCGACACCATTGAGGTAGTGGCACCAGCCAGCGAGTGCTAGGGCGCTGTGGGCAACCGAACCTCCAGCGGCCACCTGCGCCCGAACGGTGGGAAGCAAGAACTTGGGGAATTTCGCCGAACCGTCGAGGCACAAGCGTTGCACTTGGTCGCCGACCGACGGGTTGGAGAAGCGCTCGACCAACGAATCGATGTACTCATCGAGGTCGAGTTCGACCGGCGGCAAGACCGGCTTGGACTCATTGCGGAGGAACGACCCGACGTAGTTTTGAATCGACTGATTGGCCATGGCCTTGTCGACCGTGTCGATTCCCTCGAGCGCGGCGAGGTACGCCAAGCAGGAGTGCCCGGCGTTCAGTAGTCGAAGCTTCATGAGCTCGAACGGTTCGACGTCGTCGGTGACGATGACGTCGAGTTCCTCAAGCGGCGGACGCTTTCCGGCAAAGTTGTCTTCGAGGACCCATTGGCGGAACGGCTCGGCGACAACTGGCCAGCGGTCAGTGACGTTGTGGGTTTCCTCGAGCCAAACAATGTCGGTAGGCGAGGTGCTGGGAGTAATGCGATCGACCATGCTGTTGGGGAACGACACGTTCGCTGCGATCCAGTCGGTCAGGCCATCGACGGCGGCTCGGTTGGCCTCGCCGTGCGTTGAGGTCTGGGCGGCATGGCCGTTCGACATGATGTTGTCGCAGCTCAGCACGGTGATTGCCGGGCCGCCGTTGTTCATTCGCTGCTCGAGGCCGGCGGCCAGGATCGCAAAGGCCGAACCAGGGCCGGCAACGTTGGATTCGGGGTCGTAGGCGCCGGTGACATCGTTGATCGGGTAGCCGCCTTCGGTGATGGTGAGTGACACGATGTGGGTGGTGTCGGCGGCGATCGCTTCGACCAACTCGCTCGCATCGGGGAATGCATAGACATAGCCGGTGATACTGCCGATAAGGGTGAGGTCGGTGGCGTCGGGACCGCGGGAGATCAGGGTATAGAGCCCATCTTGGGCCAAAAGCGCTTCGCTCATGCGTTGGTCATGTTCGAGGATGCCGGCGCCGAGGATGGCCCAGTCCTTATGCCCCGATTCGCACAACTCGTTGGCGTAGGTAGCAAGGTGTGCCCGGTGAAAGCCGCCGACTCCAATGTGGACGATGCCTTGGCTGACGGCCTGGCGATCGAACGTGGGCGTGGCAAACGCCTCGGGCAGCTCGCCCAAGGTGCTGTTGCTTATCGTCTGCGTGGTTTCTCCCGACATGGGGGTCAGCCTATACCAACATAAACAAAGATACCAGCTTGTGGGTTTTGGGTTCCGGGCTGGGTTTTCGTTGAAATCAAGCCATTCCTAGAAATTGGTTTTCGAAAAGTCACAGGAAAGTCAACAGGGGTGGGTTGTATTCCAACATGAAACCAACTAAAACAGTGAGGTCTACCCATATGCTGATTTCGGCGACCCTGCCGTTTTCTCTATCCCTTGGGGGGGAATGTTAATGAACAATGTAAAGAGCACACGGTCCAAGCCGTGGCTGATCTTGATGAGCGTGCTCGCAGCATTTGCTCTGATCGCCACTGCTTGTGGCAGCGACGCCGCTGACGTCGTCGGCGATGCCGTCGATGAAGCTAGCGATGCTGCTGACGAAGTTGTCGACGAAGTGACCGGCGACGACGACGGCGACGCCATGGAAGAAGAAGGTGACGCCATGGAAGACGACGGCGACGCCATGGAAGACGACGGCGAAACCAAGACCATTCGGGTCGCCGCGGTGAACAACGGAAACGTTGAGCGCATGGCTGAGCTCGCTCCGGAGTATTTCACTCCTGACTCGGGCATCGAAGTTGAGTTCACCTTCCTTGAAGAAGCAGCTCTTCGTGAAATCACTACCCGTGACGTGGCCGCCGAAGGTGACCAGTTCGACGTAGTAATGATCGGTATGTACGAGACCCCGCAGTTCGGTGCAAACGGATGGCTTACCGGCCTGAACGACTTTGCCGCCGCTTCGGACACCTACGATATCGATGACTTGATCCCCGCTGTTCGTGGTGGTCTTTCGGTCGACGGCGAGCTCTACTCGTCGCCGTTCTACGCTGAGTCCTCGTTCGTCATGTACCGCTCCGACATCATCGACAACATGCCCGACGCTCCCACCTGGGAAGAGGTAGCGGCAATCGCTCGCGAAGTCGACACCGATGAAATGGCCGGCATTTGCCTTCGTGGTAAGCCTGGCTGGGGCGACCTTGGCGCCGCCTTCACCACCGTGCTTAACACCTTTGGTGGTACCTGGTGGTCGGCAAACGACGACGGCTCGATCGGCACCTCGCAGGTCGACCAGCCCGAGTTCGCTGAAGCCCTCAATTTCTACGTTGACCTTCTGAACGACGCTGGCGAAGACGATGCTGCTAACTCCAGCTTCAACGAGTGCAAGACCCTTTACGAAGAGGGCAAGGTTGCTATGTGGTACGACGCCACCGTCGCTGCCAGCCTCTTCCCCGAAGACGTAGTCGCTAACACTGCGTTCGCTCTTGCACCCACCAACGTCACCGAGGCTTCGGGTTGGCTCTGGGCATGGACCCTTGCCATCCCCGCAACCGCTGCTGACCCGCAGGCTGGCTTCGACTTCATCGACTGGGCAACCAACGCCGAGTACCATGAACTCATCGCCGAGCTTGACGGATGGCGTGCAGTTCCTCCGGGTACCCGTCAGTCGCTCTACGAGCGCCCTGAGTACCAGGAAGCTGCTTCGGCATTCGCCCAGCGCACCCTTGACGCCATGCTCGCCGCTCCGATCGACAACCCCGGCACCACGCCGCGGCCCGGTCTGCCAGGCGTGCAGTACGTAGGTGTTCCTGAGTTCCAGGACACCGGCGCCCGTTGCACCGAGGAATTCTCGGCAGCAATCGCTGGCACGCAGAGCGTCGAAGACGCCCTTGCGAACTGCCACGCAATTGCTTCTGAATACAACGGTTAATACCTAAGTAGTACGAAACTATCGGCCCGGCTTCGACGGAACTAGCGTTCCGGTTGGAGTCGGGCCGAAGTTTTCGAGAGCCGCTTTCGCTCCGGCGATGGAGGCTTTCGAAAGCATCACCTGGGGGGAGAGATTGCAGACGTGGCTGCCGCAACAAGCACACCGAATCGTGAAGCACAGGTAAAGAAGCTTCAAAAGAGAGAGGCTTGGCGTCGTCGTCTGCCTCTTCTTCCGGCGCTGCTCTTCACGATCGTCGTTACCCAGGTTCCCTTCGTAATGAGCCTGTACTACAGCTTCACGAAGTGGACGGTTACGCCGCCAACGCCCCGAACCTGGACCGGCATAGGCAACTACACCGACGCCTTCACGAACATCTTCTTCCGTCGGGCGGCGGTGACCAGCATCGTCATGACGGTCACCGCGGTGGTCTTGTCGGTGCTGCTCGGCACGCTCATCGCGCTGCTCCTCGACCGGAAGTTCTTCGGTCAGGGGTTCGTGCGAACCCTCATCTTGACGCCGTTTCTCATCATGCCGGTCGTCGCCGGACTGGTCTGGAAGAACCAGATGTTCAGTGCCGCGTTTGGTGTGCTCAACTGGGTGTTAAACCAGGTCGGCATCGAATCGATCGAGTTCGCGACGAAATATCCTAGATGGGCGATTGTCGGGGTGCTCGTTTGGCAGTGGACGCCCTTCATGATGTTGATCATTTTGGCCGGGCTGCAGGGCCAATCATCGTCGGTGCTCGAGGCAGCCAAGGTCGACGGTGCGTCTCCGCGGGCCACGTTCTTCCAGATCACCCTCCCTCACCTGCGGCCCTACATCGAACTCGGTGTGCTGCTTGGGTCGATCTACCTCATACAGGTGTTTGACCACATTTTCGTCATGACTGGCGGTGGACCGCAGTCGACCAACATCCCGTTGTTTGTGTACCAACGCTCGATTGGCGGTGGCTGGCGATTTGGTAGTGCCTCCGCGTTCTCGATCGTGGTCGTGGTTGCGACCATCATCTTGGCGACGTTTGGTCTGCGTGTCCTGTCCGGACTGCTCGAAGGAGAAGAAGCATGAGCCAGGGCAAAACCGGCCCCGTCGTAGGGCAACGAACCATCGGTGGCTACCTACTCAGCTTGCTTGCCTGGGTCGTCGGCCTGCTGTTCTTCTTCCCCGTCTTTTGGATGGTGTTGAGCGGGTTCAAAACCGAACCCGACGCCAACGGACCGCCAAAGATGTTCTTTGAGCCGACCACCGAACAGTTCTCCGAGGTCACCAGCGCAACGAGTGGCCTGCTCAGCGCAGGCCAAGCATTCGCAAACTCGTTCTGGGCCGTTTCGGTTTCGACGATTGCCGTCATGATCCTGGCGATTCCGGCCGCCTACTCGCTGTCGATTAAGCCCATCGGCAAGTGGAAGGACGTCTTGTTCTTCTTCATCTCGACCAAGTTCCTCCCGATCGTGGCCGCCATTTTGCCGCTATGGATCATCGCCAAAGAGCTCGGATGGCTGAACACCCGCATTGTTCTTATGGTCCTGTACACCGCCATGAACCTGCCGCTCGCCATTTGGATGCTGCGCTCGTTCTTTGCCGAGGTACCGAAGGAACTTATCGAGGCGGCACAGATCGATGGCGCAAAGCTTTGGGGCCAGATCACCTCGGTGATTCTGCCGATCGTCGCTCCGGGAATCGCCGCAACTGCCTTGTTGTGCGTGATCTTTGCGTGGAACGAATTCTTCCTTGCCGTGCAGCTAAGCCCGAGCAGTGGCGGTGCCACCGTGCCGATCTGGGTTACCGGCAACGTAACGAGTCGGGGCAACTTCCTCGCAAAACTGTCAGCCGCGTCGACGTTGGCCACCCTGCCGGTGATCATCGCCGGATGGTTGGCCCAAAAGCGCATGATCCGTGGCCTTGCCATGGGAGCAATCAAATGAAGGAGAACGCAAATGGCTGAGGTACGTTTCGAAGCCGCTTCGCGGATCTACCCCGGGTCAGAGACTCCAGCGGTAGACGAGCTAAATCTCGATATCGCCGACGGCGAACTGCTAGTTCTCGTGGGTCCGTCGGGTTCAGGAAAGTCAACGGCTCTGCGCATGCTGGCCGGACTCGAGTTCATCGACAAGGGCAGTGTCTACATCAACGATAAAGACGTCACGCTGTCACCGCCGCAGGACCGCGACATCGCCATGGTGTTCCAGAACTACGCGCTGTACCCCCAGATGACCGTGGCCTCGAACATGGGATTTGCGCTCAAGCAGGCCGGTGTCCCCAAAGACGAGCGACGCAAACGCGTAGAAGAGGCAGCGCGAATCCTCGACCTCGAGCCCTACCTTGACCGCAAGCCAAAGAACCTTTCGGGTGGTCAGCGCCAACGTGTGGCTATGGGCCGAGCAATCGTCCGCAGCCCCCAGGTGTTCCTCATGGACGAGCCGCTGTCGAACCTCGATGCCAAGCTCCGGGTGCAGACCCGTACTGAGTTGGCCGACCTTCAGGCTCGGCTCGGCGTCACCACCGTGTACGTAACCCACGACCAGGTCGAGGCCATGACCATGGGTCACCGGGTTGCGGTTCTCGACCACGGCAAGCTGCAGCAAGTCGCTCGTCCCCGCGACCTGTACAGCAAACCTATGAACCGTTTCGTTGCTGGTTTCATTGGCTCGCCAGCGATGAACATCATCGACGTCGAGCGCCACGACGGTGTGTTGCAGCTCGCTGGCCAACCGGTTCCGGTCGAAATGTCGACCGCCGATGCCCTTGCTTCGACCGATGGGTCGAGCTTTGGTTTGGGAGTTCGTCCTGAGCATCTTGCCCTCATCGGCGATGGCGGCTCCGGCATTGCCGGCGAGGTCACCGTCGTCGAAGAACTTGGGTCCGAAGCCTTTGTGCATGTCGCAACCGAACATCAGGGCGAGCGGCTCACGCTCGTCGTGCGGGACGAAGGCGAAACCTCGACCCAGCGGGGCGACAACGTACAGGTCGGCTTTAACGGTCCAACCCACATCTTTGGTCCCGACGGCGAACGAGTCGGTTCTTAAGTGCCTGGTCAGCCAACCACTGCGGCGTTCCAACGGCCGGATGCGGCCCCTGCCTTCGTCCTCGTCCTTGGCTTACGCTTTGGAGTAGGCCTGCGTCCTGCGTCCTTGGCAGGAACCGCCCCGACTCGTCGGCCCGTCCACAGACGTTGGCTGACCAGGCACTAGATCGCCGGTGCTTCTACGACGCCACGACACCACCCCTCCTTGTTCGTGTCGTTGTAGGAGCGCCGGTCTGTTCGCGTCGAAAATCAAGGGTGAGTAAATGACCGATCATCAGCCGGCGATCGTGAGCGCCGGCGAGGCACTCGTCGATTTTGTTCCCGACCCCGTTCCCGGTGGCGGTCCGATGAACGTGGCGATCGCCGCCGCTCGCCTCGGTGCGCGCAGCGCCTTCGCCGGTGGCATTTCGACCGACGAACACGGTGTGACCATTTGGGACCATCTGCTGGCCAACGGAGTCGATCTGTCGTTGTGCGAGCGCACCGATGCGCCGACCGCTCGGGCCATTGTCGAGCACGTACCCGAACTCCGTTTCCGGTTCGAGGGTGGAAACACCGCCGACACGTTGTTGTCGGACCTGCCGCTCGACACCCTCGGCGCGGGCCCGCACATTCTTCACGGTGGCACCCTCGGCATGTTCCGTGGGCCGACTGCCGAGACGCTGGCCCGCGCCGTCGAGAACCACGACGGGATCGTGTCGCTCGACCCAAACATTCGCCCGCAAATCATCGACGACCGGGCCGAGTGGGATCACTTTCACCAGCGCTGGCTTACCGGTACCCATATCTACAAGGGTTCGGACGAGGACCTGGATTGGATCTGGCCAGGCCGCACGCCTGAGTCGTGCGCGGAGGAACTGTTGGCGGGCGACGTTCGCGTGGCGATGATCACCCGGGGCGGCGAAGGACTATCGATTCTCACCGCCCATGGCGCTTCGACCGCCGTTGCTCCCGAGGTTGAGGTGGTCGACACGGTCGGTGCAGGGGACACCATCGTCGGTACCGTCTTGGCCTCGCTGTGGGAATGGCAGATCTACACCGCCGATGCGCTGGCGACCGTTACGAGCGATCACTGGCAAACCATTGCCCGACGAGCGGTTGGCGCGGCGGCGGTGACTGTGTCGAGAGCAGGCGCCGATGTGCCGACTCGCGACGACCTCGGCGACCTCTGGGGTTAAGGCCTTAACCGTCGAGTGCGTCGACGGCCGCGGCAAACTCTCGGTCGAGGTCGGTCACGGTGTTGCCGGCATCGTGGGTGGTCAGCGCAATCGTTACGTTGCCGTACACGTTTGACCATTCCGGGTGATGGTTGAGCTTCTCGGCGATGAACGCCACGCGCGTCATGAACGCGAAAGCGGTCGTGAAGTTGGCGAAGTTGAACTCTTTGGTGAGGTAATCGTCGGCTTCGACCCAAGACATGGGGGCTCCTTTTGCGGTGATGGCCAGGAGCTTACTTGTACCGGCGCGGCCTACTTCTTGCGGGTCCGCAGCGCGGGCGCATCTTCTTTCGCGGCCTTGCGAGCCGCTTTGATCTCGGCCCGTCGGGCCCGCAGCGCGGCGAGTGCTTCGGGGCTATCGAGATCGGCGACCGACCGGGGTAAGTCGTCGGCGAAGTCCCCGGCGAACTCTTCCCAACCCTTGGGGGCCTTCCCGAACCGTTTCGCCAAGAGCGCCATGAAGATTTTGACCTTCTCGTCGCCGTAACCCGGCAGGTCGGCGAGTCGGTCGTGCAGGGTCTGGGCCGACCGCAGGCCTTTCCATACCCGGGCAGCGTCGCCGTCGTAGTGGTCGTCGATGTGCTGGCACAGCTGTTGAATGCGTCCGCCCATCGACTTGGGGAACCGGTGCAGTGCGGGTTTGGTGGCCACCATGGCGATGAACTTTTCGGGATCGGCGGTGGCGATCTCGTGGGCGTCGAGCTGGCCGCCCATCCGTTCGGCCAGGCGGAACGGCCCGAGAAACGCCAGTTCGATGGCGATCTGTTGATCGAGCAGCATGCCGATGAGCAGCGCGAGCGGGTCGGTGTTGAGTAGGTGGTCGGCTTCGGGGTTGCCGGTGACCCACAATGTGCCCGATCGCATTGCTAAACCTCTGTTCTCTGCCTCGCTCCGCGGGCCGGTTCGGTACGGTGGAGCTATGGCTCACGATCATATGGTGCATCACCACCGCGATGTTCAAGGCGGGCAGGCCCGGGCTGCCGTCTTTGGCATTAGCGATGGCTTGGTGTCGAACGTGGCGCTGGTGATCGGGGTGGCGGCCGCCGGAACCTCGGCGAGCACCGTACTGATCACCGGTATCTCTGGGCTGCTTGCCGGAGCGTCTTCGATGGCGGCTGGCGAGTACGTGTCGGTAAAGGCGCAGTCCGAGTTGGTCGAACGCGAACTCGAAATCGAGCGGGTGTCGATCGCCGAGAAGCCTGAAGAAGAGACCCGTGAGCTCGCGGCCATCTATCAAGCTCGAGGAGTCGAACCCGAGCAGGCGACCGAATTGGCTGCTGCGATGATGGCCGACCCCGACGTGGCGCTCGACGTGCATGCCCGAGAGGAACTCGGCATCGACCCCGACGAGACCGGCGATGCTGTTGGGGCAGCGGTGAGTTCCTTCGTGGCGTTTACCCTCGGTGCCTTGATACCTCTCGTGCCGTGGTTCTTCATGCAAGGCACGGCGGCCAGCGTGACCTCGGTGATATTTGGGCTCGTTGCGGCGGCGATCGTCGGCATTGTGTTGGCGGCGTTTACCGAACGCTCGAAGTTCCGCACCGCGGCTCGTCAGGTCGTGCTCGCCGCCGGCGCTTGTGCGCTGACCTTTGCCATCGGTGCGCTGTTGGGAGCGACGGTCGTCTAACCCTTGGGTTCGACCGCGCAGTCGGGGTCGTGGCCGAGCAGGCAGAGTCCGAGCTCGATAAGCCCGCCGACGCACGGGTCGATCAATCGGTAGAAGATCCGGTTGCCGTCGCGACGCGTCGCCACGATCTGTTGATCGGCCATTCGCTGTAAATGGTTCGAGACGCCCTGCGAACTAGCGCCAACCTCATCGGCGATTGCACTTACCGATGCTTCGCCCGAGCGGGCGATGGCGTGCAGGATCGAGAGTCGGGTATCGCTGGCTAACACTCGGAAAAGACTGGCCAGTTCGTCGGCGTCGGCGCCGACCAGCAGCGGGCGTTGGGCAAGGGTAGGGGGGATCACAGAGGCAGGGGTTGACATAGCTTCCAAACTATTACACAGTGTTGTGTAGTACTTTACTTCTACTCAACTTTGTAGCGAACAGGAGACAAAATGTCTAGGTTTCAGCTTTCCCTCAACGTCGACAACGTCGAGGCTTCGGTCGAATTTTACTCGAAGCTCTTTGGGGTCAAGCCAGCGAAGCATCGGCCGGGTTATGCGAACTTCGTTGTCGAAGACCCGCCGATGAAACTCATCGTGATCGAAGGTGAAGGCACACCAGGGTCGATCAACCACGTAGGCATCGAACACGACTCAGGTGAAGCGGTGGCCGCCGAGACCGAGCGGGTCAGCCGACTAGGGCTTCCGGTTGAGGTCGACGATCCACACACCTGTTGCTTCGCCACCCAGGAAAAGGCGTGGACCGCCGACGCTGATGGTGTGCCGTGGGAGATCTACACCGTCACCGACCACACCCCGAACTTTGGTGCGAGTCCGCGGGGCGGAACTCCGGTCGACATGATTCTTCCCCCGGTTACCGGCGAAGAGCTTCGCGCCGCACTCGACGATCCGAACGTGGTGGTTATCGATGCGCAAGGCGACGGCGGGTACGAGAAGTTGCACGTCGAGGGCGCACGCAACTTTGGGCTCGACGATGTCGAGTCACAAGCTGCGGGAGCGATCGCCACCAAAGATCAGCGAGTCATCGTCTACTGCACCGACATCGACTGTCTTGGCGCAGAGTTTGTCGGTACCCAACTTGTGCAGGCGGGCTACAGCAACGTGGGTCGCTTTCCCGGCGGCGTCGAGGCATGGGCGGCCGCCGGTGGCTGTGTCGACACATGCAGCTGAGTCGCGCTGACCGCTACCAACCCTTCTTGCTGCTTGGTTCAATCGCCGCCGGGTTAGGGCTCGCCCAGGTTTTCCCGTCGCTCGCCGAGTCGATGGGGTTCCTGGTGTCAGTGGGCGTTCTGGCGCTCATCTACCTAGCGATGCTCGGACTCGATTTGGGCCAGGTCACCGGGGCGATCGCTGAGCGGCGGTTCCTCGCCGTGGCCGTAGTCGTGAATTTTGTGGTGAACCCGCTGGTGGCCTGGGGGCTTGGCGAGCTGTTCCTCGGCGGGCAGCCCGACCTGCGAGTGGGCTTGATCCTGTTTCTGGTCACCCCGTGCATCGGCTGGTATCTGCTCTTTACCGAGCTGGCCGACGGCGACGTTGGGCTGGGCGTCAGCTTGCTCGGAATCAACCTTGTGCTCCAGGTGCTTTTGTTGCCGGTGTACTTGCTCTGGTTCGCTGGCTCGTCGGTATCGGTCGACCTGGCCGGCATTGTCGCCAGCGTGGCGCTGTTCCTGGTTGTGCCGGCGGTGGGGGCGGGGGCCACGAATTGGATGCTGGGACGGGGTGGTCCTCGGCTCGACGAGGTGCGAGCGGTGATCGACCGTGTGCATCTCAAGACGGTGATGCTCGCTGTGGTGATCGTTGCCATGTTCGCTTCCCAGGCCGATGCACTGCTCGAAAACCCGAGCGTGGCCTGGCATCTGTTTCCGCCGATCTTGATCTTCTTTGGTTTGGCCTTTGTTATTGCGCTGGTAGCGGGCCGACTCGCTGGCCTGCCGTATGAGCAAACAGCGTTGCTGGCGTTTACGGCGACGTCGCGCAACTCCGAGGCCTCCCTGGCCATCGCCGTCACGGCGTTCTCTAGTCCGCTGGTGGCCCTCACCGTGGTGATGGGCCCGGTCATCGAACTGCCGCTCCTCGTGCTCATGGTGCGAGTACTGCTGGGCCGGCGAGGCGAGGTCGAACCCGACACCGCCCACAACGTTTCTCTCATCGAAAGGGTTGTCCAATGACCTCTATCCATCCTGAACTCACTGGCCAGTTCGCGGTCAATGATGGCGTTCGACTCCATTACATGGCTGGTGGCCGCGGACCCTTGGTGGTCTTCATCCATGGCTTTCCCGACTTCTGGTATTCGTGGCGGCACCAACTGGTGGGCTTGATCGACGAGTACCGCGTGGTGGCGCTCGATACCCGGGGCTTCAACCGGAGCGACGCTCCCGAAGGGGTCGAGAACTACAGCCTCGACTGCCTCGTATCCGACGTGGCGACGGTGATCGCGGCTGAGGGAGCGAACGAGGCGGTGATCGTTGGCCACGACTGGGGCGGTGCGACGGCATGGGCTTTCGCGCAAAGCCGCCCCGAACTCACCGCAGCGTTGGTCATCGTTAATGTGCCGCACCCCGGAGCCATGGCGGCTGAGCTTCAGCGGCCCGGCAGTCCGCAGGCAGCGGCGTTTGGTTACACCGCAGATTTTCGAGCCAAGGGTTCTGAGGCGAACCTCGACCCCGAGAGTCTCGCCAGCTTTGTGGCCCGCGATGAAGCGGCTCGACGCTTGTATATCGAGGCCTTCGAGCGGTCGAACTTCGAAGCGATGATGAACTACTACCGCCAGAACCCCGCCGAGACTCGCCTGGCCGAAGCGCCCAGCGCACCGGTCGATGTCCCGATCCTGCAGTTCCATGGCCTCGACGACCCGACGCTGCTGGCGGCGAGCCTCAACAACACGTGGCGGTACGTGGCGAACACCTGGACGTTGGTGACGATTCCCGGCGCCGGGCACTGGCCGCATCACGACCAACCGGAGCTGGTAACCGAACAACTGCGGCAGTGGTTGTCGAGTTCGAAAGGGGTCGACCCGGTGGCGCCGGAGTTGGCTGATGTCGGCGGCGAGTCGGGTGGTTGCTGCGGCTAAGGCTTGGTCCAGTGCTTGACCTCAGCTACCAGCTCGGCCGCTCGGCCCACCAGCTTGAGTGGGTCGTCGCGGCGGTTGAGCAGCATGAGCTGGACCTTGGCCGTCCGGTCGCGAACCTTGAGGTAGGTGAGGCCCGGTGGGTTAAAGCTGCGAACGCCAGCGGGCACGATGGCGATGCCTTCGCCGGCCGCCACCAACCCGAGTACCGAGGTGTATTCGGTGGTTTCGATCTGGGGGTTGTAGGCGAACCCCGCGTCGAGAAACATCGCGACCAACTCGCTATGGAAGGTGGGGGAGATGGTGCGGTCGAAGCCGATCACCGTCTCGTTTTTGAGTCGCCGCAACTGTGTGCTTTGCACATTGGCCAACGGGTGATCGGAGTACACGGCCACATACAGCGGTTCGCGAAGCAATATGGCGGCCTCGATCTGGTCGCCGTCACCCATCGTGCGGCCAATGCCGATATCGATGTCGCCGGCCCGCAGCGCACGGGCTTGTTGGTCCGAGGAGAGCATTCGCAATTCGAAGTCGACCAACGGCCAACGCTGGCGATATTCGCGCACGAAGCGTGGCATCACTTCATAGGCGGCCGAGTCCACGAACCCGAGTCGTAGCGTGCCGGCAGTGCCCGACCGGAAGTCGTCCATGACTCGCTCGACCGAGTCGGCGGTACTCAGGAGACGGTTGGCTTGTTCGAGCAGGACCTTTCCAGCAGCGGTGAGGGCGACCTTGCGGGTCGAGCGGTCGAACAGCGAGAGCCCGAGCTCTTCCTCGAGCGCCCGAATCTGTTGACTGAGTGGCGGCTGCGCCATGTGGAGCTTGTCGGCTGCTCGTCCGAAGTGCAGCTCGGTCGCCACGGCCACGAAGTACTCAAGCCTGCGGAGATTCATAGGAGAAAGATATCAATTAATGACGCTTTGATACTTCTCACGAAGTTTGGGAATCCGTAGAGTGCAAAGTAATGACTGCATTCAAGCACTTGCTGTCGACCTCCCCCCTTGCCTCAGCCCGAGAATCGGCCAGCTCGGCCCTCGGTTCGCTGAAGCCCGGTAGTGGGTCGAAACCCCCTCGTTATTCGGCTGCTGGCCTATTCGTGAAGGGCGCGAAATCGCAAGACTGGCCACGCGTGTGGCGAGAAGTCGACCTTCAGAAGTCCTACGACGTGATCATCATCGGTGGCGGTGTGCATGGCCTGGCGACCGCGTACTACCTGGCCACCAACCACGGAATCACCAACGTTGCGGTGCTCGACAAGGCGTACCTCGGCAGCGGCGGCTCGGGTCGCAACACCGCCATTGTGCGGTCGAACTACCTCACTCCAGAGGGAGTTGCGTTCTATGACCGGTCGCTGAGTTTGTACAACACGATGTCGACCGACTTGAACCTCAACGTGATGTTCAGCGAGCGCGGCCACATGACCCTCGCCCATACCGACGGAGCGCTTCGCACGATGCGGTGGCGGGCCGAGGTCAACAAGCTGCAAGACATCAACAGCTCGGTGATCGACGCCGACGAAGTGAAGAAGCTGGCACCCAGTCTCGATACGTCGCCCAACACCCGGTACCCGATCCTCGGGGCGCTGTATCACCCACCCGGCGGCACGATCCGCCACGATGCGGTGGTGTGGGGTTACGCCCGTGGTGCTGATCATCGCGGCGTTGAGATGCACCAGAAGACCGAGGTGTACGACATCTTGTGCGAAGGCGGCAGCGGCCCCGACGGCAAGGGTCCAGGAGGCAAGGTCACTGGTGTGCGCACGAACCGGGGCGATATCTCGGCGCCTATCGTCGTGAACTGCACCGCTGGTTGGGCGACCACGATCTCCGACATGGCGGGCGTGAAGTTGCCGATCACCACGCACCCGCTGCAGGCGGCGGTAACCGAGCCGGTGAAGGTGTTTCTGCCCACCGTCGTCGTGTCGGGCTCGCTTCACGTGTATGTGAGCCAAACCGACCGGGGCGAATTGGTGTTTGGTGCGTCGGTCGACCCGTACGCCACCTACTCGATGAAGGGCTCGCTCGAGTTCACCGAGGAACTCGCCGGACACGTGCTGGAGCTGATGCCCAACATCGGCCGTATGCGGTTGCTTCGCCAGTGGGCCGGGCTCTGCGACATGACACCCGACTACTCGCCGATTATGGGCTTCACGCCGGTCGACGGATTCCTCTGCGATGTTGGTTGGGGTACCTACGGCTTTAAGGCCGGCCCCGTGTCGGGTGAACAGATGGCCGAGGCCATCGCCACCAAGGCCACCCCGAAACTCATCGAACCATTCAAGCTGTCGCGCTTTGCCACCGGCCAACTGGTCGGCGAAAAGGGTGCCGCGGCGGTCGGCCACTAGCCCCTCCACTCGATCTAGGACCTCAGGAACTCTCGCCATGATGCTCGTCCCTTGCCCGAACTGCGGGCCCCGCAACTCGTCGGATCTTCGCTACGTCGGCGAATCCCACAGTCGCCCAAACCCCAACACCGCAACGCCCGAAGAGTGGCGCACGTACCTGTACATGGAGGACAACCCCGCCGGCCCGCTGAAGGAGACGTGGTATTGCCGCAGCGGCTGCCGCCAGTACTTCACTGCGGTGCGCAACACCTCGACCAACGAGTTCGAGAACCACCCGTTGCCGGGCGCCAAGATCGGCTCGGTCGACCCCAGCTTCCACTACGTGAGCGAATCCAAGAGCGTGGAGGGCAACCAGTGATCCGACTTCCCCAACAATCGAGCGAAGTAATCGACCGGGGTGCGCCGCTGAGGTTTACCTGGAACGACAAACCAGTCACCGGGTTTGCGGGCGACACCATTGCCTCGGCGATCGCCGCGTCGGGTACACGAATCTTCGCCCGAAGCATGAAGTACCACCGACCCCGCGGTCTGCTCACTGCCGACTTCTGGGACCCAAACGGATTCGTACAGGTTGGCGATGACCCAAACGTACGGGCCGGGCACCGGCTGCTCGAGAACGGCATGGACGTGTCGGCGCAGAACGTGTGGCCGTCACTCGACTACGACATCAAGGCGGCCAACGGTGTGGTTGGCCGGTTCCTCACCGCGGGCTTCTACTACAAGACCTTCATGAAGCCGGCCTCGCTTTGGCCCACCTATGAAAAGGTGTTGGCGCAGTTCGCACCCGGCGGCAAGGTTGACCTCAGCTCGCCGCCTCGTTACCACGACAAGCGATACGCCCACCCCGATGTGGTGGTCGCCGGCGGAGGCCCGGCCGGAATGGCCGCCGCGCTCGGCGCGGCCCTTGAAGGCGCCCGAGTAATGCTGGTCGAGCACAACCATCATCTTGGTGGCCATCTGCTGTGGGGCACCGACGAAGACCGGGCCGCTGCGGCGACCCTGGCCGAACAGTGCGAAGCCGCCGAGAACATCGAGGTGTTGTTGAACTCGACCGTTACCGGCCGCTACGAGGACAACTGGTGCGCCATCGCCCAGCGCAGCCACGACAAAGCGGTCGAGCGGCTGATCAAGGCCCGGGCGAAAACGTTGGTGGTTGCGCCCGGACTGATCGAACGCCCCTACGTGTTCGCTGGCAACGACAAACCGGGCGTGATGCTGGCGGGAGCCGCCCGGCGTCTGATCAACATGTACAGCGTGAAGCCGGGCGAGCGCGCCGTGGTTCTCACCGCCAACGCCGAAGGCGATCAGGCCGTCGATGCGCTCGAACGAGCCGGTGTCGACGTCGTCGCCGTTGTCGATGCGCGAACAGGTGGCAATGTGATTGCCGCTCACGGTGGCGCAAAGTCGGTCGAAGAGGTCGAGTTGGGCGACGGTCGCAAGATCGAAGCCGACCTGCTGATCACCGCCGTCGGCTGGACCGCCCCGACCTCGTTGCTCAACCTGGCTGGCGATCGGCCCGAATACGATCCGGTGGCGGCCCGGTTCTTCTCCTCGAAGGTACCCGACAACATCTTGGTCGCTGGCGGTTTGGCGGGCGATGGTTCGCTCGATGAACTGTTGATTCACGGCACTGCGACCGGCGAACTCGCTGCTCGACGGGCCAGTCATGTGGCCGCCACCTTGCAGAGTCTCACTCCCCGGGCGGAATCGATCGCGGCTCCAGCTGGGGATATGCCGGCCGACAATCGCAATCCGCTCGCCCGTGACAATCACCCCGAGCTACACCGGTCGACCACCCACGGCATCGTCGACTACAGCGAAGACGTCGGCTCAAAGGATCTCTTTGCCGCCGCCAAGGAAGGCTACGACTCGGTCGAGCTGATCAAACGATTCACGACCGCAACGATGGGCCCGGCTCAGGGCAAGCTCGAAACGGTCAATACCGTCGCCGTGCTGGCCGAGGCCCGCGGCGAAACCATCAGCGAGGTCGGCACGACCGTGTGGCGTCCGCCGTATGCACCCGTGACCCTCGGAGCCCTCGGTGGTCGGATCTTCGAGCCGGTTCGGGTCTCGTCGATCCAGCCATGGCACGAAGCCCAACGCGCAAAGCCCATCCTGGCTGGCCAATGGATTCGGCCCGAGCATTACGGCAACCCTGCAGCTGAGGTGCGTAACGTGCGCGAGAACGTTGGCCTGATCGATGTCTCGCCGCTCGGCAAGCTCGACCTGCGTGGACCCGACGTTCCGAAACTGCTCGAGCAGCTGTACACCAACAAGTGGCAGAAGCTTCCGGTCGGTGGCGTGCGCTACGGCGTGATGTGCGCCGAGGACGGCATTGTCATGGACGACGGTGTTACCGCTCACCTGGGCGACGACCACTACTTGATGACCACCACGAGTTCGGGAGCGGCCCGAGTTTGGGAGTGGGCCGAGAACTGGCTCCAGACCGAACACCCGGACTGGAAGGTGCACGTGACGCCGGTGACCACGGCGTTCACCAGTATCAACGTGGCGGGACCCAAGTCGCGCCAGCTCGTGTCGCGGCTCACCGATGTTGACCTTACGCCCGACAGCTTTGGCTACATGCAGGTACGGCAAGGAACGGTCGCCGGTGTCGATGACTGCATCATGTGGCGCATCGGCTTCACCGGTGAGCTGTCGTACGAGATCCATGTACCGTCGGGCCACGGCCTGCACGTGTGGGAGCAATTGCTCGCCGAAGGCGACGACCTCGGCGTGAAGCCTTTCGGCCTCGAAGCCCAACGCATCATGCGGTTGGAAAAGGGCCACTTCATCGTGGGCCAAGACACCGACGGCCTCACCAAGATGCCAACGGTTGGCCTCAACGGTTTGATCAAGCTCGACAAGGACGACTTTGCCGGCAAGGCCGAACTCTCGTATGCCTTGGCCGACGATTCGGGTCTACCGAAACTGGTAGCTATCCAAACCGCCGACCCGAGCATCGTGCCCGAAGAGGCCAGCCAGATTGTCCGAGCCGGCACCAACGAGATCCTCGGCCGGATCACCTCGTCGAGAATGTCGCCGACCCTCAAACGGTCGATCTGTTTAGGACAGGTTGCGAGCGAAGCGGCGGCGCCTGGGACGACGCTGACCGTGGTTATGACCACCGGTGAACGGATCACCGCCAAGGTGATGGAACACCACGCCCACTTCGATCCGGAAGGAGAACGTCTCCGTGTCTGATTTCGCTAGTTCGGTCACCAAGACCTACCCCGAGGCCGCCGATGCGGCGCTCACCCTCACCGATGTTTCGGCAACAGCTAAGACGCTAATTCGAGCCGACATCACCGCGGCGGCCGCCCAAGACCTAGGCGTGGCCTTCGGCGCGAGCCGGGTGGTCGACGGCACGCTCGTCGCGGCGACCCGCCCAACCGAATGGGTGGTACTCGGGCCCGAGCCGCAGGTCGCGGCCTATGTCGCAGCGGTCAGCGACGCCGGCCACGTGAGCAAGGTCGACTTCACTCACGGTCGAGCGCTGTTCCGTATCACCGGTGCCGATGCGGCGAAGGTGCTCGAGAAGGTCTGCAGTATCGACTGGGCCGACAATATGATGCCCGACGGTGCCGTGGTGTCGGCCTCGCTGGCCAAGGTCACCTGCGACATCATCCGCAACGATGTTGGTGACGCTCGCTCGTACTTCATCATGAGCGACCGGTCGTCGGGGCAGTACCTCTTCGATGCGATCCTCGACGCGGGCGATGAATTCAACATGGGCGTCGCGCCCTAAGAAAGAGCTCCTATGTCGCTTCCAACCTCGGCTACCTATGTGATCATCGGCGCCGGAATTCACGGCTTGTCGACCGCGTGGCACCTCGCCCAAGAAACCGGTTCGGGCGCAGGGATCGTGGTTGTCGACAAGGGCGATGTGGGTGCTGGCGCATCGGGTATCGCCTGCGGTGTGATTCGAAACAACTACTTCCAGCCCGCGATGCGCGAGCTCATGGCCCACTCGGTTTCGGTGTGGGAGTCGGACCCAGAGGCGTTCTCGTATCACCCGGTGGGGTACATGCAGATCAGCCATGAAGCGATGCGCGACGACGTCGGGTCGATCTACGAACAACAGCAGGCCATTGGGTACGAGTCGGTATTTGTCGAAGGGGCGGGCGAGTCGCAGCTCTACATGGAGGGGATCTTCCACGACTGGCGTGCTCAGGGAATCACGTCGGTCTTGCACGAAAAGAAGGGCGGCTACGCCAACAACAAGAAGTCGCTCGCTGGCCTTCGTGCCAAGTGTGAGGACCTTGGCGTCACGATCGTGGGCGGTATCGAAGTCACCGAGTTCGCCACCGATAACAGCTCGGTGACCGCCGTGGTCACCAGCCAAGGATCGATCGCTTGCGACCATGTGGTGGTGGCTGTCGGTCCGTGGGTCCAGAAGTTCTGGGCGATGCTCGACCTGCCGGTCGTCACCCCAGTGTTGGGTGCCGATGGACAACTTCACGACACCAACACCTGGACCTACTGGGCGTTGCAAGAGGGCGTGCTGGGTGTCGACCCTGGTTACTTGGTCGACAACGACGGCAACATGCCACCCGTGATCCACATCGATACCGATGCACCCCTGCACGACGACGACGGCGAACTGGTTACCGAGGGACCCTGGGGCATCTACTACAAACCCGACTTCTCCTTTGGCGGGGTGCAGGGCGGCTACATGCCCTACATCGTCGACAAACCAGCCCTTGAGGTGGCGGTCGATCCGTACGGCCCCAAATCTCCCGACTTCGTGGTGGGTGGCGACTTCTACCGCACCTGGACTGCGGCGTTGTCGCACTGCCAGAAGCGGTTCGAGGGCAAGAGCGGGTTGATCAAACACGAACCCTCGGGCGGCATCGGCAGCTTCACGCCCGACAGTTTCCCGGTGTTCGATACCTTTGCCGAGAACGCCTACTTCATCTGCGACTCAAACCACGGCTACAAGATGATCGGCGTAGGCGCGTTGGTGGCCAAAGAACTCACCGGTTCACCCCAACCCTTGCTCGAACCGTTCCGCTACAGCCGCTACGCCGAAGGCAAACTCCACCCGGTAAGCAACAGCCCCTACCCCTGGAGCTAGCCGTCTTCGACCCAAAAAACCCGAACTGGCCCGCATACGCGTACCTCTAGGTACGCGTTTTCTCCCCAGTTCGGGGGTTTTCGCTAGGGGGCGACCAGGGGCCAGGGTTTGGTCTTTTCGACGTGTAGAGCGATGTCGAGGAGCAGTTGTTCGTTGAAGTGCGGAGCGAGGACTTGAAGGCCGACGGGTAGGCCTTCGCTGCTGAGTCCGATCGGGATCGAAACGGCCGGGTTACCGAAGATGTTCGACGGAATGGTCAACAAACCGTGGTTGATCGGCGAGGCCTCTTTGTCGCCGAAGGTGCTCGGCAGATGGCCGTCGGCGTTAAACGCCACGCTCGGGTTGGTGGCGGCGAACACGAAGTCGGCGTCGGTGAACAGGTCGGCCATGGCCTCGTTAATGCCGATGCGCTCGTCCTCGGCTTGGGCCGCAACCTTGGCGTCGTAGGCATCGAGCGTTGCGGCTACGCCGGCTCGCATCGGGCCGGTGAGATCGGGCCCGCATTCTGGCCACCGGTCGCGCACCGTGCGGTAGAGGCCAAGCCCGCCGGTAGCCGACCAGGCTCCGCCCGAACGCGGCATCTGGGTGGTGGTCTCGACCCGATTCATACCGAGCTCGCCAATCAGCCATTCGGCGAACGCCTCGACCATCTCGGTGGTTTCGGTGGCGACGGTTGCCGCACCCATGTTGGCGAGCACGGTTGCGGTGCGACCACGTAGCTGGTCGGTAAAGCTTCCGAGCCCGGCTTCCCAACCTTCGACTCGGGGCAGGCTAAGCGGATCGCGCAGATCGAACCCGTTGCTTACATCGAACCATCGGGCGGTGTCGCGTACCGACCGGCTCAGACAACCGGCGTTGACCGTGAGGTTGCCCGGACCAATCTGTGGGCCGAGCGGAATCCGACCAAAGGTCGCTTTGAGGCCGAAGAGCCCGGTGAAGCCCGCGGGGATACGGATCGATCCGCCACCATCGCCGCCGGTGGCGATCGGCAGTAGACCCCCGGCCACCGCTGCGCTGCTGCCGCCCGACGACCCGCCGGGCGTGCGCTCGGGGTTCCACGGGTTTCGTGTCGCGCCGTGCAGCTTGGTGTTGGTTTGGTTGACGCCGCCGAACTCCGACGCCGTGGTCTGGCACGCCAGCACCGCCCCGGCATCGATCAATCGTTGGATCTTGGTGTCGGTGACCGTGCCGATCTCATCAGCGAAGGGCACCGACGCGTGGGTGTTAGGCCAACCGGCAACCTCGTCGAGTTCCTTGACGCCTATCGGCACCCCGCCAAACGGCAGCGACACATCGGCGTTGGCGGCCGATTCGCGAGCGTTCTCCTCGTCGACAAAGCACACGGCGTTGAGATCTGAGGCTTCGATCGCGGCCAACGATGCCTCGAGTTCTTCAAGCGGCGACCGCTCGCCCGATCGAAACGCTTCGACGAGCCCAACGGCATCGCCCTTCCAGGTATCGGCGTGAGTGCTCATACCCCACCGTACAATCCCCGAACTGGCCCGCTAAACGGTACGTATAGGTACCAATTTCTTCCCCAGTTCGAGATTGGGGGTTATTCGACGGCTTGGTAGGCCTGGGTGAGCCAGTCGAGTACCTGGTCGTCGATTTCGCTGGCGTCTTTGACATTGATGACGTGATACCACCGGGCGCCCTTGCCGCCGGCAGGAACGACTTTGCGACTGAACCGGTTGCTCTCGACCTTGTTGGGCAAGAAGATGCACAGCGCCATCCATTTACTCATGGTGCGAAGCTGCACGATGTTGGGTCCGTGCTTGAAGAAGATCCCGACCTGGACCGCCTCGATCGTAACGTCGCCCAACGAGAGCAGGTGCTGGCTTACCACGTCGTAAATCGGGCGCTCGCGCTCGTGACCGGTCGAGAAGAACTCGTCGAGGCTCATACCGGGCGAGCACATGTGAGACTGGTTGGTCTTGCCGAACTGCCGGTCGCATTCGGGGCAGGTCCACATGGCCTTGTTGTGGCCGCTCATGTGGACCGGCTCATCTCGAGCCCGCCGCCGATCGCCGGCGACGTTTGTCCGGTGAACGCAAAGCCGCACCGCTCGTAGCAGGCGATGGCTTGGGCGTTGTCTTTAAGCACGAAGAGGGTCACGGTGGCTGAGGCTAGGCGCTCTCGGGCGTAGCTGACCAGGGTCTGAATCAGGCGCCCGCCGGTGCCCTTGCCTCGCTCGGTCGGGTCGAACAACAGCACGCAGGCGATTCGACACGACCGAGCTTCGGGGTCGATGCCTCGCAGTTGGGCGGTGCCGATCGCTTGCCCTTCTGCCTCCACGATGAAGGCGACCTCGTCATCAGCTGCATCGTGCACCAATGCCTCGTAGCTGATGGGCCGGGTGACGAACGGGCCGGCGAACATGTGAGCCAATTCGTCGGAGGTGACCCACTGGTTCACCAGGTCGATGTCGTTTCGTTCGAACTGGCGAAGCGTGATCGTTGCCATGGGCGCAGGGTACGGCAACGCCGCAAGAAGGTGTCGCTGATTTTGGCCGACCGGTGCGCGAGAGTGGCGTTGATGACCGCTCCGATCGCCGCTTCGTACGACGCCGTTGCTCCGCTCTATGCCGAACTGTTCTTGGGCGACCTCGACGACAACCCGCTTCAGCGCGAGCACGTCGACCGGTTTGCGGGGCTAGCACGCAACGCAAACGGGGTAGTGCTCGATGTCGGATGCGGGCCAGGCCACGTGGTCGGCTACCTCCGAGCCCGAGACGTCGACGCGATTGGATACGACATCTCGGCTGGCATGTTGGCCCAGGCTCGCGTCCACTTCCCCGACGCGCCGGTGGCCCTCGCCGACTTCGGGGCGTTGCCGCAGGCCCGGGGCAGCGTTGGCGCACTGTTGGCGCGGTACTCGGTTATCCACGCCGACCCTGCGTCGCTACCGGAGGTCTTTGCCCACTGGGCGGAGATGCTCGAACCACAAGCTCCGCTGTTGATGTTCTTCTTTGCTGCCAGTACTGCCGACCGCCATGGCGAACCGTTCGACCACAAGGCGGCGACCGCCTATGAGTTATCGGCCGACGTACTGGCTGGCCAGCTCGAAGCGGCGGGGTTCGTCCACGTTGTGCCGACCACGCGTCCGCCCGTTCGGGGTGGCCGACAAATCGACCAAGGATGGATCGTTGCGAAGAGCGGGTAGGTCAGTCGGCCAGAGCCGGCTTAGTCGCTGGCTTTGACTGGTTGGCTGTGTCCGGACGCCCGGCTGGTCGAGAACGTCGAGCCTCGAGTGCCTCGTGCACGAACTCGATGTTTGGTTCGGTCGGGTCGAACGACTTGGTCTTGAGCGCCATGTCGAGGTAGTTCGGCATGTGCGGTGAGTGCGGGCGAACGAGTTGGTCGAAGGCGAGTAGATCGTCCCTAAAGTCGGTCTCGTAAACTTTTTCGAGCAGTTCGAGATCGAACGACGAGGTCCACAACTCCTGAGCCCTATTCAGGGCTCGCCCGGTGAGCGGGTCGACCCGGTGCACCATGTCGTCGCCTAGGTCAGAAGCGATATACACCGACCCAGCGGGCACACGAAGTGACTTTCCGTCTGTTGTGATGGTGTCGGTTTCGGTACCGCCCACGAAATAGCGCGGCACACCGAGTACTCCGCCGTCGCCCACCCGCGGAATCGGCCGTTCGCGCCAGGTGGCATCGGGGTCGAGTCCTAGGCGGGCGCGTAGCTGATCGTAGAAGTCGACAAAGTTCTTGGCGTCTTCTTCAAGGAAGAAGAACACGCACTTCTCGGGTCCGAACAACTCGAAGTACATCTCGACCGTTGCGGCGTAGTCGCCAAGCAGAGCTGGCTCGGAGGCAACCGCCCACTCGAACGACTTTGCGTACGGGTCGGTGAGATTGCGGGATTTGCGAATCCACCGGCCATTACCGAACAGCGCGGCCCGCTGGAGTTGGTGCAGGTAGTGCGAGACCGCCCGGTGCAACGGATGGCGGATAGCTAGGACGATATGCGCATCGGGAATTTCGGCCTTGATTCGCTCGGCGATCTGACGGCGAGCCAAACGGGTGCGACCGGCCAAGTAGGTCGGACTGAACTCAAAGGACACAACCCCGTCTTGGAAGCCGTTGGCGAACACCTCTTCATACGGGAGTGGTTCGTTGGTCAGCCGGAACCAGCTTCGTTCCTTGCCGCACCATGGTCCCTCGAAGTCGGGAGACGCGTCGAGTAGTCCGTGCAGCAGTGTTGTGCCCGATTTGGCGAAGCCGGGACATACAAGGTTTGGCATGGAAGTCTCTTTTGGGTTGGCGGGGGGAGCGAGCGGGGGAGAGGGTAGGAGTTAGACGCTGGCTGGCGTCTCGAGCCGCTTCAAGAAGGTGTCGACCGCCTTGTTGCCGGGCGCAAGAGCACGGGCTTTCTTGGCCGAGGCGATGGCCTTGCTTCGATCGCCGAGCCGCTCGAATGCCTGGGCTTGGCGGAACTTGGCCGGACCCGATGACGGCAGAAGTTCGGTGGC
>CALHTF010000008.1 GCA_938038815.1 uncultured Acidimicrobiales bacterium | reverse complement strand
GTCGTCGACCGAGAGGCTTTGGCCGAACGGCGTGTCGGCGTCGGTGTCGTTGCCGAGGACGAAGGCGCCCGAAAGTACCGTTGGGGTCTCGACCTCGACGGGCAAGGCCACAACGTCGTCGCCCGCCACGGGAACATCGTTGACCGAGTTGACCACCTTGAAGGTGACGATGGCGCTAGCGGTTGCGCCAGCGGTGTCTTTGACCGTGTACGAGAAGGTGTCGTAGCCCGAGCCTCCGGCCGGCGCGGTGTAGGTGCCGTTGCCGTCGGCGTCGATCGACATCGTCCCGCCGAGCGAGCCGGTGAAGGTTCCGGGTTCGAGCGACAAGACATCTCCCTCGCCGGTGTCGACGTCGGTGTCGTTGCCGAGAAGGCGCAGCGCCGAGCCGGCCGAAGCGGTATCGACTTCGACGGTGAACGGGCCGTCGTCTTGGGCGACTGGGGCATCGTTTACCGGTTGGATCTCGATGGAGATATCGCCTTGATCACATGCGCCGCTCGAGTCACACACTTGGTAGGTGAGTGTTTCGGTTCCGTTGACGTTTGCGGCGGGAGAGTAGAAGAAGGTGCCCGGCGTGTTGGGGTCTTCGACGACGGTCGCTCCGAGGTCACCAGCACCTGCGATCTGTGCGGTGAGCACTTCGCTGAGATCGGGATCGATGTCGTTGCCGAGCAGTTCGGCCGCGGTGATGGTGAGATCGGTGTCTTCGTCGGTGGTGAAGCCCTGGTCGTCTTCGGCGACGGGAGCATCGTTCGACTCGGCGAGATCGACCTCGATCTTTGCGTTGTCACAGGCCGAGGCGGAGTCGCAGACGGTGTATTCGATAACAGCGACGCCCTCGAGGTCGTCGGCCGGATCGAAGCTAAGGGTTCCCGCGGCCTGGTCGATCGTGACCACGCCGTCGGTGGTGGTCGCGGCGGTAACGGTCAGTTCGTCGCCGTATGGCGTATCGACGTCGGTGTCGTTCGCGAGCACTGACTCGGCCAGATCGAGCACCAGTCGCGTGTCTTCATCGCCGACGACCGAGTCGGCGGTGGCAACCGGAGCGTCGTTCACGTTGGCCACGTCGATCGTCACCGAGATCGGTCCGTCGCATTCCTCGGCGTCGCACACGAGGTAGGTAAAGGTGGCGATACCCGCGTAGTCGGTGGTGGGGGTGAGCGAAATGGTGCGGTTGGTTTCGTCGACGGCCACGTTTCCGGGGGTGGCGGCCGCGTTGACTGAGCTGATCGTCAGGTCTGGGTCATCGACATCGGTGTCGTTCGCCAGCAAGGTGGCCCAATCGATGACCAGCAACTCGTCTTCGTCGACCTGGAGGCCAATATCGTCACTGCCGACCGGGCCATCGTTGACCGCCACCAGTTCGAGCGTTACCAGAACCGGAGCGCTGGTGTTCCCTTTATCGTCGACGACGACGTAGGTAAAGGTATCGGTACCCGACCAGTCGCGATCAGGGTTGTACACCAGGTCGCCAGCGACGTTGCGGATCACGGTTCCGTTGGCAGGTTGGGTATACGAATCGATGTCGATCGTGTCGAGCGGATCGGCGTCGGAGTCGTTGGCAAGCAGCGTGTCCAAGACCAGGACGCGGTCTTCGGCTCCGTTGAAGGTGTCGGGTTCGCCGACTGGATCATCCTGGGTCGACACCACGATCACGGTAACGGTGGCGGTGGTCGAGTCGGTGCCATCGGTGGCCGTGTAGGTGAAGAAGTCTTCGCCCTCGAAGCCAGGGTTCGGCGTGTAGGTAAGGCGGCCGTCGGCGCCACGGGTCAGCACGCCATTTGCGGGCTGGCTAAACGATTCGAGCGAGACCTGTCCATCGACGTCGGTATCATTGGCGATCAGGCGGTCGACCGAAATGCGCAGCGGCGCGTCTTCTCGCGCTTCGATGCGGTCGGGGAGTGGGACCGGCGCGTCGTTCACTGCCGTAACGGCAATCTCCACCGCTGCCGGGTCGCAACGGCCGCTATCGTCGCAAATTTCGTAGCGAATGATGTCGGTGCCAGCGAAGTCCGGGTTCGGCGTGTACAGATAGCGGATCTCGCCGGCGCTCGATGTGGGGTTGACGGTGGCAATCGGCTTGAGTGTGCCGTTCTGCGGTTGCACCGTGACCTCGAAACGTGGCTGCCCGGTGCCGACCGCGCCGCTCAGGACAACCTCGATGGGTAGGTCTTCGGGCGTGTTGACCGAGACGTCGTTGGCGATCGGTGGGTCGGCAGGCGCCAAGGTGGTGGTGGTCGAGGTGGAGGTCGATACCCCAGCGGTCCGCGGAGCGGCGGTGGTCGACGTGGTGGAGGTGGTCGACGTAGTGGTCGTACTGGTCGTCGGGGTGGTCTCGGGCGGCACGCTTGCGACCGCGACGGTGATAACCGGTGGCGCCGCAGTCGTCACGAGGGGCGGAAGCGTGGTGATGACCTCGGGCGTGTCGTCGGAGAACGCGACCGGGGTTTGTGGCACCGGATCGGGGGTGAGGATTCCGCCAGCGCCACCGGTAACGGCAGCGGCGGTTGCTCCAACGACTGAGGCGACCACGTTGGTAATGGGTGTGGCTACGGGCGCCACCGGAATCTGACCAGCACTCGGGATATTTGCCAACCAGGTCAGCGGGCCAACGGCGAGGCGCAGGCGACCAATGCCGATGTTGAGAAAAGCGCGAACGACCTCGGGGTCGAACTGGGTTCCCGAGCACCGGGCGATCTCTTCGCGGGCTGCTTCGGCCGGGATTGGTTTCTTGTACGACCGAGCCGACGTCATAACGTCGAACGCGTCGGTGACCGCAACAATGCGGGCGCCGAGGTGAATTTCGTTCGCTGCTAACCCGTTCGGGTACCCGTCGCCGTCCCACCGTTCGTGGTGTTCGCCTACCGAACGCGACCACTCGCCGAGCCAATCGCTGATCGGCTCGACCATTGCTTGGCCTTGCCAAGTGTGGGACTTGAGGAGTTCCCACTCTTCGTCGTTGGGGCGACCGTCCTTGTTGAGGACCGAGGCCGGAACCATGATCTTGCCGACATCATGGAGCAGGGCTGACCAACGCAGCCTATTTGCATCGTCTCCCTCGATTCCCATTTCTTCGATAACCATGTCGGTGTACGCACGGACTCGTTCGCAGTGGCCTCGCGTGAGCCGGTCGTGCGAGTTGAGTGCCGCAACCAGCTCGAGCATCTGCTGGCCGTAGTTGACCTCGTCGCTGTCGTGCAGCCCGAGCATTCGCATCTCTTCAAGGCGACGCTCCAACTGTTTTGTCGTGCCGGTACGAAGCGCGGTGCTAAAACGCGAGGGGGCTTCTTCGGGGAAGACCAGGTTCATCTTCAGCAGGGCGACCAGCGGTAACCCTCGACGGGCGACCCGCTCAATAGCGAACATCGTGAGACTCGCCGTGACGATCACCAGGACCCACCACAAGATAGTGTTCATGCCGATTTCGGCCGGCGGGACGTACTTTGCGGCTAACCAGGTGACCAAAAACGAGCCAGCGATGGGCAGCAGAAGCACGATGAGGCGCAAAACGCGCGCAAGCACGGGGCGACTCGACCAGCCAGACGACGTGTAATCGCCGTCATAGTTCTGGATTGGACCATCGGAGGACACGTTCGATTTATCGACGGTCACGAGAAGACGCTTAAGCGGCTATTTCGGCCCTCTAGGCCGTTCTACCTGGCGGTTTTGCAGCACTCGTTGCTGTTTAGGGCATCGCCGCGCTCGTCAGCCGAGAGCTTGTTGGATAGGGGAAGAAGTCGGGGAGCTCATTGCGCCCGTGGGTGTCCTGCATCGCCTGCCAAAATTCGACCGTGAAAAGGTCGGCGTACTCTTCGGCGACCTTCTCGCGTATGTCGCCCGGGAACCACATAAAGGTGGAGAACTCTTCGGGGAAGACATCGTTTTGGGCGACCGAATACCAGGGCCCCTGGCGCATCTCATCATCTTCGTTGCGGGCTGGAGGCACCACCCGGAACGTGCAGTCTTGCAGAGCAACCAGTTCGTCATAGTCATAAAACACGACGCCGCCGTGGCGGGTTACGCCAAAGTTCTTGGTGAACAAGTCGCCGGGAAAGATGTTGGCGCTAGCGAGGTCGCGGATCGCCCGTCCATAATCCATCGCTGCAGCCTTGGCCCGGTTGTATCCCATCTCGCGAACGAACAGATCGAGCGGATAGACCCGCCGCTCGGTGTACACGTGGCCAATCACCACCTCGTCGTCGGTCACCGTGATGGTCGACCCACATTCGTTCTGCAGTTCTTCGAGGAGTTCGGCGGTAAACCGGTCGCGACCAAACGACAGGTTCTCAAACTCCTGCGCATCGACCATGCGGCCAACCCGGTCATGTTGGAAGACCCACCGGTAGCGATCCATGACCTCGTCTCGCGTGGTTTTCTTCGGCGGCGCAAACGTGTCCTTGATCACCTTGAACACCACGTCGAACGACGGAAGGGTGAACACCGTCATCACCATGCCGGGCGTTCCTCGCGCGAATTCGAATTGGCCGGTCGAGTGTTCGAGGTGGCGATAAAGAGCCCGGTAGAGCGAGGTCTTTCCGTGCTGGTTATACCCGATCGCCGTATAGAGCTCGGCGATTGGCTTCATGGGCAAGATCGACTTCAAAAACCCGATCAGCTCGAGGGGACGGTCCCACTCGACGTGGAAGTACGACCGGGTGAAGCTAAAGAGCCGACTGGCTTCGGCTTCGTTAAACAAAACTGCGTCGACGCTGAACCCGTCGCCGTTATTCACGATGGCGAAGATGCAGGGCGTCACCCGGTTGAGATAGCGGATACGTCCCAGTAAGTAACAACCCTTGTTGCGATAGAACATCGGTCGCAGGATTTCGATCCGGTCGAAGTTGGCCGACAGCCACGACGCCTTGAGGTGGTCTTCGAGTCGGTTGGCGATTTCGACGCACTGTTGTTCGTGGTTGGTCCAGCGTCCGGCGAAGGGCGTGTCGTTGAGAATCGACTCGATAAGTTCGGTGCGGTCAGCGGTCCAGCCATAGGACGACACCGCATCGTTGTCGCGCTCGGTGCGAGGGAAGCTGGTGGTTCCGAACCACCGAAACTCGATATCGGCGTCGACGCCAACGGTTGCGAAGAGCCGCCGGGTAACCGAGTTAAAGAACGTCTCGGCTAACTCGAGATCGTCGCGAGACGCAATACGTTCGCGATAGTGCTCCTTCACGCTGATCCAGAGCGTTTTGCGGTCGTTGTCGGGCAACACCGCATCGAGCCGGTCGACGGTTCGGTTCACGATCGTGCGGTGCAGTACGAGGCGTTCGCGTGCGTCGTAGGCTTGAAGATCCCACTCGCCGAGCATGAAATGGGACGCCGCTCGACGAGTCAACGACAAGAACTCGCCGCGAAAGTTCACAAACGCGTCGAGAATGGCACCCGAGGTTTGGCCGACAATTTCGGCGGACTCGGCCGGGACGTTTCCGGCAGGTGGATGGGGTGGTGGTTGACTCAACGCGCTCTACCCTTAAGGTCTCTCATGGCTTCGCACGATGATCCCACGAACGAAGACGAGGCGGGCGACTCTTCCTCGTTGTTTGCGGATCGCCAGGGCTTCTTTCGCTCGTTCGACGTCACCGAACCCATCGCAGAAGCCTTCCCGCCCCCCGATTTTACGATCGATGCCGGCCCAACGTGGAGCGATGAGGAGGCCAACGCAGCGGCCCATGACTTTTTCACCCAGCTGGCCGGAACCCGCGACGTGGTGCCCCACACCGACGCCTTTGACTTTGTGGTGGCCAACGAACTGTTGTTGTTACTCAGCGACGATCATCAGGTGTCGTTCGAGCAGCACTATCGGCGCATGGATAACCCCACGATCCGGCGGTGGCAGGAACTGCTCGATGGTGGCCGGGCGAGCGACGCCTTTGGCCCGCTATCGCTTCAGGAACAGCTCGATGAGAGTCAACTGGTCGATGACCTCAAAACCCGGCGCCGTAACCGCACCGGTGGCATCGTGGCCGGGCTCGTGGTGCTTGGATTGCTGGCGGTCGCAGCCACGGTGTTCTTCAACGGCGATACCGAACCCGAACCCGACGTCAGCTTCACCTTCGAAGATCCAACTGAAGCCGGCAGTGGTGGAGCCGTTGGCTCGCCCAAGCCCAATATTTCGGCGGCCGTCGTGGCACCGATCATCAGCCCAATTGTGGTCACCGCGGGTGTTGGTCCGGCATCGGACCGGGTAGTGGCCGAGCCGTCGGACACTCTCTTCGGCGACGAGTTCGACGATGTGCATTTTGTCCTTCTGGCCGAACAAGGGCAGGGGAGGGTTGCACTCATCGGCCCCAACGGCTGGTACGACGAACTCTGCATTGTCGTTTCGGCCGTCTCGGCCCAGCTGCGTCCGCTCGACACGACCCACTTCGGACCTAACGCAAGCCTCTGCGGTGTGAATCCGATCGGCACGGGGGTCGATGCGGTGTGCACCGGGCCGAATGTGGTGATGCTCGCCCTCGAGATTGCCCAAGGTCAGGTCGAACTCGACGAGGGCGGCACAGCAACTGTCGACAGCGTACGAGCCCGGATTCTGCGAACCGATACCGATTACGAACAAGTCTCGCGTCGCGGCGCAATCGACCTCTCGGTCGAAGGTTCGGCGATCATCCCGGCCTTCGCGTTCTCGTCCACCAACTCGGTCGAACTCGACGTTCCGATTACGCCGACCGAAAATGTGGTGACCACGTGCACGGCTGAAGCCGGTTAGCCTCTCGCGTATGTGCGGACGGTTCGTATCCGCGACGCCTCCTGATGAGTTGGCTCGCTATTTTGGCGCCGATGCGCCGCTCGAGACCCTGCTCGAGCCGAACTACAACGTCGCGCCCTCAGCCACCGTTTTTGCCGTCCGAGAACGCCGGGTCACCAAAGACAACAAAGACACCAAAGACACCAAAGACACTGTCGCGCCGGTTCGACGCACCGTCGACGAACTGCGCTGGGGGCTCATCCCGTTCTGGGCTAAAGAGGCCAAGATCGGCAACAAGATGTTCAACGCCCGGTCCGAGACCCTCGATTCCAAACCAGCGTTTAAGCGAACGTTCGGTTCGCGGCGCTGCATTGTGCCAGTAACCGGCTTCTACGAATGGGCAAAGCCGAGCAAGCAACCGGTGTTTATCCAACGAGCCGACGGCGATCCGCTCGCTTTAGCCGGGCTGTGGGAGTCGTGGCGAGGCCCCGACCGCGACCAAGAACCGTTGCACTCATGCACCATCATCACCGGCAAGCCCAACGCCAAGGTCGCCGAATTTCACGACCGAATGCCGGTCGTGTTGCCGCCCACTGCGTGGCAGGACTGGCTTGATCCGAGCTTCGACGACACCGCAGCGCTCGCCGAACTCTTTACGCCGTGCCCGTCGGAGCTGTTGCGGATTCACCCGGTTCGCAAGGACGTCAATAACTCTCGCAGCTCGGGCGCGCAGCTGATCGAAGCGTACGACCCCGACGAGCCAGAAGCTCAGGGGACCCTGCTGTGAGCCGTCGCCAATCGTTGCGCCGCAACTTCGAAATGTGGAGCCTGAGGTTTCAGGCCCGGCTCGACAGCCCATGGTCTGACCGAGTGTTGCCATGGCTTATTTCCGGCGTGTGCTTTGTGCTGCTCGCCAGCTTGAGTTTGGCCCAGTACCGGTCGTTCGATAACGGCCTAGAACTGGCACGCCATGTGCAGGCGGCGTGGAAAATTGGTCAGGGCATCGACCCGGGCGTGGGTGTCGACGGTCAGCATTTTTTGGCCCGCCAGGCCGCGGTCGGGTTCATCCCGATCGGCTGGTTGGCCCGGTTCTTTCCGATCGGACCCGCCCTGCTCATCTTGCAAGCTGCGTTCTTGTCGCTCGGCGTCGTGCCCCTGTGGCGGGTCGCTCGGAACCTCGCCAACCTTCGGGTGGGCGCCACGTTGACCCTTGCGTTCGCTTACGTGCTGTTTCCCGCCATCCACAACGTCAACCTGGCCGACTTCCATCTCGAGTCGCTGGCCCCTGCGGCGTTACTCGGCGCCATTTACAACGGAATCATCGGCCGATGGTGGCGCCTAGGCATCTTCGTTGCCTGCGTGTTGGCGGCCCGCGCTGACCTGAGTCTGGCCGTGATGGGCCTCGGTGTTCTGCTGGCCGTCGAGGGCCACCGCAAAGCCGGTGCGTTGACCATACTCGCGGCTGCCGGCTGGCTCGTGGTGGCGTTTGCCGTCGTGCAAGCCACCGCCGGCGACGGGGTGTACCCCCACGTCGACGCATTCGCGCGTTGGGGCGACACGCCATGGGGTTCGCTGTGGGGTCTGATCACCAGTCCGGTCGACGTGCTCGAAGTGCTGCTCGGCCGCGAGTCGTTCAACCGCATCGTGTTCTTGTTGGCGCCATTGCTGTTTCTGCCGATGGTTGCCCCGCGGTACCTGCTGCCGGTCGTGCCGCTCGAGACGCTGTACCTGCTGAGCGACATACCACCCGATGAATTTGGCCATCCAGAACAGGACATGGCGATCACCGCCTTCTTGTTTGTGGCCGCCGCATTTGCGCTGAGTCGGGCCGGACGAATTCGAGGCAAGCGCACCTTGATTGACTCGCGCGTGCTCGGGGCGATCGTGCTCACCGCGGCGGTGTTCTTTGTGCGCGACGCGATCAGTTCGCCCTACAACCGGCCGTGGTCGTGGCATTCCCGAGATGCATCGGACCTGGCAATCATTTCCGCCCTGGACGACCTGCCCGACGATGCCTTGGTGCGGGCGTCGCCCAGCGTGCTGTCACACACCGCAGAGCGCCTTCGGGTCTTCGAACTCGATACGACCGATAACTTGATCCGCCCGGAGGTGGTCACCGCAGGGGTGAATGTTGTGATTCTCGACTTCAACGAAGCGCCCGAGTGGACCCTTGAAACTTTGCTGCGATTCACCGAGCAGCTCGACCGGCTGGGCTTTGATCGCCTCCAGCCGAGCGGCGATATCTTCGTATTCGAACGAACCCGAGAGATCGCCAGCTAGGCGAGCGCCGCCTCAAGCTGCTTGGCCACCTTGTCGAGCACCGCCGGCGGCACGTCGGGGTCAGCAGTGCTGAAGTCGAGGTTGGTCATCGAGTTCATCGGAACGAGATGCAGATGGGTGTGTGGCACCTCAAATCCGGCGATCATCAGGCCGACTCGGGCGCACGAGAACAGTTTCTTCTGCACCCCACCGACCCGGTGCGCGACGGCGAAAAGGTGGGCGGCGAGATCGGGATCGACATCGGTCCACTGATCGACCTGTTCTATCGGAATCACCAAAACGTGACCGGTAGCCAAGGGCCGGATATCGACCATCACGACGCACCGGTGGTCGCGCCAGACGATGCGGCCCGGAATCTCGCCGTTGAAGATGCGGGTAAAGATCGAGGGCTTTTGGTCGGCCATATTTGGGTTCTCCACGTGTGATGCCAGATCGGCGGTGAACAGATCGTATTGTGGCGCTGTGGCTGTACCAACCGAGCGAGCAAAGACCGACCTGGGACCAATCCTGACGGTGCCGAACGTGTTCTCGTTCGGGCGATTGCTTTGTGTGCCACTGTTTTGGGTTTTGCTGTTCACCTACGACCGGCCCTATGCCGCGGCGTGGTTGCTCGGTGGGCTTGGCGCAACGGACTGGGTCGACGGATACATCGCCCGTCGGTTTAACCAAGAGTCCGAGTTCGGCAAAATGCTCGACCCGACCGCCGACCGAATCATGTTGCTCGTCGGCGTCATCTCGATCGCGTGGGTCGGTGCGGTGCCATGGTGGTTCGCCGGCCTCACCTTGTTTCGGGAGGTCTTTGTTGGCCTCATCGCCGTGACGCTGGAAGCGACCGGTGCCGAACGGCTCGATGTCACCTGGTGGGGAAAGACAGGCGCCTTCTTGTTGATGTTTGCCTATCCGTTCTTTCTCGCTGGCTCGGCCGACATCTCGTGGGCATCGACCGCCACGGCGCTCGGTTGGGTATTCGGCATCCCTGGACTGTTCTTTGCCTACCTGTCGATCGCTGAATATCTTCCTCGGGGCTGGGCCGCGTTCCAATCCCGTTCGGGCTAAACCCGGCACAATCGGATAACTTCGGGACTATGAACATTCCAGAAGAACTCCGGTACTCCACCGACCATGAGTGGGTCCGGGTTGAACAAGACGGCTCGGTCACCGTCGGGGTTACCGACTACGCCCAGGATGCGCTCGGCGATGTGGTGTTTGTCGAGCTGCCCGAGGTTGGTTCGACGCTCGATTCGGGCGCCACCTTCGGCGAGGTCGAGTCAACCAAGTCGGTGTCGGACCTTTTTGCGCCGGTGACCGGAACGGTCGCGACCGTAAACGACCTGCTCACCGACCATCCCGAAAAGATCAACGAAGATCCCTACGGCGAAGGTTGGATCTGTACGCTTAGCGTTTCTGACGCCAGCCAAATCGACGGTCTGCTCGACGCAGCGGCCTACAGCACACTCCTGGAGGGCTAGCCGAGCCATGGCCATTCCGAACGACACGACCTGCCCAAGCTGCGGTCACGAAAACGCTAGGGGAGCCAACTTCTGCTCGTCTTGTGGCGTTCGGATCGGCACCATCCGTGACGAAAAGACCGACGCGTTGGCGGTCGAAGACCTCGTGCAGGCCGAGGATCAAGGTGACGACCACGGCTTTGACCGGTCTGGCTTTGGGCCCGACATGGGGATGCTGTTCGTGGGCACCGGTTCCAAGGCGGGGTCTCGTTATGCGCTCGACACCGAGTTGGTAACCGCTGGGCGCCACCCCGACAGCATCATCTTTCTCGACGACGTAACCGTGTCTCGACGTCACGCAGAGGTCAGCAACGTGGCGGGCGAGTACATCGTGCGAGATGTGGGATCGCTGAACGGAACCTACGTGAACCGCGAACGGGTCGAGGAAGCAACCCTGCACGACGGCGATGAGCTTCAGGTCGGCAAGTTCAAGCTTGTGTTCTACCGAGGTGTCGCCAGCTAGTGACCGCCCGACCACATCGCTCAATCGGCGAGGTCCTCACTCTTCTCCAGCAGGATTTCCCCGACATTACGATCTCGAAGATTCGGTTCTTGGAAAGCCAGGGACTCCTCGACCCCGAGCGCACGCCGTCGGGCTATCGCAAGTTCTACGAACGCGACATCACCACGTTGCGCTGGATTCTTGAACAACAGCGAGACAACTTTCTGCCGCTGAAGGTCATCAAGGCCAAACTCGACGATCCGCAGATCAAAAAGGAGGCAAGCACGCCGCCCCCCGAGTCGGTCGATGCCGTACTTGCTGGTCTCGGTGCGCTGAACGAAGACGACCAAGCCGCCGATGGGGAGCCTGCATCGAGCGAGGTTGATCCGCGCACCGCAATGACGGCGTCGGTGAGCCTGACCCCTGACGAACTGGCCACGGCCAGCAAACTCGACCGGGCCGCAATCGACGAGCTGGAGAAATACGCCATGCTTTCGAGTCGAACCGCCGGAAGCACCAAGATCTACGACGACGATGCGCTCTTTGTGGCGAAGTTGGCTGCTGCGTTTCTCGAGCGCGGACTCGAGCCCCGACACCTGCGCATGTACAAGTTGGCCGCCGACCGAGAAGCCGATGTTTTTCGGCAGTTGGTGACCCCACGACATAAGGCAGACTCGGCATCCTCACGATCGGATCGGGCAAAAACCGTCGAAGAGATGACTCGACTGGGAAGCGAACTGCGCCTCGCCATGCTTCGCCAAAGTGTGCGGGGAACGATCGACTAAATTCGCAGTCGAACCCGCTTGCCGCTTAGGCCGGCACTATGCTGGGCGGGTGCAAGAAATGGAAGTGTTAGGAGTGCGGGTCGAACTTCCGACCAACGCTCCAATCGTGTTGCTGCGCGAACGCAACGGTGACGAACGCCTTCTGCCGATCTTCATCGGTGGGGCCGAAGCGAGTTCGATCTCACGGGCGCTCGATGGTGCTACGCCACCTCGGCCGATGACCCACGACCTGATGCGCTCGATGCTCGAAGAGGTCGATGTGACCCTCGAACGGGTGGTCATCACCGAACTGGCCGATCGAACCTTCTTTGCCGACCTGTACCTGCGGCGCACCAGCGACACGTGGACGATTTCGAGTCGACCATCGGACGCCATTGCGCTTGCGGTGCGAACTGGGGCGCCCGTGTTTGCCGCCGACGAGGTGCTCCTCGAGGCAGGATATGTCGCCGATGAAGACGATCTCGACGACGATGTTGATGATGGCGAAGATCACGAAGACGTGGTTGAAGAGTTCCGCCAATTCATCGACGAGATCAGCCCCGAAGACTTCGGCGGATAACCCAACCAAAGCGCTGGGCAGATGGTTGCTGCCGCGCGCGTCGACCCCTACACTCACTACATCGGCGTAACTACGTTGATGTGACTTGGAACGCTGGTTCGCCAGCACCTCAAGCAGAACCAGGGAGACCAAACGTGACACCAGCGGCCGAATCACCCCCAGAACCAACCCCGCAAGGTTTCAGCGGCAAAAAGACCGCCGAGATTGTGGGTATCACCTACCGGCAACTCGACTACTGGGCCCGGACCGACTTGATCTCGCCCAGTCTTGCTCGAGCGGTCGGCAGCGGAAGTCGCCGGTTGTACTCGTACCGCGATCTTCTCGAACTGAAGGTCATCAAGAACTTGCTCGACAGCGGGATTCGTCTCGAGTCGGTGCGGGAAGTATTTAGCTACCTGCGTGACAACCTGGGCGCCGATGTCACCACCGTGAACCTGGTTATTTCAGGGAACCGCTCGGTGCTTGTGCAAAGCGGTGAAGAGATCATCGATCTGCTCGCCAAGGGCCAGGGTGTCTTGAACATCTTGCCGCTCGCCGGTGTGAAAGAGGAGGTCGACGCCAAGTTGGTCGAACTGTTCCCCGATACCGAAATCGACGAGCTCGACCCGCCGGGTACCGCTGCCGCCCAGTGACCTCCTCGGTGTCGGCGCTTAAAGCGGTTCCTGCCAACGATGTCGTGTTCGCGCACGAGTCGGAACAGCACATCGCGGAAATTCTTGATATGTACGACATCGAGTGGCAGTACGAGCCGACGACCTTTGAGTTGTCCCGCCGCGCCGATGGTTCGTTGGAGTCGGCGTTCTCGCCCGACTTCTACCTCCCAGCGTTCGACCTCTACGTCGAGGTCACCACGATGGCCCAAAAGCACGTCACGAAGAAGAACCGGAAGCTGCGCCAGCTCAAGGAGCAGTATCCCCACGTCAACGCCAAGATCTTGTACCTGCGGGATTATCAGGCCCTGGTGTCGACCCATCTGCCCCACGTCGCCTGACGCCATGGTTGGTCGCGCCAAGCGGTTTGCGCCGTTGGCCATCATCACGCTGAGTCTCGCTGCTTGTGGCGGGGCCGGCGCGGGTCAGGTTGTCGAACCGCCACGGGTTACCAGCGGCGAGTCGGTCATGGTTGAGCCCGCGAGTTCGCCAGCTCCATCGATCGAACCGACGCCTGCAACCACCGCGGCGGCCACCGTCCCGCCGACCACCGTCGCGCCAAGCACGCTGCCTCCAACGACCCTGCCTCCAACGACCCTGCCTCCAACCACGCTGGCGCCCGAGGTGTACCAGGCGACCGTGTCCGAAATCGACGCGGCGGTAGCGGCGGAGATCACGCCGAGTTCGTGGCGGGAAGGGTGCCCGGTCACCCTCGAGGAGTTGCGCCTTATCGAGCTCAACTACATCAACTACGAAGGCAACGTTGCGTTCGGGCGGCTCATCGTGCACCGTGACCATGCCGACTCGCTCGCTCAGGTGTTTGGGGTGCTGTTCGATGCCCGATTCCCGATTCAGTCGATGGAGTTGGTGGATGCCTTTGGGGGCGACGATCAACGCTCCATGCAAGCCAACAACACCTCGGCGTTCAACTGCCGAGAGGTCGCCTACACCCCTGGTCGATGGTCGAACCATGCCTTTGGCCAGGCGATCGATATCAATCCGCTCGTCAACCCGTACGTAAAGAACGACTTTGTCGATCCCGAACAGGGCCGGGCGTATCTCGATCGCACCAGCGACACGCCCGGGCTTATCAAGGCCGACGATGTGGTGGTGCAGGCCTTTGCTGAGGTCGGCTGGATTTGGGGCGGTACCTGGAGCTCAGCCAAGGACTACCAACACTTCTCGGCCAACGGCCGTTAGGGGCCACCGGCGCACTCCTACAGGAGCTGCAATGACCAACGGCGCAGGGTGCCGACCACGTCTTCGTAGTAGCCAAACGCCACGCCGACGGCGAGCAAGAGGCCCAAGGCGAACACCACATGCTGGGTGACCCGCGCATCGCGGTGCCGCACCAGCTTTGGCCAGGCGAACGGCGCCGCGGCGAGGGGGACGAGCGGCGACGCAACCCCGAATACGTACACGGCAAAGCGGGGGAGTAGTACCAGGTTCTCCTCGGTGGCCCGGTTGAGCAATGTGCCCAGTTCGGATCCGACACACGGCAGCCAGAGCCAGGCCGATACGGCACCGAACACGGCGCCCGCAACACTGGCCACCGCAGCGTTCTCCATCTTCCAGAGGACTGCTGACATGCCAGCGAGGACACCGCCGAGCGCAATGGCTACCCAGCCGTCGGGGTACGCAAACCACTGGGCGGTCGCGTTCAGCCAGAACACCACCGAACCCGCAGCGATATAGGACCCGACAGCCCACGGGGCAAAGGAACGGGCGCCGACCGTGGGTACAAAACCCGGGATAAGTAACGCCAGGGTGCAGGGGAGTCGAACCGACCAAAGCGCTTCGACCAACAGATCCATTTAGGCGCCGTTCTCCAGCAGCCACGCTACCGTCGCCTCAAGCTCGTCGTACGCCCCTTCGCCAATGTGGTCGTAGCGAATGTCGCCGTTTTGGTCGACTACGTAGGTTCGCGGCCAAAAGCGACGGTCCTCTTGCCAGTGGCGGAACGATTTCTTGTTCGTGTCGAGCACGATTGGCCAGTTGACGTTCTGGTCAGCGGCGGCCTGTTTGATTGCTTCGACGTCTTTCTCAAACTCGAACTCTGGCGCGTGGATCCCGATGATTTCGAGGCCGTCATCGCGGTAGGTGTCGTAGATAGCGCGCAGGTGCGGCTTGACCGCTCGGCAGTTAAAGCAACCAAAGGTCCAGAACTCGACGATGTAGACCTGGCCGTCGAGCTCTTCGAGGCTGCTGTACGGCGATTGGAGCCAACCATCGTTTTCAAGCAGTTCGGGGCGAGGGCGCAACACCTCGGGAGCCTCCGAGAGTATGGTTTGGGTTGTAGCGGTTGCCGTCGCGGGTTCCGCGGTGTCGTTACTCGCGGCAATCACCGGTTCGCCGTCGCCGCTGGCAACCGACCAGCCAACGGCGCCCGCGAGAAGCAGAGCGAATAGGCCCATAGCGGCGAGGCCGGCTCGGCGGCTTGTGCCGGGCGACGGTGGCGGAGAATCGGGCTGTTGATTCGACATGGTTACGAAACTCCCTTCAGCGCCTAATGGTTCCCGATTTTTTGGCCCACGCCCCAATTCTCGCCCAAATCCAAGATCTGATCGCGTTTGACCCGCTCAGAGCGGGTTTGGCGCGAAAATTTCGGTTAGGCGAGGACGTCGGTGGCGCGTTGGCGGAGCCAGTGGTCGGCGACGGTTAGCAGCGCCATTGCCTCGACCATCGGAACCGCTCGGGGAAGCACACACGGATCGTGGCGGCCTTTGGCGGCCAAGGTGACCGCCTCGTTGCCCCGGTTCACCGTTTTTTGCTCCGAGGAGATAGTGCCGGTGGGCTTAAACGCCACTCGGAACACCACATTCTCGCCGTTGGAAATGCCGCCTTGTACGCCACCGGAGTTGTTGGTTGCGGTTCGAGGACCGTCGTCGCCCGGTATAAACGGGTCGTTATGTTGGCGGCCGGTCATCTTGGTGGCCGCAAAGCCACTCCCGATCTCGAATCCCTTCGATGCGGGCAGCGAGATCGCCCCTTTGGCGAGATCGGCGTCGAGTCGATCGAACACCGGCTCGCCGAGGCCGGGCGGAACGTTGCGGATAACGCAGGTCACCACACCTCCGAGTGAATCGCCGTCGCGTCGTGCGTTCTCGATTGCGGTGGTCATCTTCGCTGCGGCATCGGGGTCGGGACAGCGGGTCGGGTCGGCCTCAACATCGGCCAGGCTTACCGACGACTGATCGACGGTTGCGTCGATGTCGTGCACCGACGAAACCCAGGCGAGTACCTCAACCCCGACCGTGGTCGACAAGAGCTTGCGGGCGATCGCGGCGGCCGCTACTCGGCCGATTGTTTCGCGGGCGCTGGAGCGACCCCCTCCTTGCCAGTTGCGCAGGCCGTACTTGGCGTCGTAGGTGTAGTCGGCATGGGAGGGGCGATATACGTCGCGAAGGTGGTCGTACGCTTCGGGGCGAGCATCGCTGTTGCGGACCAGCAGAGCGATAGGTGTACCGGTGGTCACCCCATCGAAGGTGCCGGACAAGATCTCGACCTGGTCGGCCTCTTTGCGTTGGGTAACCAGCCGACTTTGTCCTGGCCGGCGCCGGTCGAGATCGTGCTGGATCTCTTCGGCGGTGATCGCTAGCCGCGACGGGCAACCGTCGACGACAACGCCGACGCCACCACCATGAGACTCACCAAAGGTAGACACACGAAACAAGGTGCCGAAAACACTGGACATGTCCCTAGGTTACTGGCTCGGCTCCCGAGTCCTTCGGCCCGGGATCATCGACCAGGTCGAGGAAGCGGCGGGCCATTTCAAGCTCGAGCGGTGTGGTGATGTGCACGTTGGTCTCTTCGCCCGGCACAAAAACCACCAACCCACCCGCTTCTTCGACCAACTGCAGCTCTTCGGGGACCTCGCGGCGCTCGGCCAAGCACTTCCGAAATAGTGGTGCGGCGAAGGTGCTGGGCGACTGGGCAAAGGCCAGATCGTGCTTCTGTACGGTTTCGATTATTCGTCCATCAACGTGACGCTTGATCGCATCGGCCATGTTGCGCCGCGGGACTGCGGCATCGGCTCCGGCTCGCACCGCCTCGATCGTCGCATCGAAGAGCGCTGCGCTGGCCAATGGGTGCGACGCCGCGGCCAGCAAGATGATGGCGGCCTCGGCTGGTACATGATCCACGCCATTGCGTACCGACTCGGCGTGGGAGTTGCCACCTTCGACCACCACGTCGACCTCGGCTCCGGTCCATTCGTGGCCGACGGGCAACACAAGAACGACGTGATCACAGGTGGCGAGCGCGGTGCGGACCACCCGGTCCACCGCTCGTTCGGTGCCCAACATCTCGAATTGTTTTTGCCCGCCGAATCGGTTTCCGGTGCCGCCGGCGAAGACCACACACGAGGTCTTCGAGGGCGCGGAAGGCTCAGTCGTCTTCATAGATGGCGAGAAGGTTTGCGCTCGAGTGGGGCATTTGGCGTTCGTGGATCCGGTTGCGACGATCCGCCATCGCGTCGTCGAAGTCGCTATCGGTGAAGACCCAAAACGTGTTGTCGCGGACCGCATCGTGTACCAGTTCGGCTACATGTTCGGGGGCTTTGCCGTTGGCCAGGAGGATTTCGAACAGGGCGGCTCGTCGCTCCTCGTCCTCGGGACTGAGCGGCTCGTCGGCGATCCCGGGATCGGTGAGCGTCTCGGGACGGTTGCGATCGGACTGAAAGATTCCGGTGAGCACGAGGCCCGGACATAAACAGGTCACCCCGACCCCAACGCCGTCTTCGCGCAGCTCGTTCGACATGGTCTCGGCGATACTGACCGCCGCATGTTTGGTGACGTTATACGGGCCCATGCTCGGGATGCACAGATGACCAGCGATCGACGCGGTGATCAGCACATGGCCCTCGTTTGCTGCCTTGAGTCCGGGCAGGAACGCCGAGATGCCATGGATGATTCCCCACAGATTGACCCCGAGGGTCCACTCCCAGTCCTTGGTCGACAGTTCGTCCATGCGGCCGCTGCCGCCCGCCACTCCAGCATTGAGTGCAACCAGGTACGGTTCGCCGAACGAGGTGCGAGCAAACTCGGCGAGCGACTCCACCGACGCTTTGTCTGAGACATCGGTCCGTTGGGCGACAACCTCATGCCCCAACGCGGTGAGTTCGGTAACCGTTTCGGCCAGCACGGGCTCTTCGATATCGCCGAGCACCAGCTTCATACCGGCCGCCCCGAAACGTTGGGCGAACGCCTTGCCCATGCCGGAGGCCCCGCCGGTGATCACGGCGACCTTTCCCGCAAGATCTCGTGGGGTGGCGATGATGTCGTTACTCATGCAGGGATTGTGTCAGAAGACCGGCCGCGCTTCCCAGTGCGTCGAGATCCACAACCGCTACAGCCCGAGCAGGGCGTTCTCGACAACTTCGCTCAGTGCCGGGTGGATGTACATCTGGCCGGTCGCCATCTCGTCGACGGTTTGACCAAATCGCATGCCTTGGATGAGTTGTTGAATCAGCGATGACGCCTGCGGGCCGAGCAGGTGAGCGCCGAGCAGCTGCCGGGTTTCGGCGTGGGCGAGCAGCTTGCAAAAGCTCTCGGTGTCTTCCATGGCCCATCCATATGCGGTGTCGCCGTAGTTCTGCAGCTTCGACACGTACGGGGTGCCATCAGCGATGAGTTGGGCCTCGGTTTTGCCGACCGCCGCCACCTGCGGGTGGCCGAACACCGCATGGGGTACGAGCGACAGGTCGCGGCTACGCAGATCGTCGGGATGGGCGATGTTGTGGGCGACGATCTTGGCCTCGTGATTCGCCGAATGCTTGAGTTGCAGCGCGGTGGTGATGTCGCCGAGCGCCCAGACCCCGTCAACATTGGTACGGCCGTGGTCGTCGGTGATGACGTAACCGGAGTCGTTGACTTCGACCCCGCACGCCGCGACACCGAGCGTGTCGGCGTTCGGGATACGGCCGGTGGCGACCAGGATCATGTCGGTCTCGTGAACTTGAGCCTCGCCATCGACCTCCAGGTTCATCGTTATTGGCCCGCCGTCATCTTGGCTGACCTGTGACACCGTGGTGTTCAACAACACGTTGAACCGGCGTTGGTAGATTTCGGTGAAGCGGTCCGACACGTCGCTATCTTCGTTCCGCAACAGGCGCCCGCTGCGGTTGATGATGGTCAGGTCGACCCCGAGGCTGCCAAACACGTGCCCGAGTTCCGATGCGATGTAGCCGCCACCCAACACGGTCAGGCGCTTGGGGAGAGCATCGATTCGCATGATGGTGTCGGACGTGTGGAAACCCACCTCGGCCAAGCCGGCGATGTCGGGGGTAAAGCTTCGGGCGCCGGCGGCCAGAACGATGTGGTCGGCGGTGATGGTCTCGCCGTTTACCTCGAGTTGCTTCGGTCCGGTGAAGGTGCCTTCGCCCTTGTAGACCGTGACGTGATCGTTCTCGTTGGTGCGGTAGTTCTCGCCCCCGGCGGCGATCGGGTCGATGCGCCCAAACACGCGGTCGCGAATCGCGGGCCAGTCGACGCCGTCGAAGCTGGTGGTTATGCCGAACTTGTCGTTGGTGCGAGCGTGCTCGGCCATGTCGCCCGTGTACACGAACATTTTCGAAGGGATACATCCGACGTTGAGGCACGTTCCGCCAAAGACTCCCTTTTCGACGAGCGCGACGCGCGAATTGTCGAAGTCGGGGGTCAGGATCGAGTTACCCGAGCCGGTGCCGATGATGAGCAGGTCATAGTTTTCCACCCTTCGAATGTACCGGTGTCGTCAGCCCTATGTACCCGAACGCTCTGGTTGCCTAGTGGCCGTTGATGCGGCGAATCAGGGCCGAGGTATCCCAGCGGGTGCCGCCCATCGCCATGACCTCTTCGTAGTAGCCATCGACTTGTTCGGTGATCGTTACGTCGGCGCCGCGGCGCTTTGCTTCGGCGATGGCGATCCCGAGGTCCTTTCGCATGTGCTCGATCGCGAAGCCAAAGTCGAACTCGTCGGCCGCCATTGTCTTGCCGCGGTTCTCGAGTTGCCACGAACCGGCTGCGCCCTTGGAGATCACATCGACCACCTGGTCGACATCGAGCCCGGCGCGCCCGGCGAAGTTGATCGCCTCGCTCAGCGCTTGGATCGCTCCGGCGATCGAGATCTGGTTGACCATCTTGGTCAGCTGGCCACTGCTGGCGGGCCCCAACAGCGTGGTCGCGCGGGCATAGGTATCGATCACCGGTTGCGCGGCGCCAAAGTGCTCGGGGTCGCCTCCACACATGACCGTTAGCACGCCGTTTTGCGCTCCCGCCTCGCCACCCGACACCGGAGCGTCGAGAAAGCCCACCTGCTTTTCGGCCGCTGCGGACCAAAGTTCGAGCGCCAGTTCGGCCGACGCGGTGGTGTGATCGACAAGCACTGCGCCGGGCCTCATCGTGGCGAGGACCCCGTCGTCGCCGTAGGCCACCGACCGAACGCTGGCGTCGTCGCCGAGAATCAAAAACACGAAGTCTGCGCCGTCCGCGGCGGCGGCAGGCGTGGGAGCGAGTTGACCACCATGCTCACCAACCCAGGCTTCGGCTTTGGCCGCGGTGCGATTCCACACGGTGACGTCGTGGCCCGCAGCCGCGAGGTGTCCGGCCATCGGGTAGCCCATAACGCCGAGCCCGAGGTATGCGATCGAAAAGGTTGCCATGGCGCGACTCTACGTCGCCGCGATCGCCGGCCGCCGGTTTTGGGTTGCGCCTGGTTACAGGTCGCGCCAGCGAATGAGCTGCGCACCCTCACCCGCGGCCCGGTTGACAAACTTCGCCAACTGCTCGGCCTCGTGGGCCCGCCACGGCTCGTTGGTCCCGGGATGGCCACCGACTTCGAGCACTCGACCGCCGCTGGGCAGCGGCACCTTGTCCCACCAGTCAAACGAGGTGTCGCCGTCACCCATGAAGAACTGGTCGGTGGTGCGCCAGCGGGCGACCAACGGACGCCGCAGCGCGCCACCGAGCAACACGGTCGGGCGGGTCTTGCTCGGGGCGGGCACAAACACGTTCTGTACGTTGCGGACAAGCGAAATGCCGAACGTGGGAAGTACCCGCACCAACGCTTTGGAAAAGTTTGGAAACTTGTGCAGGTGCTTGTGGCTATCGACGTAGTCGACCTTGACGCCGAGGTCGCGAAGCCGGCCGATTTGGGCCGACATCTCCTGGGCGATCTCCTCGACCGGGAATCGGCCGGCCAATGCCTTGATTTGGGCGGCGCGCCCCTCAAGGAACATGCCCTCGGGACCGATCAGCGACGGTACGTCGGCCGAGGGGAGTACCGGCTCTTCGGTCGTGTCGCGAGTGAACGTGAGATGCACACCCCAGCTGAACTGTGGATTGTCGGCGGCGTAATCGGCGGCCAGTTTGGTGGCGTCCATGTTCGCCATGAGCGATGCGTTCTTGAGTACGCCGGACTCAAACGATTCGATCGTGGCGGCGGTGGTGTCTTCGTCGAACCCGAAGTCGTCGGCGGAAACGATGATCCGCCCCATTACTTCGACCGGTTCTTCAGGTTGCGCTTTGAGGCGTTGAACAAGATGTGGAACGGCTCGACCAGGTACCGCTGGGCCGTCTCGCCGAAGTTGTCGTAGAGACGGAACACCCATTCGAGGCCGAGCGGGCCCAGCCAGCGGGGTGCCATGTTGAGTTCGCCGGCGAGCAGCTTGATCATGGCGCCGGTCGTGATGATGACCGGAACGTTCAGCCGCTCCTTGTTCTGCAGGATCCACTGCTCTTGACGACCCATTCCCATGCCAACCAACAAGATGTCGGGGTCGGCGGCGTTGATCTTTTCCACCACTTCGCGGTTCTCCGCACTCGACGGATCGGCGTCAAAGAACCCGTTGCGGCCTTCGATCAACAAGTTGGGGTGGGTTGCTCGAATTTGGGCCAGGCCAGCGTCGAGCGCCTCATCGGTTGAACCGAGGTGGTAGATGCGCCACGACCGCTTGGCAGCCAGAGCAAACAGTTCGGGGACCCAGTCGATGCAGCCGGTGCGGTGTTCGTAACCGACGTCGTCGCCCTTTAGCTGCGAGAGCCACACCAGAGGAGTGCCGTCGATGTGGACCCGCGTTTCCGGCGCGTCGTGAAGCATGCGGAACGCCGGGTCGGTGAGATGGGTGTGGACACCGTGCATGTTTTGGCTGGCCACGATGATCCGCTCGTTCGTATCGACCGACCGCTCGATCATGCCGAACATCGTCGGTTCGTCGATGGCGTGCAGACGGCAGCCAAAGACATGCGTCTCGGCTGGCTCGTCAAAGGTCATCGCCGGTGTGGTGTTCGCGGCCTCTTCCAAGGCTTCGACCGATTTGGCGCGGGCATTGTCCATACCCGTAGTGATCGGCAGATTTCACCAGGACCTATAGCCCCAATTCACCCACCCCAGAAGGGCACAAATGCGCTCGTCGACGAGCTATTCGTACTCGCTCATCGGTGGGCAGCTGCAAACCAAGTTCTTGTCGCCGTGGGCGTTGTCGATGCGGCTGACCGGCGGCCAATATTTGTTGTGGCGCAGCCCGGGGACCGGATACGCGGCGGTTTCGCGTGAGTAGCCGGCGGTCCAGTCCTCGACCAACAGGTCCTCGGCGGTGTGCGGGGCGTTGACCAACGGGTTATCGTCGCTCGACCATTCCCCGTTGCGCACCTTGGCGATCTCGGTGCCGATGGCGATCATGGCATCGCAGAATCGGTCGACCTCCTCGCGGGACTCGGACTCGGTCGGCTCGATCATCAGCGTTCCCGCCACCGGGAACGACATTGTTGGGGCGTGGAATCCGTAGTCGATGAGTCGCTTGGCGACATCGTCGACGCTTACGCCGGTCTCGTCTTTGATGGGGCGCAGGTCGACGATGCACTCGTGGGCTACTCGTCCGTTTTCGCCGCGGTACAACACCGGAAAGTGCGGTTCGAGGCGGGTGGCGATGTAATTGGCCGACAAGATCGCTGCTTCGGTCGCCTGGCGAAGCCCCGAGGCTCCCATCAGCGCGATGTAGGTCCACGAGATCGGCAAGATTCCCGCCGACCCCCACGGTGCGGCCGAGATCGTGCCGCATCCAACCTCGGGTCCTACGTCTGGACCAGCCTCGCTGAAGAACGGATGGTCGGGCAGGAACGGCGCGAGGTGGGCCCCCACGCCGATAGGCCCAACACCGGGTCCGCCGCCGCCGTGGGGGATACAGAACGTTTTGTGCAGGTTGAGGTGCGAGACGTCGGCGCCAAACTGGCCGGGCTTGGCGGTGCCGACCATGGCGTTGAGGTTGGCGCCATCGAGGTACACCTGACCGCCGTACTCATGGACCAGGTCGCAGATCTGGCGGATCGAGGTTTCGAACACACCGTGGGTCGATGGGTAGGTCACCATGACCGCCGACAGGTCGTCGCCCGACTCGACGACCTTGTTTTTCAAGTCGCCCATATCGACGTTGCCTTCGTCGTCACATGCCACGACCACGACCTTCATGCCGGCCATCACGGCGCTGGCGGCATTCGTGCCATGAGCCGAGGCGGGTATGAGACATATATGGCGTTGTTCGTCGCCGTTGGCGTGGTGGTAGGCCCGAATAGCGAGAAGCCCAGCAAACTCGCCCTGAGATCCGGCGTTGGGTTGGAGCGATACGGCGTCGTACCCGGTGATCTCAACCAGCATGGCTTCGAGTTCGCCGATGAGGTTCTGGTACCCCTCGGCCTGGTCGATCGGGGCGAACGGGTGAATGTTGGCGAACTCGGGCCAGGTGATCGGCTCCATCTCGGTCGTGGCGTTGAGCTTCATCGTGCACGAACCCAACGGAATCATGGCCCGGTCGAGGGCGATGTCTTTGTCGGCGAGCTTGCGCAGATACCGCAGCATCTCGGTCTCGCTCCGGTAGCGGTGGAACACCTCGTGATCGAGAATCTCGTCGGTCCGGTACTGGTCGTGGGTCAACACGTCGAACGCTGGCTCGGGGTCGAGTGGGTTCGCGCCAAACGCACCGAGCACCTTGTGGAGGGTTTCGACCTCCGACGTTTCGTCGAACGAAATGCCGACCCGATCATCGTCGATGAGGCGCAGGTTGATACCGGCGGCGAGTGCTGCTTCGACCACCGAGGCCGCCGTTCCGGGGGCGCGGGCGACCACCGTGTCGAAGAACAGGTCATGCTCCAGTTCGATGCCTTCGGCTCGCAACCCGTGCCCCAGGGTGGCGGCCAAACGGTGCACCCGTTGGGCGATTCGGCGCAACCCGCCCGGCCCGTGGTAGGTCGCGTACATGCCCGAGATATTGGCGAGGAGTACCTGAGCGGTACAGATATTGCTCGTCGCTTTCTCACGGCGAATGTGTTGCTCGCGGGTTTGCAGGGCGAGGCGAAGCGCAGGCCGTTCGTGAGCGTCGACCGATACACCCACCAGCCGGCCAGGCAACGATCGTTTGAAACTTTCGCGCGCAGCCAGGTAGCCGGCGTGCGGACCCCCGTACCCCAGCGGCACGCCAAAACGTTGGGTGGACCCCACCACAACGTCGGCGCCGACCGAACCGGGCGACGGCAACAGCACTAGGGCCAAAATGTCGGCGGCGACCGCCACCAAGGCGCCACCATCGTGGGCCGCGGCGACCAACGGTTCGAGGTCGACAACCTCGCCGGTGGTTCCCGGGTATTGGATCAAGACGCCGAACACGTCGTCGGACAGCGGGGCATTGCGGTCGGTGACCTCCACGGCAATACCGAGGGGAACGGCGCGTGTCTCGATAACGGCGATCGTCTGTGGATGGCAGGCATGGTCGACCCGGAAGGTGGATCGTTTGGTCTTGCTCGCCCGGTGCAGCAGGGTCATGGCCTCGGCGGCCGCGGTGGCCTCATCGAGCATCGACGCGTTGGCAATTTCGACTCCCGTGAGGTCCGACACCATCGTCTGGAAGTTCAGCAACGCCTCCAGCCGGCCCTGGCTGATCTCGGGTTGGTAGGGCGTGTAGGCGGTGTACCACGCAGGATTCTCGAGCACGTTGCGCTTGATGACCCCCGGCGTCACGGTCCCGTAGTAGCCGGTGCCGATGAGCGAAACGACTTCGGTGTTTTGGGCGGCGAACTCCTGCAGCCGGGCTAGAGCCTGGGTTTCGCTAAGCGGCCCAGCAAGGTCGAGGGGCGCCGTGGTGAGGATCGAGTGCGGGATGGTCTCGGCCAACAGCGCATCGAGGTTCTCGCTACCGATCGTGTCGAGCATCGCTTGTTGCTCGCTCGGATCGGGACCGATGTGGCGGGCGGCGAAAGGCGGGTCGCTCAAGGCTGCTTCGAAGGCCGGATCGGGGGCTGGTTTGGTTGGGTTAGTCACGTGCTCAGGGCTCCAGGTGCGCGTCGGTAAAGGCGCCCCCTCTGTCCTGAAACCTGAGAGCTTGACCGGTTTCCCGGCTTGCCCCTTCGGTGGGTAACCAGCGTTGGTTACCACTCTCCAGAGTGCGAGTTTCCTGCGGTCCAAGATGCCTGAGAGGTTCCGGGGCGGTTGCTCCTTCGGCGGGCGGGCCATGTGCACCCGCCGCTCTCCCACAAGAGGTATTCAGCAGTTCTGAGTATAGACACCCACGGTGCGTCTACCCAGTCTTGGTTGGCGTGGTTCGGCCGGTCGGCCGGTGGTTACGCGGCGACAGTCTCGGCGGCGGCCTCTTCGGCTGCTTTGCCGGCCGGGGTCTTATCGGCGGCGAGCGATGCACTACCGGCTGCGGCAGCGGCACCATCTTCTTCGTTCACGAAGTAGACCGAGGCAACCCGGTCGATCATGGCCCTATCGAGCACCCGGGGGATCCCCTCGTAAAGGCAGATACCGATCATCAAGTCGCAGAAGTCGACCGCAAGGTAGGGGCGAAGCTCGCCGATCTCGCGTTCGGCGATGGTCTTGAGGTGGGCGGCACTTTCGCCGGTGACCTCGATGCCTTTGGCCTTGGCGACTCGAGCCAAGATCCAGTTGAAGGCATTGGGGGTGATACCGCCGATGAACACCTTGTTGCGGAGACGACGCAGGAACGCATCATCGCCCAACGCGTTGGGGTCAAGGTTGGTCGATGCGACCAGCTTGAGCTCGAACGGCAAGGTGAATTTCGTACCGTTGGCCAGCTTGAGGTAGTCGATACCGCGAGCCAGCGGCACAATCCAGCGATTCATCAGTTCGTTGGGCTCGATCTGCTGGCGACCAAAGTCGTCCACCACCAGAATGCCGTTGTTGGCAAGCATCTGGATTGGAGCCGAGTACACGCCCGACACCTGGTCGAGGTTGAGGTCAACCATGTTGGCGCTGAGCTCACCACCGACGATCACCAGCGGACGATCGCACGCAACCCACCGCGGGTCGAGGCCAACCGGTTGTTCTTCGGCCTCGGTGTGAACCGCAGGGTCGAACACCGAGATGATCGAACCATCAACCTCGACGGTTCGAGGAACCAGAACCTGGTCGCTGTGCACCCGAATCATGCGCTCGGCGAGTGCGGTCTTACCGGTACCGGGAGGGCCGTACAAGAAGATGGCACCGTCGTTGAGGAACGCCGGACCGAGCGAGTCGAGCAGCGACTCTTCAACCACCAGGTCAGCAAAGGCCGCTCGGACGTTTTCTCGGTTGAGTTGCAGGGTGGCCTTTTGGGCCAATACTTGGGCGACGTACTGGTCGAGTGGAACCGGCAGGTAGCTTGAGTACTGCGATGACTTCTGGCTGTCGTGGGACATCTTGGTGCCCGCCTCGGTCAGCCCGATCCGGTAGTCGCGGCCTTCCAACGCGAAGTACTCGACGATCTTCTTTTCGCGCAGGTCATCGGCGATGGCGCGGCCGACGGCGATGTTGAGTCCGAGACTCTCACACAACGCATACAGCATTGACTGGCGTTCCGCAGCGAGGCGGCGCATGAAGATGTCTTCGATGAGGGTGCGGGGGATACCGAGTTCTTCGATCGACGAAGGCGACCGAAGCAGTCGTTCTGGCGGGAGGGCGGTGTCACTCATACGGTTTGATCATCGGCGCCCCGATCTGGGGTGCTTAACCAAAAACCGGAGCGGCCGCCGCTCCTCTAGTGAGCTGAGGACAGTCCCACCGGTGGAAACGGGCCAAAGAACCCATGTTCGTACAGGCCGAATCCGACGTTGCCTTCGTACTCGAAGCGCCCAACGTGGTCGACCACGCCATACTGACCGAGCTTGGCGATCTCCTCGGTCGCCAACTGCAACCCTTGTACGACCAGTTCGGGCCCGTGATACATGCCGTGGCGCCAATCCTGGTCCATGCCGTAGCCGGTTCCGACCGACACATAGTTGACCAACAGCGGGGTGCACGCCACTTCGATGCCGGCATGGGGCATCCGGATGGTCGAGCCTTCGAGCATGCGGGTGCCCGGCGTGAGCTGATGCTCCCATTCTGGGCGCCCGAGATGTTCGATCTCGCGGGTTGGGTCGTCCCACACCCGAACCGCCTCCTCGAGGGGACGAACCCCATCGGGACGCTCGTGGCACATATAGATGATCGCGTGATCATCAAATTTCATTGGGAAATAGTTCCACATACCTGGCATGACATTGAGGCCCGCTCGGATGCCATCGGTTTCTTTCTCGCCCACCGGTCGCACGCCCCACGAACGATCGCGAACCCCCCACCAATCGGCGGGCTGCACATCAAAGGTTTCGTCGCCAACCTTGAGCGTTCCCTCCCAGGTTCCGGTTTGCGCGAATCGCTGGGTATCGAACACCACTTTGCCGCCAGCTCGCAGGAACTGGTTCGGCTCTTCGAAGGCGGGGCAGCTGGCGTGCCATGTGACGTCGGCCTCGACGCTGTGTTCGCTCGGCTCCACGATGAACCGCACCTTCTGGAGCGGCTCGATCACTTCGATCCGGATGGGGCCCACGGTGGTGTCCATGCGGTCGGTCAGCGGGCGCGACGATCGAATCACGTGGTGGGTGTCGCCTCGACGCACCGTGATGTACGCGTCGTGCACGCCGAGGTTTGGATATTGGCCCATCCCAAAGATCGCGAACAGATCGTCGTTGCAGTGATGCAAGTTGAAGTAGTTGCGATCGTAGAAATTCTTGTCGCTCGTCGCGGGGTGGGCGATCCACTCCGCGGTTTGATGGACCGGGTATTCGTCGCCTGCTGAGATCATGTTTCGCACGATAGTGACCAGCGGTGAACCGCCCCAAAACCCGTGTGCCGGTTACGAAAACTCGTCGACCGCCAACAGCACCTGGGCCCACCCACCTTGGGCTGGGCCAGCGACGAGTCGGTCGGCGATCGAGGTCACCGACTCGTGGCCGTTCGCCATGGCAATGCCAATGTCGGCGGCAGCGATCATCTCGACATCGTTGCCCGCGTCGCCCAGCGCTATCACCGCCGGACGAGGCTCACCGGAAAACCGGTGAGCGATATAGGCATCGATGCCCGTCTGTTTCGACACGCCGGGCGGCTGAGCGGTTATCGACCACTGGCCATACAGCGGGTCTTGGTACACGTCGACGAACAGGCCCAGGCCCTGGAGGTCGCTACAGAGACCTTCGAGACCATCGAGCTGTACCCCGTTGATCGACAGTGCCAGTGCCGTACCGGCTTCGAGGTGGCGCACCGGATCGGACTCGATGAGATCGGCGGCGAGCGCCCGCCGATGGGTTGCGCCGGTCGTGGCCGTCGCGGCGCCATACACCAACCCATCGGAGCCATAGAGCACCGGTTCGTGGCCGTGATGCAGAAAGACCTCGTGCACCGCGGCTCCGGCCTCGACCGGGAAGCACGCGGTATGAAACAGCTCGTCATCGGGAAACAACGCCCCGAGCGTGCCGTTGAGCATGATCGATGGCTTCCACAGGTCGTTGAGCGCAAACGCGCTGCGGGCGCTCGACAGACGCCGACCGGTAGCCAACAACAGCTCCACGCCGCGGCTCTCGAGTTCGGCGATAGCGGCCGCCGTGTCGTGGTGAATCCACTGGTGTTCGTCCCACAACGTGCCGTCGAGGTCCGACACCACAAGAACGCTCCGCTGAGTTGCCATGGGGCCACGGTACCTGACCCCTCTGACGCGCCCGACCGAGTGGTCGAGTGTTTCGGTCTGTAACACCCATCGCCGGTATGGTGGCCAGACCATCAACGCAAAGTCAGGAAGCACCACCGGTGGCCAAAACACGAGTTCCCGCGGTCGAAGGCTTGTTCACGACCGACGACCCACCTCATCTGATCGGCGGTAAATCGCCGGGCCGAGAGAACTACTGCTTTCCCAAGCATCTCGGCGGAACCGATCCGACCGTCCCCGCCGCCACCACCGACTCGGGGGCGCTCGGCGCCAATATGGAAGAGGTGCTGTTGAGCCGAACCGGCACGGTGTGGAGCTTCACCACCAGTAGTTATGCCCCGCCACCGCCCTACGTCGTGGCGACCGAACCGTATGAGCCGATCGTCATCGCCGCGGTGCAGTTGGAGAAGGAACAGATGGTCGTGCTCGGCCAAATGGCCGACGGCGTCAGCATCGACGACCTCACCTTGGGAACGCCGGTCGAGCTGATCATCGACACGTTGTACGAAGACGACGAAAACGAATACCTGACCTGGAAATGGCAACTGAGCACGACCGAAGGGACCCCGTCATGACCGACGAAGTAGCGATTCTTGGGGTGGGGATGCACCCGTGGGGTAAGTGGGGCCGCAACTTTGTCGAGTACGGCGTAAAGGCTGCCCGCGACGCGTTGGCCGACGCTGACGTCGCCTATGGCGACGTGGGGTTCGTGTCAGGCGCAATCACGGTGCGTAACGGCTACCCGGGGTACGTCTCGGCGTCGAGCTTTAGCCGGGCGCTTGGGTTTACCGGCGCCGAGGTCGCAAGTTCGTACGCGGCGTGTGCTTCTGGGGCAACCGCGCTTGATGTCGCTCGGAACAAGATTCTTTCGGGCGCCTGCGATGTGGCACTGGTGATCGGTGCCGACACCACGCCAAAGGGTTTCTTGGCGCCCAACGAAGGCCGGCGCCCCGACGACACCGACTGGCTGCGGTTCCACATGATCGGTGCCACCAACCCGGTGTACTTCGGTATGCACGCCCGCCGGCGCATCGAGTTGTACGGCGCTTCGGCGGCCGACTTCGCTTCGGTGAAGGTCAAAAATTCTCGCCATGGTGCATCGAACCCGAACGCCCGGTTCACCAAGGAGTACTCCCTCGAAGACATCGAGAACTCACCCGTGGTCTCGGATCCGCTTCGGTTGCTCGATATTTGTGCGACCAGCGACGGGGGAGCAGCGATCGTGGTATCGAGCATGGAGTACGCCAAGGCGCACGGCCATACCAACCCGGTGAAGGTGGCCGGCATCTCGCTTGTCACGCCGACCTATCCCGACACCATCATCGATCTGCCGTACCTTGCTACCGACAGCGCAGGCGCGGTGGCCGAACCCGACCTCAGCTTTAAAGAGGCGATCGGTGCTCGGGTCTATGAACAAGCCGGTGTTGGCCCCGACGACATCGACGTCGCCGAGGTGTATGACTTGTCGTCGGCCCTCGAACTCGACTGGTACGAGCAGTTGCAGTTCTGCGCTAAGGGCGAAGCCGAACAGCTGTTGCGCGCCGGCGATACCAGCATCGGCGGACGCCTACCCGTAAACCCGAGCGGCGGGCTCGGCGCCTTCGGCGAAGCCGTACCCGCCCAAGCAATCGCCCAGGTGTGCGAACTCACCTGGCAGCTACGCGGCCAGGCCACCGGCCGTCAGGTAGAAGGCGCCAAAGTCGGCATCACTGCCAATCAAGGCCTGTTCGGACACGGTTCGTCCGTGATCGTGAAGGCCTAAGGTTCGCCCATGACGATTCACGAATCGATCGACGACGCAGGCATCGCATCGCTGGTGATGAACAACCCGCCGGTCAACGCCTTGAACATCGCCGACACGTACGAGCTGGCCAAGATCCTCGATGGGTACAAGTGGAACCCCGACGTGCGGGTCGTGGTGCTGTCGGCCGCCGGCCGCGGGTTCTGCGCGGGGGTCGATATCAAGGAAATGCAACAACTCGAACACAACGAAGGAATCGTTCAGGCCAACCGGTCGTGCTTCGAACTGTTTCGGGCGGTGTATGAGTGCGCGGTCCCGACGGTCGTCGCGGTGCAGGATTTCTGCCTCGGAACGGGCATCGGTATCGCCGGCAACGCCGACGTGTTGTTGGCGACCTCCAACGCCACCTTTGGGCTACCCGAGGTCGATAACGGGGCCCTCGGGGCGGCGACCCATCTTCGTCGGCTCGTACCCCAGCACCGGGCTCGCCAGATGCTCTACACCGCCGAGCCGGCGCCGGCCAGCGAGCTGGCCAGCTACGGATCGGTCTACAAAGTGGTCGACACGGTCGACGATTTGGCCGAGGAGTCCCAGAGTTTGGCGGCCGTGATCGCCAGCAAGGACCCGACCGTTATGCGGGCCGCCAAGGCGTCGATGAACGGTATCGATGAGGTCGATGTTCGATCGAGCTATCGCTATGAGCAGGGCTTTACCTTCGAGCTAAACCTGTTAGGCGTGGGCGACAAGGCCCGCGACGCATTCGTAGCGGGCGAGCGCCCGCCGAACGCCGCGGGCGATAAGTAGCGAGCGTTCACAGGTGTCGGCCTTCTAGGCCGTACACTTGCATTCCACTTCGATAGAAAGTCCGTTCCTATGGGTGTAAACCTGCTCATCATGGCCGCCGGCCTCGGATCCCGTTTCGGCGGCGACAAACAACTCGTCGACGTAGGCCCGAGCGGCGAAGCCTTCTTTGACTATGCGATCCGCGACGCAACCGCGGCCGGGGTCGACAAAGTCATCATCGTCGTGCGGTCATCGATCGAACAACAAGTCCTCGACCATGTCGCAACCCAACACCCCGATCTCAATGTCGAGACGGTGTGCCAAGACACCCACGGCCCCGAACGAACCAAGCCCTGGGGCACGGCGCACGCGGTGCTCGTCGTGGCCGATGCGGTCGATGGGCCCTTCGTCGTAGTGAATGCCGATGACTACTACGGTTCGAGTTCGTACCAACAGGTGGTGTCGTTTATGCAGAACGCATCGCCGACCGAAGCATCGATCGTCGGATTCGAGCTGTCGCGAACGCTGCCCAAGGTGGGCGCGGTGTCGCGGGGGGTGTGTGAGGCCGACTCGGCAAACCGGCTGTCGTCGATCGTCGAAACGCACGGCATCGCTCGAGCCGATTCGGGCGAGATCACCAGCGAGGACCCGCCGGGGTCCTACCCGGACACCACGCTGGTATCGATGAACATGTGGGGATTACCCCAATCGTTGTTTGGTCACCTCGAAACCAAGTTCGCCACGTTCCTCGAGGCGCACGGCCACGAAGAGAAGTCTGAGTTCTTGTTGCCCGAAGCGGTTGCTGAGCTCATGGCGTCAGGCGACCTGACCGTCGAAGTACTGTCGTCGTCGGAGAACTGGATCGGCGTCACCAATCCCGACGACCTCGAGGTTGCCCGTTCGGTGCTCGCCGAACGCGGGTGACCGAACCATCACCCCGCGACCGGTACCTCACCGTCGCCGGCCGTAACCCGGTTCTTGAGGCGCTCGACGACCCGCAACTCGACATCGCCAAGATTCTCCTGTCCGACCGCGCCCAGGGCGACCCGATTACCGAGATCCGGCGCAAGGCCAGCGCTCGCAACATTGCCGTGGAGAAGGTTACCGAGCGCAAGGTGACCTCGGTTGCTGGTTCTCCTCGCCATCACCAAGGCGTGGTGGCCGACATCGTCGCGCCCGCCATGCGCCAGCTCAGCGCCTTTTTGGAGGCCCGCCGAGGTGGCCGCGAGTGGGCGACCACCGTTTTGGTGCTCGATCAGCTCCACAACCCCGCCAACGTTGGCATGATCCTGCGTTCGGCGGTCGCCGCCGGGATCGACGGGGTCGTAGTTCCGAGCCGCGGCACCGCAGCGATCGGGCCGATCACGATCAAAGCGTCGGCCGGGGTGGCGTTTCGAGCCCCGATCCTGCGGGTCGAGACCGTCGAGGACGCGGTAGAGCAACTACGAGACAGTCGGTTCGAGTTGATTGGCCTCGACGCCGGCGGTGACGACATCTACACCGCCGATTTCGGCGACCGGGTCGCCTTTGTTCTGGGAAACGAGACTCGAGGCCTATCGGTCGCGGTCGATCGCTCGGTTGCCATCCCGCTCGCCGGGGGAGTCGAGTCGCTCAACGTGTCGGCCGCCGCGTCGATCCTGTGTTTCGAAGTGGTGCGTCGCACGCGCTAAGAAGAAGCATGGATCTTTTGGTAGACGTGGCTGACCACGTAATGACGTGCACCTTCAACCGGCCCCAGCGCAAGAACGCCATGACCCTGGCGATGTTCGCCCGCATGGCCGACGCCTGGGAGCAAGCGGCCGAGAGCGACGACATTCGAGTCATCATCTTGACCGGTGCCGACGGCAACTTCTCCTCGGGCATGGACCTGCGGGCGATGGCGGGCGATGTCGACGCCACCGACGACTACGACGTTTCGGGCCGGATGGCCAATGAAGGCTCGGACTTCATCTACCGAGGTCTGCTCAAGACCTATCAGCCGCCGGTTCCGATCATCGCGGCGGTGGAGGGCGTGTCGATCGCCGGCGGTACCGAAATCCTCCAAGGCACCGATATTCGCGTCGCCGGCGAGAGCGCCAAGTTCGGTGTTTCGGAGGCCCGGTGGTCGTTGTATCCAATGGGTGGCTCTGCGGTGCGCCTCGCTCGCCAAATTCCCTATACCGAAGCGGCCGATATCTTGCTGACTGGCAAACACATCAGCGCCGCCGAGGCGAAGTCGCTCGGCCTGATCGGCCACGTGGTTCCCGATGGCTCGGCGCTCGACAAAGCCAAGGAGATCGCCGCCACGATCGCCGAGAACGGTCCGCTGGCCGTCGAGGGCATTATCAAAACGCTACGGGGCACCATCGGGATGACCGAGGAAGAGGCGTGGGCCTTTGAAGCTCCGATCGGCGAAGCGGTGTTTAACTCCGACGACGCGAAAGAAGGCCCGCGAGCCTTCGCCGAGAAGCGCAAGCCGAACTACAAGAAGAGCTAACCGCCCTTCGCGGGCCCCGGGGGTTAGCGAGCCTGGGCTTTAGCCAGCCTCGGGTCGGCGGTTATCGAGCCGCTCAGCGCCCGATGGCAGGCCAGGTAACTGCACCTCGACGTACCGACCGCCTTGGGCGGCCAGGTCGAGCACGATCTGTTCAACCTCGAGCCAGTCGTGGGCCCGCAGGCCGGGTATCGACTTGTTGTAAGGCGCGTCGAAGGCGATAACCGTGTTGCCCGTTTCGCGCAGCCCGATGATGTTGTGTCCGCCATCGTCCACGTAGGCATCGCAGGCGACTTCGGGCTTGGCACCCAAGAAGCAGATGTCGCGGTAGGGGATCCGAGCGGTATCGAGCCATTCGACCGTGTCGGCGATGGCGGTCGCGTGCCCCCAGTTCACGTACAGGCGGTGCGTGATGATTCGGATCCATACGCCGGCGTCGCTGAGCCGCCAGAGCGCGTCGGCACAGTCCTTCATGACCGGCATGTCGCGAAAGATACGTCGCTCGAGCACCGCTTTTTGATGCAGTTCACCAAATGTTTCCGGGGTGAGACCCCATTCGTTGAAGTCCCACGATCGCTCGAGCGGCAACGATTCGATACTCACACCGAGTTCGTCGGCGACGACCTCTCGAAAGGCCGTGGTGTAGTCGCCGCAGACGCCGTCGAGGTCGACGCCAAAGACAAAGGGTGTGGCTTGAGGCTCAGCCACTCGTAATCCCGTTATCGGCGCTAATGATTGCCCCGTGCATCGAGCGAGCATCGTCGGAAGCGACAAAGCAGATCACATTGGCGAGGTCCGACGGATCGGACATGCCGCGGTCCGACGTGTACCGCATGAGGAGTTTGAAGTCGATGTCGTCGGGTAGCGCGTAGTTCTGCACCAGGCTCGTGTCGGTGCCGCCGGGAGCCACGGCGTTGATGCGCATCGGTGTCTTCATGAACTCCATTGCCATGGCTTTGGTGAGGTTCACGACCGCACCTTTGGTTGCGCAGTAGTTGACGCAATAGGCCTGACCCATCAGGCCAGCGTTCGATGCGATGTTGACGATATTGCCCGAACTCTCGATCAGGTGGGGGATCGCTGCCTGGCTCAACCAGAACATGCCGTCGACGTTGACCCCGAACATCAGTCGCCACTGGTCCTCGGTGACATCGGCGACATGTTCGGACCGCGCTACCCCCGCCACGTTCGCCAAGATGTCGAGACCGCCGTGGCTGGCGACCGTTTCCGAAATGGCCTTGTGGCATTCGTCGCGGCTGGTGATGTTGACCGCCAGTGGATGGAAGTTGGTCCCTATTTCGGCCGCCGCCTCGGCGAGACCCGCCTCGTCGATGTCCGCGCCGACCACCGTGGCCCCCTCGCTCGCCAACTTTTGGGCGGTCGCGCGACCAATTCCCGACGCGGCGCCGGTAACGAATGCGGTTTTGTCGGTGAATCGAGTCACGACGATGGCTCCCTAGTTGCGGCCGACGAACTGACTCACACTATAGGGTTGGGGACGTGAAGCTCATCAAAGCCCTTCTGGCCAGAATCAAACGGCATAACACCCCTATCTTCGCCGCCGCGATCGCGTTCTTTGCCTTCCTCGCGTTGGTCCCGACCCTCACCGGTGCAATCACCGCGTATGGCATGGCCGCCGACGAACAGGACGTGATCGACCTGGTCGAAGACGGCTTATCGAGCCAGCCCGAGAGCACCCAGGACTTCGTGCAGGACCAGATGACCCGCATCGTCGAAGCCGGGAAAGAAAGCGCCGGGCTTATCGCGTTGTTGATCTCGATCGGGGTGGCGTTCTTCTCCGCATCTGGCGCGGTTGCCAACCTGATGAAAGCGCTCAACGTCGTCTACGAAGTCGAGGAGGACCGCAACTTCGTCAAGCTGCGAGGAACGGCATTGTTGTTGTTGGTCGGGACCCTGGTGGTGATGGGTGGCTCGATGTTCGTCATGAACGGGCTTCCCGCCCTGGCCAAGGAGCTGGACTTTGGGTCGACGGGCGAAACCCTTACCGCCGTGCTGCGGTTCCCGATCCTGGCGCTGATCATGATGATGGGGCTGTCGGTTCTCTACCAGATCGGGCCAAACCATGGATCGAAGGTCGGCGTAACGCACGAACCGATCAGCGTGGTGCCCAAGGGCCGTCCCAAGATGTCCTTGCTCAGCCTGGGAGGCATTATCGCCACCGTGCTGTTCGTGCTGTTCACCTACTTGTTCGGTCTGTATGCGTCGGCCACCGCCGACAGCGCGTCGGGTCTTATGGGAACGATCGCGGCGATCATGTTGTGGTTCCAGCTGGTGGCTGTCGCGGTACTCATCGGCGCCGAAATCAACGCTATTCAGCATTCGGGCGAGCTGGCGGCCACCGACTAACCACTCGGCGAATCGGCCCGACTAAATTTCTGGCCCAGAACCGGCAAGACTAGGCCCGTCGTGTTGTTCCCAACCCTCACCTTCGCACTCTTCTTTGCGCTGGTCTTGCCGGTGAGCTGGGCGCTTCGTGACCGGACCCAGCTCTGGAAGGTCGCCATCTTGGTGGCCAGCTACATTTTCTACGGCTGGTGGGATTGGCGTTTTCTGGGCCTGATCATCGCCGTGACCCTCGTGAACGAGGTGGCGGCGATCTCGGTGTTTCGAAGCTCGGACGAGTCGACCCGCAAGGCGCTCGTAACCGCCGCGGTGGCGGCCAACCTCGGTTTACTCGGCTTCTTTAAGTACTACGGGTTCTTCATCTCATCGCTCGACCGAAACCTCGGCATTTCCATGCCTCTGCTCGACGTGGTTTTGCCGGTCGGTATCTCGTTCTTCACGTTCCAGGGCATGAGCTATGTGATCGATACCTACCGACGCGACGTAGCCCCGGTCCCACTGCTCGATGCCGCGGTATATCTGGCGTTCTTCCCTCAGCTCGTTGCCGGCCCCATCGTTCGGGCCACCGAGTTCTTGCCCCAGTTGCAAGACCGCCGCCCCGCCCACTCGGTCGAAGCCGGGGAAGCAGCGCTACTCATTGGACGAGGCTTGTTCAAGAAGGTGGTCATCTCGAGCTTCCTCGCCGATGCGATCGTCGACGACGTGTTCGCCACCCCCCAAGCGTTCGGCAGCCTCGACGTGCTCTTTGGCATCTATGGATATGCAATCCAGATCTACGCCGACTTCAGTGGCTACACCGACATCGCCATCGGTATTGCCCTGCTCCTTGGTTTCCAGTTTCCGCTCAACTTCGACAAGCCGTACGCCGCGGTGTCGTTTCAGGACTTCTGGCGGCGCTGGCACATGACCCTGTCGCGCTGGCTACGCGACTATCTCTACTTTCCGCTGGGCGGAAACCGCGGCTCAAAGCTCAAGACCTACCGAAACCTGGCCCTCACCATGATCCTTGGCGGTCTGTGGCATGGCGCGGCCGGCACCTTTATCGCCTGGGGGTTCTACCAGGGGGCGATGTTGGGCCTCGAACGGTTCGCCGGCGACGTACGGGGCGAGCCGGACAAGCCCATCGCGGCGGCCGATATTCGCATCCAAGAGATTGCGGCGCTCCATACCGGCACCAAGCTCGAACCATGGCGGGCCGACCCCACCTCGCCGGTTCCCTTTGCCCCCCTTCGCGTTCGCAACGTCTGGGTCGCCCGATTCGTCACCTTTCACCTGGTGTGTGTCGGGTGGGTGTTGTTCCGGGCCGAGTCGCTCGATCGGGCCGGCGAGATCGCCCAGGCGCTGGTTGGCGGACTCACCGAAGGGCCGACGTTGACCACGCCGTTGGTGGTCGGGACAATCGTCGCCGCACTGGCGGCCCAACTCGTGCCGCCGCTGTATGGCCTGCAAGCCCGCGCGGCGGTCTCCCGACTGCCACCGGCGGCGCTTGGTGTTGGGCTTGGGTTGTGGCTGTTTGTCGTAGCTGCGCTGGGCCCCGAGGGCGTGGCGCCCTTCATCTACTTCCAGTTTTAGCGCCAGATTCATCTGCGCCGAACTGGGCCATTCGACGCAGATGGGCTGGTCACGAGGGCTAAATGACCTAGAGACGAGCCATCTTTCACACGGTACCCATGGGGACATCACGTTGTTTTCCAGGGGTATTTGTGTCCAATCCAGCATCTGTTTCTCGATTCTCTCGATCGAAGTTCGCTCGATCGATGGTCGCTCTCACCACCATGGCGAGCGTTTGTGCGTTCACACCGAACGCCTTTGCCGACACCGGAGGGGTCGCTGACTCCCTCAGTCCGGCCTCCGCAACGGCGTCCGAGCTTGAGTGGTATGTGCCCCAAGGGGCCGACGACCCGGCAAACGTCTGGCAAATCACCGCAGCAGCGGTCGAAGAAGGCGACATCGCCGACCTGTCGAAGTCGGGCGTGCAAAGCACGAGTTCTGATCTCAGCCCGGTCGACGGCGCGGCGATGGTCGTGGTCGAAGTTCGCCACACCGGCAACGACTCGGCAGCTCTTGCGGCTGTTGAAGCAGCGGGCGGAACCGTGACCGGAGTCGTGCCCGGCCACTTGGTCCAAGCCGAAATCGCCGCCGACATGATCGACGGCCTCGAGAGTCTTTCGACCGTTGTCGACGTGCGCAAGCCCGCCCGTTCCTTCCCCGTCTACTCGGCCGCCAACGACGATCTCGCCAGCGAGGCTGCCGCGGCAGTCACGAGCGGTTCGGTCAAGGGTGAGCACGTCCGAACCATCAAGGCCGGTCCGTGGCAGAACCTGGGCCTCGAAGGCGCCGGCGTCAAGATCGGCATCATCGACTTCTTTGGTGAGCCCTACCTGTCGAACGCCATCAGCAGTGGCGACCTGCCCCGAATCTCGGGATCGATCTGCCGCTTCCAGGGCACGGTCTGCAACATCACCGACCCCCGCTCCGCCCACGGTGTCGGCGTCGCGGAGGTCATCCACGACCTCGCGCCCGAAGCCGAGCTGTACCTGGCCACCGCCGTAACCACCGCCGACACCAAAGCGGTTGTCGACTACTTCATCGCCAACGGCGTCGACATCATCTCTCGCTCGTTGACCTCAGAGTACGACGGTGCCGGCGACGGTACCGGCCCGCTCAATAGCGTCGTCGACTACGCGGTCGCCAACGGTATTGCCTGGTTCAACTCCGCCGGCAACAATGCGGCGCTCCCCGGCGACTACGGCGCATATTGGCGTGGAACCTGGGTCGATGCCGACAACGACGGCTGGCTCGAGTTTGCTCCCGGCGACGAATCGATGGGCTTCAGCGCCTGCTTTATGAACGGTCTGCGCTGGAGCGACTGGGGGCAGGCCAACGCAACCGACTACGACTGGCTGATCTACGACAACCCGTCGGGTACCGGTAACCCGGTATTCGCCAGCCTCGACACCCAAGGCAACGGCCAGGACCCACTCGAGCTCATCAGTGGTCCTCGTTGCTCGGTGATCTACTACATGAAGATCCGCTTGGCCGCCGCCAACAATGGCACCAGCGGCGACATCCTCGAGATCGCGGTAAACAACGGCATCCTCGAGTACTCCCAGAACCGCCACAGCGCTTCGGGTCCAGGATCCGACGCCAACGCCAAGGGCCACATGTCGGTCGGCGCAATCGATCCGCCCGATGGTCGAGTCATCGCCTCGTACTCGTCGCAGGGCCCGTCGAACGACGGCCGCATCCTGCCCGACATCTCCGGACCGGCATGCTTGGCGGTGACCGCCTATGACCGCTGCTTCAACGGAACCAGCTCGTCAACCCCGGCGGTTGCCGGAACTGCGGCGCTCGTTCTCGGTGCGGGAATCGCATCTACTCCCGCCCAGCTTGAGGCCTACCTCAAGACCGCCATCGCTGACCGAGGCGCCAAGGGTGCCGACAACGTGTACGGCGTCGGTGAAGTCGTGCTCCCCGCACTCAAGTGTTCGGGCCGAGCGGTGACCATCCTCGGTACCGTAGGCAACGACCGCATCGACGGCACGAGCGGCAACGACGTCATCATGGGCCTAGGCGGAAACGACATCATCAAGGGCAAGGGCGGTAACGACCGCATCTGTGGCGGCCCCGGCAAGGACCAGCTCTACGGCGATCAGGGCAAAGACATCATCCGGGGTGGCGACGGCAAGGACCTGTTGGTGGGTGGCTCCGGTAACGACAAGCTCTACGGCGACCGCAACCGAGACACCCTCAAGGGCAAAAAGGGCGCCGACCTGTTGGTCGGTGGCGCGGGCGGCGACTCACTCAACGGTGGTTCGGGCAAGGACCGCTGCTACCTCTCGAGTGTGAAGAACGCCTCGTCAGGAGTTCACAAGAACGACAGGAACCAAAAGTGTGAGACCTTCTAGCCTCAACTAGTCGGCGAGTCCGCTCGCACCAAAAACGTCAACGAACTTCGCCGCCCGAGTGCGCAACGGTCACGCCGTTGTCACTCGGGCGGCTTCGTTGGCACTATGACAGGGTGAAGTTCAGCGAATCGCTCGAGCGGGCATCGACTCGCCGGACCGGGCCGGCGGTTCACCGCTGGACCGACGAGGAGTTTCGCGCCCAGCGAGATGACGACCTTCGTATCGAGTCGATCAGCACCCGACAAGTTCTGGTCGCCGTTGGCCTTTGCCTCGGTATCGCGGCCTTGTTGACGTCGGGCAATCTGGTATCGGCCGCCGAGCGGCGCGACTACGGATCGTCGCGAGACGCCATGCTGGCGATTGCCGAGCCCATTGATCGCGTGGCGAACTTCTTGTCGCTCAACCGGCCGGGCGACCTCGTGCACCGCATTCGATTCGGCGACCCGGAACCGCTCGTCGATCCACTGGCGATAACGACCCCCGGTGAGGGAGCGTCGTCGGCCGGTCCCGAGCCCACCGTGGCCCCGGTTACCGAGGTTGAAGAACCGGCCGCCGAAGCGCCAGCGACCGTGCCAACCACCGTTGTTCCCGAGCCGTATCGCACGGTCACCGAACAAGCACCGCTCAACGTGTTTGTCGCCGGCGACTCTCAAGCAGAATTTCCCGGCCAAGCGCTGACGAACCGGTCGGTCACTGGGAAGTTGCCCTTCACCGTCGACGTCGACTCGCGGATTGCGACCGGCCTCGCCCGACCCGACTATTTCAACTGGCCCGCCCAACTGGCCACCATCGACGACGAGGTCGAGGCGGTCGTGCTGTTCTTCGGCGGCAACGACTACCAGGACATGGAACTCGATGGCCAACGACTCGTTCGGGGATCAGACGAGTGGTTCGAGGAGTACCGTCGACGGATCGAAGTGACCCTCGATCTTCTCCAATCGCCCAACCGCCAAGTGTTGTGGGTGGCGCCCCCACCGATTCGAGACGGCGAGACCAGCGCTGCGCTGGGGCGGCTCAATCAGGACGTTCGAGACGCCGCTGCCGGGCGACCGTGGGTACGGGTCGTGCCGGTCGATGCCATCTTTGCCCCGAACGGGACCTTTGCCGCCTATGTCACCGACTCGTCGGGCTCCGATGTTCGTGTCCGCTCGGGCGACGGCGTGCACTTTACGCCCAAGGGGGCCAGTTGGGTCGCCGACCTGCTCGTCGCCGAGATCCGCCGGTATTGGGACGTTACGAGCTAGTTCAACTGCGGGTCGGTCGGAAACAGGCCGACTCGACCCAACGAGCCGCCTTGGCGGCGCAGTACAGCCGACCACAGGTCGCTTGGCGTGCCGGTAAAGGCGTCGTCGGGTTGGGCGTCGACCACAAACCAGGCGTCGACCGACAACTCATCGGCGAGTTGTCCAGGCCCCCAGCCTGAATACCCCGAAAATATCCGTACGCGTCGAAAGCTCGCTGGCGGAGGCTCGGCGGCGAGATCGATCACGCCGAGCGGACCGGCGAACCGGGCGAAGCCGTCGGGTGCGTCGTCGGGCGGTGCCTCACCCACCGCGAGCACCGAACCTTGACCCACGGGGCCTCCGGCAAAGACCACACTCGGCCCCGCCGCTACCTCCGACCAGTCCGCCAGCGCGTCACTGACCGCCATATCGAGGGGACGGTTGAGCACCACGCCCAACGAACCTTCGTCGTTATGTTCGATCAACAAGACGACGGTTTGGTCGAAGTTGGCGTCGAGCGACATCGGCCGGGCGATGAGCAACTTGCCGCGCTCGGGTACGACAGCGGTCGGCGCCATGTACTGCGGTTACCCCTCGTCAGCCGGCACGTTGATCGAACACCACTTTGATCGCTCCCCGGTGGCCGGCTTCGGCCGCGTGCTTGATTGCTTCGCGGTAGCGGGTGAGCGGGTAGGCGGCGGACACCAGACGATCGAGGCGCGCCGAGCGAACCAGGTCGAAGGCCATAGCGAAACTCGAGGTCTCGGTGCCGTCGACGAGGGTTTCCGAACCGTAGGTGTAGGAACCCACGAGTTCGATCTCGCGGTGCCACAGCGGCGTGAGATCGATCTTGGTAACCCCGGGCATGCCGAGGAGCACGATGCGACCCCGTGGGCGGGTGATGGCGATCGCCTCGGCGAGCGACTGTGCGGTGCCGACGGCGTCGATGGTGACGTCGGCGCCTCCGGCGAGGTGTTCGCCGATCATCCGACAACCCGATGCTCGGCGCACCGCGCGTTTGAGTTCGCGTGGCTCGACCACCGCCGATGCGCCGAGTTCAGCCGCCAAGTCCTTCTGCACCGGGTATTTGGCGCCGATGATCACCTGGCCGGCGGGGGAGTACGCATCGATTGCCGCGAGCGTGCACAGCCCCATGGTTCCGGCACCGAGGATCGCCACGGTGTTGTCCGAGGAGATGTTTCCCTTCAGCGCCGCATGTACACCGGTCGCCGTTGGTTCAACCATGACGGCCGCTTCGTCCGACATCTCGTCGGGCACGTCGTGCAGTTGGCTTTGATGGGCGACCAGGTGGGTACCCCAGCCACCACCGGTGGTGGCGCAGTAGCCGACTTGGATTCCAGCCTCGACGTGATGATCGCACGAAAGATACCCGTAATCCGGAGCGTCGCCGGGGGGAGCGTCGGGCGACGGCGGGGTTTCGCCGCGGGCGGCGGGGCCGAGCACCGGCTCGAGCGCAACCCGTTGCCCAGATTCGAGATCGGCGACGACCTCGTGGCCGGGCACAAACGGGAACGAGACCAGCGGTTCGAAATAGCGGCTCGACTTGCCTTCGACGGTCGCGATGTCGCTGCCGCAAATGCCGGTGAGGCGCGGCTTGAGCACTTCCCACCCTTCGGCTGGCAGGTCGGGCTGGTCGATGGTCGCCAGCCGTAACGGTCCGGTGGCGGCCCCGCTCCCGGGGCTCAGCCGCGACGATAAGGCCGCGGCGACATATTTGAGTTCTTTGCGTTCGAACAAAAGCGCTTTCACTCGCCAAGTCTCGCCCAGCGAAGCGAAAACCCTCTAACCGGCTGGGGGCGTGGGTATAGGGTTTGCCATGGCTCCCGCGGCGAACACTCCCCGCAACCGCATCGAAACCAGCTCCGACGGACGACCCTGTCGTTGGTGCGGCACGGTATTTCTCGCCACCAAAGGCCCAGGCCGCCCTCGCCAATATTGCAGCCAAAGTTGCCGCCAGCAGCACTACATCGAACGCCGGACCGCAGTCGGTGCGGGGCGGGACCCGAACCGGATCGTCATCGATCGGGCAACCTTCGAGCGATACGAATCGACCCGCCTGCAATTGCGTCTGGCCCTCGATGACCTCGAGCGCACGTCGGATGGGGGCACCGACTTGCCCAGCGGGATCGATTGGGTGGTCGAACACGCACGGGCACTCGTGGCTCTCGAACTGTCGCAAGCACCCGAGGGTGGCCAGCAAGCGGATTCGTAGGGTCGCGACCCCATCGCCGCCGCTACAACCGTGTGCGGCCATGCCGATGGAACACGGTGAGGAACGCTGCCCCAACGCTTCGCCGTTACCACCCCGCGTGCATAGCGCTGCTGGTGGTGGCTGCGCTCGGGGGAGCGGCGTGTGCAAACAATGCCCCCGGGGTGCCCAACAGCCTCGCTCCGGCCGAGCCGCGAGAGGTTCAGGCGACCGCGGCGGAGCTCACCGGCGATAGCACCAATGCGGGCCCGACGACGCCATCTCCCACTACGCAAATTCCCGCCACGACCGTAGAGGTGTTCGCCGACGGCTTCCGGCTGCCTGAAGACTTTGTGGTGCCGACCGAGCCTTCGGCGCCTTCAACCTCGCAAGCTCTGGATCCGGTGGCGCCCCCGCCCACGGTTCCTCGTATCTCCGCTGACCCAACGACCCTCTACCAGGGGATCCTGGGCCGCCTAGGCCTCAACGAAGCGGTTAGCCCGTCGGTCGCCTCAGCGCCGGTCGCCAGGGCTGGTACTGCACCGCTTACCGGGTTGGCGTCGGGACCGATCGATCGAGCGCCGATCGTGATCAAGATCGACAATAGCGGCAAGGCTCGTCCCCAAACCGGGCTACACGAAGCCGACCTGATCTTTGAGGAAGAGGTCGAATGGGGCATCACCCGTTTGGCGGCGGTGTTCCACACCGCCGGAGGCGAGGTTGGTCCGGTGCGTTCGGGCCGAACGACCGACATCAGCTACCTGAGTGCGCTCGGCAACCCGGTGCTTGCGTACTCGGGCGCTAACGAGGTCACCGAAGCATTACTCGGCGCCCAAGAACGCGTGCAGAACTTGGGGGCCAATCGCTTCGGTGGCTACTGGCGAGGTGCTGGCCGCTCCGCTCCCCACAACTTGTACACCTCCACCGACCAGCTGTGGGCGAGTGCTCGCCAGGCACCGACGCCGGCCCAGTTCGCGTACCGCGAGAGCGACGCCGAATCGGCGGGATCACCAGCCGATGGCGCGACCATTGCGTTTCCTTCGAACCGAGTCTCGTGGACCTGGAGCGGCGACCGATGGCTTCGCGAACAAGGCGGCGCTGCGCACGTAACCACCGATGGGGCGCAGCTCGCCGCGGCGAACGTGGTGGTGGTCGAGGTGGCAGAGGTCCCAACCGGTCTGAAAGATTCGGCAGGCGGTGTAGTCCCCGAATACGTCTATGTCGGTACCGGGCCGGCAACGGTCTTTAGCGACGGCAAGGTGCTCCGCGGCGTGTGGACTCGGCCCACCTTGGCCGACGTGGCGACCTTGACCCGACCCGACGGCCGAGTCATCGAGCTCACCCCCGGTGTCACCTGGGTGGAGATCGTGACCTCAGGTGCGCTGACCATTCGTTAGTGCCTGGTGAACCGGGCTCGCATCTCGTCGGTGGTGACCGACTGGGCAGCGACCCGCAGGGGAGTGATCGTGATCGCTCCGTCGTCGAGGCACACCTCGATATCGGTGCCCTCGAGGCTCGCCCCGTTCTTGGCCGTGATGGTGCCGTGCCAGGCATGCTCGTACACGCCGGGCCGTTTCTTGCCAAACAGCGATCCATACTCGGTTTCACCAAGCGGCGTTACCCGGTGCGGGGTGGCGTCGGTGGTGGTTTCGGGCAGGTTGATCGTCAAGATATCGACGTCGGGCGGGAGTCCGTTATCGCGCACGTCGATTACGATGCTTCGAATTGCTGACGCAAGGTTCTCCCATGCCAGAGTGGAGGCCGATTCGCGCATGGCGGCATTCCATTCGGCGAAGTTTTCTCGGCTGCTGGTGGCGGAGAAGGCCAGGCCTGGAACTCCGGCGAGCGACGCTTCGATAGCGGCGCCCAGGGTCCCACTGCCCGCCGCAAACGCCGTGCTGTGGTTGGCCCCGATATTGATTCCCGACACCACCAGATCGGCGGGCGTATCGGCCAGGTGGAACAACCCGAGCTGGGTGCAGTCGGCCGGGTATCCCGACACGGCGTGAATGGTTACGCCTTCGCGCTGGTGTTCGGTGACCTCGAGTTCGCCATGGCGGGTTATTGCTTTACCGATCCAGCTCCGTTCGATCGACGGCACCACGATCGTGACGTCGTCGAACAGGTCGCGCAGCGCCCGGTAGGTCGGGAGCAATGCGGGAGAGTCGATACCGTCGTCGTTGGTCAGCAGCAGTCGGGTCACCCCGACAGCGTACGGGAGTTACGCTGGCCGGACGCCCTCGATCACGATCTCGATACGCCGATTGGCGTTGCGACCCTCTTCGGTGTCGTCGCTGGCGATGGGGTAGTTCGACCCGACGCCCTCGGCCCGAAGCCGATCGGCCGAAATCGAGCGAAACTCAAGGTAGTTGATGACCGACTCAGCCCGACGACGGCTCAAGTCGATGTTCTCCTCGGGTACACCAACGCTGTCGGTGTGGCCGACCACGGTCATCGTGGCGTTGGGTGCCAAGCGAAGCAGCACAACGATGCGTTCGAGCATGGGCAAGACCGAAGAGTCGATGCTGCCCCGCTTGGTCGTAAAGAGCGCCGCATCACTGATCCGGATGTTCGCAACCGCGCCGGTCTGGCCAGCAGGCCCGACCGCCGAGTTGTTGACGACGAGTTCGGCGCCAAAGACACCCTCGACCAGCTCGACGAGTTCGGCTGCTTGGCGGTCGGTGGCGACCTGACCCTCAATGGTGACCGTTCCGATCACTGGTCCGTCGACCGCGTTGTCGCCAAAGAGCACCGGAGGAACGTGGCGCGTGGTGGCCGTTGGGGCGGGCAGAGCGTCGGCGAGCGGACCGGCGTCGTCGCTCAGGTCCTCGGCTCCGGTTTCGGCCGGCTGTTCAGCGGCCACCTCGGGCTCAACCAACGCTTCGGTGGTGGGCGGAGCGGCTGAGGTAGTGGTAGCCGGGGGTTCGGTCGCTACGGGCCCGCGGGGTTCGAACTCGTCGCCGAGCGATGGCGGGGCAACGGTACCGTTGCCCGTGAGGTCGACGCCCGAGAAGTCGAGCACAATCGGCGCGGCCGACGACGCCGGTGCAGCGTCGGCAACGGTGGTGGGAACAGGACGGGGTTGCGTGTCGACCACGATCTGGGCGGTCGGCGCCGTAAGTTCGTCGAGCGACTGGCGACTGTCTTGTCGGTACCCAACGACGACGAGTCCCAACGCGACCGCAACCACTCCCGCGACCAGCCCTAGTTCAAAGGGGCGGCGGCGGTCTGGTTCGGGGAATAAGACCTCCGTTGCGTCGACCTCGTAGCCGGCCGCAGCATCGGGGCGCCGTGGCGTGGAGGGTGCGGTGACCAGTGGCATCGCACCATTGTTGTGGAACTACCTGCCGCGGTCAAAGCGTCACTGGCCGTAGCCACAACAACAACACCACTTTCCGTTGACAACACAAGCAACATAACCAACGAAGAATTTCTTCGGCGATGGTCATTCCGGTGGGTCGTCGACATACCCGACGCCTGGGATCCAGGTTGGTTCTGGCTTTGGTTCTGGCGCGGGCGGTGCAGCCGAAGGAGCGGGTGGCGGCTCCGGGGTCGGCTCCGCCGCCGGGGCGCTTCCAGGGTCGACGTAGCCAACGCCGGGTATCCACTCCTGCTCCACCGGCGGAGGTTTGGGCTCGCTGGCGGGTGCTGGTCCAGGCGCGGCTTGGGGCGCAACAGTCGGTGCAGCACTGGCGGTAGGCCGGGCCGGAGGCGGAATCACCGGTGGCGAGTCGGGGAGGGGTTGGGGTGTGCGAGCCGGTCGAGCCGGGGCCTGATAGAGCGGCTCGGGTAACCCTCCGGCGAGATCGTTGGAGCGGCGCATCACGACGCCACCATCGGTCCGGGAGGCCCGCCCCGACGTTCGTTGCACGACCGGTACGACCAGCGAGGCAACGAAGAGCCCAATACCGAGTCCGGCGAGCACCAATGCTGGTCGCAGCATCTCGCCGAACATGGCATCGATCAACGACGCGGCGATCGCCGCCTGGCCCGAGAACCATTCGTTCGCCGCCCACGGGACCGCCAGGTTGAGGATCAACCAAACCACCGAGGCACCAAGCGCCCACACGCCCGCTCGACGAAGCACCTTTGGACGGTCGGTCGTCGTGAGCAGGGCGAGTCCGACTCCGGCGACTGCAGCGAGCGCCATCAGGGGCGCCACCCGAGCCAACCAACGGCGAAAGCCACCCAGGTTCGGGATGTTCTGGGTGGGAAGGTCGATGGTAAGGCTCGGGCTCTCGGGCAACAGTTCGTTCGCACCGGGTATATCGGCCAAGGTATTCGAGCGCACATCACCCGCCGCCGCACCCAAGTCGACTTCGCTGGGAATCTCCGCTTCACCCAAGAACGCCTGATGAGCTTGGACGAACGCGTCGCGAATGACCAGTTCGACCGCCGGGTTGTCGAGCGCAATGCCAGCGCCGTCTTCCAGCATTTGCTCCGATACCGGGACGGCGTCGGGGAGTTGGCTCCCCACCGCGCCGGCAACCGTTTCGCGCAACTGCTGTTGCACGATTGGATCGTCGAGCAGCACGGTTGCGACCTTTTCGGACCGTTCAGGATTGAGCATCGTGTTGAGCAGGCCAAACGCTGACCACGCCAGGGAAGCCAACAACAGGGATGGGCCAAGGATGACCGCGGCCAAGGTACGACGCATAGGTCCATCCCAACCGAATTCGCGCCAGCCCGACAAGTCGTCGCGCCACACGCACGCACCGATGCGCCGGTGGCACTAAGTTGGAGCTTCTACCCCCACAAGGAGAACCCCCACAATGAACTTCACTCGACTTCTCGGAAGCCTGCTCGGAAGCGGCGCCGGCGGCATGCTCGGCGGCATGGTGGGCGGCCGCACCGGACGAATGATCGGTAGCCTTGCCGGCTCGATGCTCGCCGGGCGGGGCGCTCGCGGTGCGGGTGGAATGCTCGGTGGTCTTGGCGGATTGCTCGGCGGAGGCGGCGACGACAAGGCCGAAGCCAGCGACGGCCTCGACGATCAACAGGCTGAAGTCCTGATCAACGCCATGGTGAATTCGGCCAAGTCCGATGGTCAGGTCGACCAGTCCGAGGTCGACAGCATCATTGGCCAACTCGGCGACCTTTCAGGCGAAGAAGAAGCCTACCTACGCGACCAACTCAACGGCCCGTTCATCGACGCCTCGGCGTTTGCCCGCACGGTTCCCGGTGGCCTCGGCGCCCAGGCGTACGCGGTGTCGCTTCTGGCGATCAACGTCGACAACCAAGCCGAGGTCGACTATCTGCGCGACCTCGCCGGTGGCCTCGGCCTCGACGACCAACAGATCGGCCAGATCCACGAAGAACTGGGCGTCGAAAGCCTGTAACGCCTAGCGGCGCTTCTTGTATTCGTGAGCGCCGCGTTCTTGGTGCTTGCCCTTCGGCCGCTTGACGTTGTCGATGTCTTGATTACCTAGCCAGGTATTCCAGTCGTTCTTGCCCTTCGGGGCCCGTTTGGCGAGCCGGAAGTCGCCCTTTTCGGGATTGACGAACGAAATGTCAGCCGTCGTGGTCGAGCCGCGACCCAACGAGTGGGGTCCATTGGCCCACGGGATACCGGGGTACTGGTAGAAGTCGCGCTCGGCTGCGCCGTTGAAGCTGTTGTGGTGTTCTTCGATCGTCGAGTCGCCAATGTTGTTCCGGAAGAACGCCAGCGCCCCTTTTGATCGAAGCGACGGGTCGCTGATGGCGATGTTGTTGACCACCTTGATATCGAGCGACCGGGAGTTGGCGGCCCCGGCGACACTGATTTCGGCTTCGGCCCAGGCGTCGTACCCGATGCGCTCGTTCCGCAGCGACTGCATGTTGTGGTAGGCGGTGTTGTTCACGATGTGGACTCGCAGTCCGCCGTTCGGCGCAGCGTGAATGCCGCGTCCACCGTTCTGGTAGATCACGTTGTTGGCGACCAAGGACCGGCCGGTGAATGCGCCGTGTCCGTCGTCGCCAAAGAGGTTGCGGAAATCGTCGAGGATGATGCCGTTGCCGTCGGTAGCGGCGGTGAACCCGTTGCGAAACGACGCAACCCGGTTGATGTTGTGGTGAACCTTGTTGCCCGCGATGTGAATTTGGTACTGGTCGTTCATCGACCCTCGGTCTTTGTTGGGCTTAAAGATCGAGATTCCCGAACCCTGTTCGGGGCTCCAGTAGGAGTTGTGGTGCACGTGGTTGCCCACGATTTCGATGTTGTTTGAGTGATTGGCGGTGATGCCGCTACTCGAGAAGCTGTAGACCTCGTTGTCGGCGACCCGAACGTGGTCGGTATGGATAATGGCCACGCCGACCTTGGTTTGTTCGGTCTGGTTCGACCGGTTGGCGACCCCGACGATTTCAAAACCACAAACCTGGATGTAGGGCACCTGGATTTGGATGCCAGCGAACCCTTGGGCGTTGATCTTTGGCGAATGGCCTTTGGCGGCCCGAATCGTGATCCATTCGCCTGAGCGGCCGCCGGTGCCGTCGAGCAGCTGAAACGGGTCGACGTCGCCGGTGATCGCTACCCGAATGTCGTCGCCCGGGCGGCGGTCGGCCAGCGCAGCTCGGAGTTGGTTGCTGTCGTACACCTTGACCTTGCGGCCCCGTGATCGGGTCGGGAAGCAGCCGTAGTGGTCGACGCTACCGGCCTCGGCGGGCGCCTGGTTCACCACCGAAAGCATCGAGAAGAGCAGCGAGCCGAGAACCAACGCCACCAAGCTGCGCCGGAGCGGGCGTCGTCGGGTGGGTGGAACCGCCGAAACTGCAGCGCCTGGCGGACCGGGCGCGGGTACCGGTGAAACAAAGGACATGAGGGAAGGCATGGTACCTGGGGGAGTGTTGGGGAACCAGATGTGAAACGCGTACGATATCGGCGGCCGATCTCGCTCAGATGGTCTTTGAGCAGGTTTCTCCCCTAACGATCGCCCAAAGAACCAGGGCGTTGAACCGCTAGGATCGAGCGGTGAATCGATGGCGTCCGCTCGTTGTCTCCCTGGGCTTTTGCCTCGTGCTCACCGCATGTGGCGGGGTGCCAGAGGACGCCCGTCCTTCCTTTGCGCCGACCTCGAACCCGGCCACCGCCGCCACTTCGGTAGCACCGACCACGGCGGCGGCACCGCCAACCACGCCAACCCCGACCACGAGTACTACCACAACGCTGCCGCCACCGGCGGTCACCACCGGCGCGGCCCGCCTCGTGGCCAGCAACTTCGCCATTCTGGATGGTCAACGGGTTGGTCTGATCGCCAACCAGGCATCGACCGTCGGCGGTGAACACCTCGTCGATGTTCTCAACAATGCGCCCAACGTGGAGTTGGTGCGGATCTTTGCCCCCGAGCACGGCCTGCGAGGTAAGGGCGCGGCGGGTGAGGAGATCGGCGACTCGCTCGATCCGGGCAGTGGCCTACCGATCGTGAGCTTGTACGGCGAGATCCGCCAGCCAACAGCTGACCACCTCGCCGATATCGATGTTCTGGTTTTTGATCTTCAAGATGTGGGCAGCCGTTTCTACACCTATATCGCCACCATGGGTTTGGCGATGGAAACCGCCGCCCAGACCGGCACCCGGTTCGTGGTGCTTGACCGGCCCAACCCGGTCGGGGGCGACACGGTGGGCGGTTATGTGCTCGAAGAACCCCAAACATCGTTTATTGGCCCGTATCCAGTGCCTTCGCAGTACGCCATGACCAGCGGTGAGTTGGCCCGAGCGGTGGTCGGTGAAGCCTGGATGGACAACGTCGAGGGGCTCAACGTTGAAGTTGTCGAACTCGACGGCTGGACCCGCGACATGCTCTGGCCCGACACGGGCCTGACCTGGATACCGCCTAGCTCAGGACTACCGGAGTTCCCCTCGGCGTTGGCCTACCCGGGTTCGGTCCTGTTTGAAGCCACCGAGCTGAGCTATGGCGGCGGCACCGACGAGCCGTTCTTTCGGTTTGGTGCGCCATGGGCCGACGGCGATGCTCTTGCCGAGACGCTCAATGCGGTTGGATTGCCGGGAGTCCGGTTTGTCCCAACCACCTTCTCGCCTCGCAAACTGCCCCGCAACAGCGGCGAGCCCCGACTGACCGGCGAAGAACTCCACGGAGTCCTGCTGGAATTCGACGATATGTACATCTTTGACCCGGTAGCCACGACGGTGCATGTTCATTCGGCGTTCCAAACCCAAGCCAGCGCGGCGGGCGAAGGGTCGATCATCAACCGCCAGAGTGCGTTCGATCTGTTGTCGGGTACCAAACGGCTCCGGCGGGCCCTAGATGGCGGAGTGGCGGCCGAACAAATCCTCGCCGAGATGCAGGAGTCCTTCACGCCATTCCTCGAGCAGCGAGAGCCGTACTTGTTGTACGACTAACCTCAGGCGGTCATCTTGTAGCCGAGTCCACGGATCGTAACGATCTTGGACGGCGAGGCAGGATCATCCTCGAGTTTTGAGCGCAGACGCTTGATGTGAACATCGAGGGTCTTGGTGTCGCCGTAGTAGTCGTATCCCCACACCCGGTTGATCAGATCGTCACGGGTAACCACGTATCCGGCGTTCGCCATCAACAACGCAAGTACCTGAAACTCCTTGAGCGGCAACTCGATCAGTTCGCCGGCTCGGCGTACCTCGTGCCGTTCGGGGTCGAGACTGAGGTCGTCGACGACCAGGACGTCTTTGTCCTCGGCCGGGGCTTCGCTTTGGCCACTACGGCGCAACACGGTGCGCATTCGGGCCACCAATTCACGAAGCCGGTAGGGCTTGGTGATGTAATCGTCGGCCCCCACTTCCAGGGCGACGACGGCATCGATCTCCTCTGAGCGGGCCGACACCATGATGACCGGGGTGTTGCCCTCGGCCCGGATATGGCGGCACACGTCGATCCCCGACATTCGAGGCAACATGACGTCGAGCAACACGATCTGGGGCTTGATCGACGCGAACAATTCGACTGCCCGCTCGCCGTCTTCGGCGAGGTGCACTTCGAAACCCTCTTTGCGCAGGGCCAGGTTCAGGCCTTCGCGAAACGCGGGCTCATCGTCGACAACGAGCACGGTCGTGTCGGTCATGACGACGCAGCGTCCGCCTCATGCTTGGGTAGCTGCAAGGTGAAGGTCGAGCCCTCGTCGGGTTTTGAGTCAACCAGGATGCGGCCCTGATGGTTGTCGGCGACATGGCGCACGATCGACAGGCCAAGGCCGGTGCCGCCGGTGGCCCGGCTGCGGGCCCGGTCGACCCGGTAGAACCGTTCGAAGATCCGTTCGAGTTCGGGTCGGGCAATACCGATGCCGGTGTCGCTCACCGCGATGTCGACCGCGTCGACCAGGGGATCGATGGTAACGGTCACCTGGGTGCCGGACTCGGAGTAGCGGGCCGCGTTGTCGATCAGGTTGACCAGTGCACGAACGATCTGGCGCTGATCTCCCTCGATCGAAACCGAGCTCGGCATACCAACTACGGCGACATCGATGCTCCGGGCTTCGGCGAAGCCGCGGGCGAGGTCGACGGCCATCATCACGGTTTCGTCAAGCGAGACAACCTCTTTGCTGGCGTCGAACTCTTCGAGTCGGGTGAGTTCGAGCAGGTCGTCGATAATGCTTTCCATTCGACGCGCTTCTTGGTTGAGATGCTCGACGAGGCGTGTTCGCTCTTCCTCGTTGGCGTCCTGCATCGTTTCGGCGAGCAGTACCACAGCACCGACCGGCGTCTTGAGCTCGTGGCTCACGTTGGCCACAAAGTCCCGTCGGGTGGCATCGATGCGTCGTTCTTCACTGATCGAGTCGATCACGGCAAGACCACGGCTGCGGACTTCTTCGTCTTGGATCTCGGGCGACTCGGCTTCGGCTCGCGCCTTCGCCCGTTCGGCGCCCTCGCGTTCAGGGGTCCATCCGTCGACGATGTAACGAATGCGCTCGCCCAGGTTCTCTGCGTGGTCGCCAATTCGTTCGTAGAACCGGCCGATCAGCGCAAACTGCAGCGACTGTTGGGGGACCATGTCGCCGTGTTTGGCTTCCTGGATCACCATCTGGATGTAGTCGCGATGCAGGTCGTCGAGTACGTCGTCGAGCGCGTCGATCGATTTCGCGAGTTCGGCGTCGAGCCCGTCGTAGGCTTCAACCGAGCGTTCGAAGAGCACCTTGGCTTGGGCGGCCATACGTACGATCAGGTCGCGAACCTTGTCGTCTACTTGGATTCCTTGGAGGCGACCAACCGCCTTGGCGATGTTGGCGCACAAGTCGCCGCTGCGCTCGATGTCGGAGTTCATGTGCATCGCGGCGACGATGGTGCGTAAATCGCTCGCCACCGGTTGCTCACGGATGAGTGTCTCGATGCACAGGTCTTCGATCTGCTGGGCAATGAGGTCGAATTCGTCGTCGGCGGAGATGATACGGTCGGCGCCGGCAACATCGCGGCTGAGGAACACTTCGGTGACCTCGTCGACGCGGGTGGCGACCAGCGCCATCGATTCGAGCAGCAGCGAGCGGATGGCTTCGAGGCGGATGTTGAGTTCGGTACGAATTTCGTTCATTAGCCAAACCGTCCTGTCACGTAGGCTTCGGTGCGTTCGTCGTTCGGGTTCGAAAAGATCAACCCGGTGTCGTCGTATTCGACCAGCTTGCCGCGGCGTTGACCGGTGGCCTCGTCGGCCTCCGCGGTGAAGAAGGCGGTTCGGTCGCTGACCCGGGCCGCCTGTTGCATGTTATGAGTCACGATGACGATCGTGTAGCGATCCTTCATCTCGCGCATGAGTTCTTCGATGGTTCCTGTTGCGATCGGGTCAAGGGCCGAGCACGGTTCGTCCATCAACAACACGTCGGGCTGTACCGCGATGGCCCGGGCGATACACAGCCGCTGCTGCTGCCCGCCGGACAAGCCGAGGGCCGAAGAATCGAGCCGGTCCTTCACTTCGTCCCACAGGCCCGCACCCTGGAGCGACGTTTCGACCAGTTCGTCGAGGTCGCCGCCGATTCCGGCGATCTTGGGGCCAAAGGCGACGTTTTCATAGATCGACTTCGGGAACGGGTTCGGCTTCTGGAACACCATGCCGATGCGGCGACGAACCGCGACCGGATCGACATCGGGGTGGTACAGGTCGATGTCGCGGAACAACAGCGTGCCTTCGACCCGAGCGATGTCGATCAGGTCGTTCATCCGGTTAAAGCAGCGGAGCACGGTCGACTTGCCGCAACCCGACGGACCGATGAATGCAGTGATCTCGCGCTCGTAGACCTCGAGTCCAACATCGACCACGGCGCGGAAGTCGCCGTAGTACACGTTGAGGTCGCGCACGGTGAAGACCGTGGGCGGGTTGGGTGTTTCGGACTCTGCCGAAGGCGGTTCAAAGGTTGAAGTCACTGGGTTTGACGTTACTCGGTTGTAATTGGAGGTTTGGTTGATTGGCGTTGGTGGCCGAACTAGCGGCCGAGCTTCTTGGAAATGCGGGCTCGGGCGATGATCGCCACGAGGTTGATGACAAAGACCAAGATGAGCACGACGACACTGGCCGCTGCCGCATGGCCCGCCCACGTGTCGGCGGGCAGTTTGGCGAAGGTCGCGACGTTCATGGGCAGGGCAGTAAAGGCGCCTTGGAGCTGTTCGAGCTGAGACTTCACGCCTGTCGAATAGAACGGTGCGGCGCCGATAACCAACAGAGGCGCCGCCTCGCCGAGGGCCCGAGCGATTGAGAGAACCGCGCCGGTCAAGATTCCGGGGAGCGCCGCGGGCAGGACCTGAGTTCGGATGACTTCCCACTGGGTTGCGCCAAGTCCGTAGGCACCTTCGCGAAGGGCGCTCGGCACGGCTCGGATTGCTTCGCTCGCCGTGATGATCACGATCGGCAGCACGAGAATCGACAGGGTGATGCCGGCCGAGATGACCGACGAGCCGCCGGTAATGCCCCGCAGTGACTGCACAAAGATCGCCAAACCGAGCAGGCCGTACACGATCGATGGAACACCGGCGAGGTTTCGAACCGTGACCTCGATGAGTCGGGTGAAGGGGTTGTCGCTGGCGTATTCCTCAAGGTAAACGGCGGCGCCGATTCCGATGGGGAACGCCAGGAAGGTCACCATCGCGGCGATGATCACCGTGCCCCGGATGCCTTGCGCCACACCGGCGACCGCCGGGTCACTCGACGACGCGTTGGTCAAAAAGCTCCAGAAACGCGATCCGAGGATGTCGGCCGAATCGATGAGCACACTGATGAGTACCGCCAGCACCATGGCGCCCGCGATCGCTACCGCCAACAGCAAGAGTCCTTGAAATGACTGGCCAAACAGGTCGTCGGAGCGCCGCTTGCGCAGGCTGTCGAGCGTGAGACCGGAGTGAGCGGACTCTCCTGACGGGGGAGTAGTGGTGGTTGTCATGGTTAGTACACCTGCCGGAATCGGCGAACGATGGCGTCGGACATCACGTTGAGTCCAAGGGTCAGCAAGAACAGCAGCGCTCCGAGGAAGTACAGACTCTGGAACGCAATACCCGAGCCGGCGACACTGTCGGTTCCGGCGCCCAACGATGCCATGGCGGCGGTGATGGTCTGGCCGGGCTTGGTCGGGTCGATTTCATAGATCGCACCACCAGAACCACCGGCTGCGATGAAGACCACCATCGTTTCGCCGATCGCTCGAGAGATCGCCACGATGATCGCGGCTGAGATACCCGAAAGCGCTGCCGGGAACACCACTCGCAGGGCGGTGGTTGCTTTGCGAGCACCCAGTCCGTAACTCGCTTCTCGCAGCTCGCGTGGCACCGCCCGCATCGCATCTTCGGCGATCGACGCAATGATCGGTACGGTCAAGATGCCTACGCCGATGCCCGCGCTGAGCAGACTAAAGATTCCGATGTCTACGCCAAGTGCTCCAAGGGTTGGTTTGAGCACCGAGGTCGAGATGAACGAGATGGCAAAGAAACCGAGGACCACCGACGGAATACTCGCCAACGTTTCGATGATCGGCTTCACGTAGGTTCGTACCTTCGTCGAGGCGTATTCCGAGAGGTAGATGGCGACCCCGAGTCCGATCGGCGCGGCGACGACGATAGCGATACCGGTGACCCACAGCGTTCCGACAAAGAGGGTTTGCAGGTCGAACTTGCCTCGGCGGGGGAACCAGCCGATATCGCGAAGCACGCTGAAGTTGAACTCGTCGGCGGCGAGGAAAAGGTACGCCTCGGAGAAGATCGACCGGACGATTAGGGCGGTAACCACCACCGACGAAAGCCCCGCCAGCGCCACGATGTTCTTCGCCCGCCGGTTCTCGGCCAAGCGTTGAGCACCGAGCCGGAAGTCGCTCGGAACCCGAACCTCGGCCAGCGCCGACGAACGTTCGATCGACAGGGTTTGGGTGGGTTGGGTGCCGGCGAAGAGGTCCCACGGCGCCCGAGTGTTCGGCAGGAACTTGATCATCAGTCCAGCCACCGCCGCCAGGGCGACGAACAGTGCGACGTTGTTCTTAAACAATATGAACGGAATGGCGTACAGAAAGCCGAACCGGGTGAGCTGGCGAACCACGACGCACCAAAAGCATGCCGGAGCGCCGGTCTCATCGGCGACGTAGTGGTCGACATAGGACCCGACGGGGGTTTGAGCTCCCGCCCAGTGCCAGCCCTGCCAGGCGGCGAAGATGGCCAGACCGATCCACCAATTCGACGGTCCGAAATCGGTCAGGGGGCCAGCGACGTAGTACTCGACGATCGCCACGACGATGGTGATTGCCAGGTACAGCAATCCCTCGACCGCCGCGGCTGCGCCTCGGGCCCAAACCGTTGGCGGGCTTGGTCGCCATGCGGGACTGGTCATTCGTACTGCCGGCCCGGGGTGCGGTTGGCCCACGTGGTTGCGACCTTTTCCAGCTCGTCGGCGGGGAGGTCGATGTAGCCGACGGCACTCACCGACTCGAGGCCGGTGTCGCTCAACATGTAATCGACGAACTCGGCAACACCTGGCTGGTTCGCCGCGGCGTCGACGCTGACGTAGGTGTAGAGGAAACGAGCGATCGGGAAGTCGGCCGAGGCAATGGTCTCGGGGGTTGGCGATACACAGTCGCCCCCGTCCTCCTTCGAAACCTGGAGCAACTTGGCCCGGCCCGCCGCAGCGGATTCTTGAGCAAAGGCGAAGCCGACCCAGCCAAGGGAGTACTTGCTGCCTTCGATCCCTTCGACCACCACGTTGTCATCGGGGCTCGAGGTGTAGTCGGGGCGAATCTCTTTGGTGAACTCGCGGGCCTCGATGTCGAGCCCGGTCTTTCCCTTTGCCACACCCTCGATAACAATTTCGGCGAACGAGTCGAAGGTTCCCGACTCTTCACCAGGGCCAAAGACGTCGAGCCGTACGTCGTCGAATTCGGTGCCGTCCCACTCGGCGGTGAGTGCGTTGGCTTGGGCCCAACTGTCGGTGTTGATGGCTTCCTCGGAGATCAACGCGTACAGGTCGTTGAACGATACGCACTCGACCAGATCGTTTTCGATCGACGTGATGACGCTGATGCCGTCGATGCCTCGGCGCAGTTCGATGAACTCGATCCCGTTGGCTTCGCAGATCTCGATTTCTTCGTCCTTGAAGGTCCGAGACGCATTGGCGATCGGGATTTCGCCCGCACAGAACTGCTGGGCGCCGTCGCCCGAACCGGGGCCAGCGACCGCTATGGCGGTGGTGGGGTCGATCAGCTTGAACTCTTCAGCCTGACGTTGGACGATCGGGAAAACTGTCGACGATCCCGAAACCCGGAACTCGCCCGACGAGGTCGTTGGCGCTGCGGTGGCCGTGGAGTCGTCGTTGCCGATCAAGTTGACCGCTGCGCCGACGATCGCAAAAACCGCCAGCAGACCCAGCAGCTTCAGCATGCATTGGAACCGGGTGGCCGAACTCGGGGGGAATTCGGCGGCCGGGGGTGGGGAATTCGGTGGAGATTCGATAGTTCAAACGGTAACAACCACCCGTCAAACCCACGGGACGTGGCGCATGAACATTGATCGGGCGAAAGGTGAACAGCAGGTAAACAACTACCCGCCGTGGGCGGCCCCCTGGGCAGCGACCAGCGCCGTTAGGGCACCCATGGCGATGTTTACGTCGACCAGGTGCATGCCCCACACCTCGTTCAGGTCGCCACCGATGTCGTCGGCTCGGGCATCGTCAGGATCGGCGAGGACCTTCATTTCGAGGTACCCAAAGGTCCCGTCGTCGACGCATCGAACTTCAAGGAAATCGGGCATGGCGTAAAACTGCGTGGTGATCTCGCCATCGCGGCTGGGGTCGGCAAACGGGCTCACCCCACCGCCGATCAGGCCAGCGCCGGTGGCAAAGAATGGGGTGGTCAACGATGTTGCCGCCGCCGGATCGACCGGGTTGACACACAACGCCGGGCCATCGCCGGCCCGACCGAAGAACGACCCGCTGGGCGGCGGAGACGTGTCGCGGAACGTGGCGTAGGAGATCACACACCCCGTGTCGGTGGTGGACGAGCAGGCCGAAATGTTGTCGAACGCGTCCGGCGCAACACTCGAACCGAGCAACATCGCCGACAACAGTCGGTCGGCGAGCAGCGGTTCGCCATCGATCTCTTCGGCGATGAGTCGCTGGAGAAGGCCGGCTCCCTGAGAGTGACCAATGAGTACGAACGGGCGTCCGTCGCTGTGGTTCACCACGTACTGCTTGAACGCGTCGAGCACATCGTCATAGGCAAGCTGGCGGGTCTCGGGCGGTGTTTCGACCAGCCCACCAAGGGCGGCAAGCGTGCGTTGGCGATAGACCGGGGCAAACACCCGACACTCGCCGCTTAACCGGGCCGCCTGATTCAGGGTTGTCCAGATCTCTTCATCTTCGGCCGGGTCGAGGTCCGAGCTCGCCCCCGGGTCACCGCTCACCGTTGGGTACAGATAGAAGCAGTCGGCGACCGGATCGTCGGCAACTTCGTGGGCGACCACCGTCACCGTGCCGTCGGCGCCGATCCAACTCGTGTCGAGGTTACGAGCACACACGTCGTCGGCCGATCCAGGCAAACAAATCCAATGCTTGGCTTGGTCGTAGATCTCGCTCTCGTGGCCCTCGTACCCGTCGGGCAATTGTTGGTTGGGAGGCGGTGGCTCGACACGCGGCTTGACCTTTACCCGCTCCAGTCGCCGATCATCGCAGTGCCTTCCCGTGTTGACCGGGTTGCAGCGCAGGCTCAGCCCGCCAGGAAGTTGCGCCACGTAGTCCGACCACTCGGCACGTCCGGGTACCGAATAGTCGGTGCTGATCCACTGAGCGCCGCTCTCCACGGCCGCCTCAAGTCGGGTGGTGTCGCCCGAGCGAGCCTCGACAGTTGGGGTGTCGGATCGGGTGCGCACCACATAGCCCTGGCGGACGAATTCCTTGATGACCTCGACGTTGCCTTGGGGGTCGTTCATCTTCACAAACGCGGCGTCGGGTTGACCAGGCGTTGCATTGGTAAACATGACCCGGCCCTCCAGAGACGGCGTTGCGGCGATGTAGTCCTCCCGCATTTGTCCGCCGTTGTCCATCAAGAACATGACCTTGCCGCGGCTGGCTTTCAAGGTGGGCCAACCGTCGGCCAGGATCGACTCTTCGAGGGTCATGCCGTTTTGGCGCACGTCATCGGGGGTGATCATTTCGTCGTCGGAAAACACCGAGCGGATCTCGGCGTCGATCGCATCGAGTTCGGCGGGTCCGATCGGCAAAGGCACCGTGAACCCCAGGTCGAGCGGGTCGGCGATGGGGGAGGTTTTTCCTTCGATCAAAATGGCGAGTGGCATGTGGCGCTTGTGGGCCTTGGACCATTTGCGAACCTGGGTGAGGCACTCGATCAACGTGAGACAACTGGTCTCAAAGTCGAGGTCTTGCACGTGGAGGACCTTGAAGCCTGGTTCAAAAAGGGCGGCCGGCGGATCGTTCGGCAAGCCAAACGCGTCGAGCGCTACCCGCTGGGCGTACCGGCCACCCTCAGGGTCGGCGAAGATGTCGAGCTCGATCTGGCGGATTCCCTCGTAGTTGAACTGTTCGGCCAACGGCGAGTGACCGTATTCCCACCCTTGGGCAATCTCTTCGTCAAAGTCCTTGAGGAGGTCAAAGATTCCGGGGGTGACGTGCTGCTTGTAGCTGTTGTGCGAGCCAAGGGTTTGAATCTGGTTGAGGCGCAGACACCGCTGGGCGCGGCCGTAGGACACTTTGGGTGCTCCTGGCTTGGCAGGCCTCTTAAAGGCCTTCGTGTTGGAGATGCCGTTGCACTTCTTTGATTGGGTTTTACCGACGCAGCGATCGGCAACCCCGTCGCCGTCGACGTCGATCGGGTCGAGGCCGTCGGGGCACTCGATTGGATCGTTGGGTTGAGCCGGCAGCGCCTGCGCCGGTGCACCCAAGCCCACCGCTGCGAGTTGCGACGTGACCAAGGCGATCAGCACCGCAAAGAACAGCCCACCTCGGGGTCGTCTCCCTTGGCGGTTCCCGTGTGTGGTTCTACCCCTGGCATCCATCGCCTTACCCCCTGGTTGTTACCTCCATGCAACCGCCCCACGGTGCGGCGGTCAAAAGCGTTTGGGGCATCGAACCCCAAAATGTCCAGACAATTCCGAAAATTCTTGGAGAATCGCAGGTAGAACCACAAAAATTGTTCTCAGGGAGGGCATCGGTAGCGCCGTTACTAACGGATATGAAGACCAATCCATCACTCGCGGCCCGGTCCGCGCTTCTGCGGCACCCTGTCGCAGTGGATTGTGTGCGTGCGGCGACTGCCTTGTTCGATGGGCAAGCCGACATTGCGATCTTCGAAAGCGACCGAGCGTTTGTGGTGGCCAGCGACCTGGTCGATCGGGTGAGCCAACCACGGCCGCTCACGACCAGCGAGATGACGTTGGTCGCCGGAACCGCTCGCCTCGAAACCGCCGAGGATCAGATTTCGGTCGCCATTGTCGCACCGACTGGCGAAACGATCGGTGCGATAACCGTGGTTGGCGCCCATGAGTCGGCCCACGGTGTGCCGCTGCAAGCCCTCGCCCGAATCATCGGCGGCGTGGTCCGCGACCAAACCGCCGCCAACACCGAGCACGCCGAGGCGATCCTTGAAGGCCTGCGCGACAGCGTGGTGATCCTCGACGCCGATTTCACAATTACCTGGTGCAACCGAGCGGTCGGGTCGTTGCTCGGCGTTACCCCGGCCGAACTTATCGGCACGTCCAGCCTCGATCTGCTACATCCCGACGATATCGAAAGCGCACTCCACACGTTGGTGCGGATGGCCGAAGGACTCGAGGTCTACCGGTTAAAGGTTCGCCTACGCAACGCGTCCGGCGACTTCGTGCAGACCGATGTCACTGGCCTCGACCACACCGACGACCCAACGATCGGCGGGTTCGTACTCTCGGTTCGTAACGCCGAACGCGACACCGAAGTCACGATGATGGCCGAGCGCGAAAAGCGCATGTCCGAGGCTATCGTCCGCGGGCTGAGCGACGGCATCATTGCTACCGACTCCTTCGGCGCCGTCACAATGGTGAACGACGTCGCCCACAACCTCTTTAGCCTCGAGACGTTGGTCCCCAGCCAGGTGGTACTGGGCGACCTCCACCTGCTCGACCTCGACGGCAACTTCCACGCGTTGCCCAGCATCGACGATCCGCGCCCGAGCGACATCTTCGTCGTTGTCGCCGAGGGTGCACCTCGGTACGTCACCGTCTCAATCGAACCGGTTCGAGACCCTGACGACGTCGCGCTCGGGTCGGTGTTCGTGTTCCACGATGTGACCAAAGAACGACTGGCGGTGGACGAACTTCGATCCCAGGCGCTGCACGACCAGTTGACTGGGCTGGCCAACCGGCGCCAACTCGAACAACGGCTAAAGGAACTTCGGGCCTCAGCGTTCGACATCACGGTCGCGGCGTGCTTCATCGACCTCGACGGGTTCAAGCTGGTCAACGATCAGTACGGCCACCGCGCCGGCGACGAGCTCATACGCCTCGCGGCCAGCCGCCTGGCGTTCCAGCTGCGAGATCAAGATCTCCTCGTGCGCCAAGGAGGCGACGAGTTCGTTGCCTTGTTGGTCGACATCGACTCGGTCGAGACCGTCAAGTCGATCGCCGAACGCCTACGCGACTCCCTCGAAGATCCGTACCGGGTCGGCGAAGAACGGTTCGATATCTCCGCATCGATCGGCGTGTCGATCTTTCAATCCGAAAATCTCGACGAAGAGCGCATTCTGCAACAGGCGGACCTTGCGTTGTACGCCGCCAAAAACAAGGGCCGCAACCGCGTCGAGGTATTCGACAGCGCCCTCGCCGAAGCGTCGTCGACCGAGTCGCAGCAACGTCGACTGCTCTCCGAAGCGATCGACGAGGATCGACTCCTCGTGCATTTCCAACCGCTTGTCGATTCGGTAACCAACCGAACCAAGGGCTACGAAGCACTGGTTCGCATCGAGACCGATACCGGTGGGTTCCTCGGACCGAGCAGCTTTTTGGAAACCATTTCCGAGACCTACCGCATGTGGGAACTCGACCAGATCGCGTTCAGCAAGGCGTGCCACGGGGCAGCGTTGCTCGAGAAGCTCGCGCCGTTCGATCCGCCATACGTCGCGTGCAACTTCTCGCCGGTCAGTATTGCTCAACCAGACTTTGTCTCGGTCGTGACCGAGACGGTCCAGGCCGCCAAGCTGAGGCCCAGCCAGATCTGCATTGAGATCACCGAAAGCGCGGCCTTCGACGCCGGCCCGATGGGTCTCCAATCGCTGACCGCGCTCGCCGACGCTGGTTTCCCACTCAGCCTCGATGATTTCGGTACCGGCTACTCATCGCTTGCGCACCTGCGCGATCTTCCGATCTCATCGGTAAAGGTCGACCGAAGCTTTGTCGCCAAGCTCACCCAAAGTGCCAGCGAGCGGGCCATCGTGGCCGCCATCGTCACCCTGGCGCACGACCTTGGCCTCCGGGTCGTTGCCGAAGGGGTCGAGACCCTCGAACAGGCTCAGCTCACGAGTCAGCTTGGATTCGAAACGTTGCAAGGGTGGTACTTCGCTCCGGCGCTCACCCTGACCGAATGCATCAACGATTGGGCAACCCGCGGGGCAAACACGCTCGACTCCGCTGTGCAACGACCGCACGCGGCGTGAGTCGTACACCAGGGCAGACTCTTAGCCGCTCCGTCGTCCTGCTCGAGCGCTGAATTCATCGAGCGCCACCAGGATCTGATCGGCCTGCCAGATCCGGTTTCGGCCCTGACCGCTGGTTTCGCGGATAACCCCCGCATCCTCAAGGCGCTCGATCGCCGCGAGGGCGTTTCCTGCGGCCACCCCGGTCTCGCGCTGCACGAGTGGACTGTCGATTATTGGTTGCCGGGTCAGCAGGTCGATGATCTTCCACACGGCGGAGTCTGACCGGGCCTTCACGGTGTCGAGCCATTCGGCCTTGGCCGAGCGCAGGTCCTCGACGAGCCGGCGGCCGTTGGCGATAGCCACAAACGACGCATCGGCCACCAGGAGCACCACTTCGTCGGGGTTGCCCTCGCGGTAGGCGCCTAAAGCCGCAAAGTAGGCGTCGACATCGGACAGTAAGCCGGCCGAAATCGGAACCGTCACGTTACGGGTCAGTCCGGTCGCCCGAAGCATCGCGTGCAGCAGCGCCCGGCCGGTTCGGCCGTTGCCGTCGGGGAACGGGTGAATGGTCTCGAACTGGGCGTGGGCCAGAGCGGCGTGGGGGAGTGCCGGGTGACCGTCAGAGCCCATGAACGTCACCAGGTCGGCCATCGCGTCGGCCACCCGGTTGTGATGAGGAGGTACGAAATCGGCCAGGTGAGGCCCGAACGCCGTGCCGCCAATCCATACGGGCTGATCTCGCCATTTGCCGACAATCGATGGCTGGCTGACTTCGAGCAGGGCCCGGTGGGTTTCGAGAATCGCGTCGCCGTCGAGTCGACCGGCGAGATCGATCGCTGCTTCCATGGCCCGGGTGTTCGCGACGATGATGTCGCCGTTGGTGGTCGATGGCGTCTGCATTTCGGCCAAGGCAATCGCCCGAGCCGACGCGGTCAGGTTCTCGATCTGGCTCGAGGCGGCGGACTCGGAACGAAGTAACAATGCGGCAAAGGGCAACAGTTCGCCCGCGTTCGCGTCGAAGCGCACGATCTCGGCCGATGCGTCGTCGGCGGCGGCCAAGGTTTCGGGAGCGAGACCGAGCCCCGCGACCGAGGCAATCTCGGGCACGACCGCCGACGAATACGGGCCGCGGTGGCGCTTTTGCTGCGTGCGCGACATCAGCCCCGGGTGCGAAGGCTCCCACGCGAGTTCTTCATAACGAACCGGCGGCCAGGGCGCGAAGTCGTTCGACATCACGCCTCACAACCAGCAGCACGCGGATCCATAGTTATGTTTCGGCCCATAAACATCATTATAAATGGTTACGGGTGCTGTTTGACGCCTACCGGCGGATTTGCAGCTCCACCAGCTGTTCGGCCGGGATATGACACGCCATCGAGTGACCAGGCGCGATCTCTTTCAGCTCCGGCACCTGCGTATCGCAGGTGCCCTCGATGACCCGGTGGCAGCGGGTGTGGAACACACAACCCGGAGGCGGATCCTTCGGGCTCGGGATCTCACCATCGAGCGGAATTCGGTTCTCGGTTCGACCATCGACCGACGGCACCGCCGACAACAACGCTTCGGTATAGGGGTGATTTGGCCCCTCGAAGAGTTTGTCGGTGGTGGTCAACTCGACGATTCGACCGACATACATAACCGCAACGCGATCAGCAAGGTACCGAACAACACCGATGTCGTGGCTGATGAACAGGTAGCTGGTTCGTTCGTCGCGCTGCAGTGTTCCGAGCAGGTTCAAGATGGCGGCCTGCACCGACACATCGAGCGCCGAGGTTGGCTCGTCGCACACGACCACATCGGGGTCACCGGCAAACGCTCGAGCAATAGCGACCCGCTGTTTGAGTCCACCTGATAGCTGACGGGGCCGCATGTCGAGATGCCGCTCGGACAACCGCATTCCCTTGGCGATCTCGACCGCACGGGCATCGGCCGCCGCACCGCTGAGGCCGGTGAGCTTGGTGATCGACCGGGTCAAGATGCGTCGGACCGTCCACGACCGGTTGAGCGCCGAGTCGGGGTTCTGGAACACCATCTGAATCGAGCGAATCGATTCTTCGTTGCGAGACGTCGCCTTGGTGGCCATTGGGCGACCACGCAAAGTGATCGCACCGCCCGCGTCAGGTTCGTGAACGCCCAACATGGTCTTCGCTAGGGTCGACTTACCCGAACCGGATTCGCCGACCAAGCCAAGCGTTTCGCCGTCGGCGAAGCCCAAGTCAACACTTACCAACGCCGGGATGTCGACACCACGCTGATGGAAGGTCTTCGAGACGTTCTCGACGCCGATGACCTCTTCGAGGCCAATCTCGTGATTCCACTCGGTGTCCTCAGGCCCGGGAACGCTCGAGATGTTGTCGGCGTGATGGCACATCGTGAAGTGGCCATTGTCGAGGTCGACCCGAGGCGGAACGTCGGTGCGGCATACATCGGTCGCGATCGGGCACCGGTCGACATACACACACGTCGGAAGTGGATCGCCGATCGATGGCAGGTTGCCAGGGATCGCGAACAGCTCGCGGTCGGTCTTGCGGATACCACGGCGGGGAATCGAGTTGAGCAGACCAACGGTGTAGGGGTGCGTCGGGGTGTCGAACACCTCTTCGACCGAACCTTCTTCCACCACTCGCCCGGCGTACATCACGCCCACCCGGTCACACATCGAGCGAATAACGCCCAGGTTGTGAGCGATCAGCAAAATGGCGGCGCCGGTTTCGGCGCTGAGGTCACGAACCAGGTCGAGAACCTCGGCTTCCACCGTCGCGTCGAGGCCGGTCGTTGGTTCGTCGAGCACCAAAAGCTTGGGGTCCGATGCCAGCGCCATGGCGATAACCACCCGCTGGAGCATGCCGCCCGACAGTTGGTGGGGGAAGCGTTCCATCACGCTGGTGGGGTCGGCAATACGGACTTGTTTGAGGGCGCCGAGCGCCCGATCTTTACATTGGCCTTTCGGGACGCCGGCGATCTCGAAGCACTCGGCAACCTGGCGCCCAATCCGGTGCACCGGATTCACGGCCTGCACTGGGTCCTGGTAAACCATCGACGCTTCGGTCGCCCGGAACGCTCGAAGGTCTTTGCTTGACATGGCGGTCAGGTCGCGTCCACCCGCCAAAACCTTGCCGCTGGTAATCCGACCATTAGACGGCAGATACCGCATGGCGGCATACGCGGTGGTCGACTTGCCGCAACCCGACTCGCCGACGAGGCCGTACGCTTCACCGGGTCGGATTTCGAAGCTCACGCCACGCAGAACCTCACGCGGGGTCCCACGCACGATGTAGGACATGTGAAGGTCCTGGATCGACAGTGCGGCGGTTTGGGTTGATGTTGATTCGGTAACCGTCATGACGACAGAGCCTCCTCGATCGAGTCGGCGATCAGGTTTACCGCGATTACCAACGAGGCAATCGCGAGGGCCGGGAAGATGGTGGGCCACCAGGAGCCAGAAACAATGCGCTCCCAGGTCGCCGACACATCGATGCCCCAGTCGGCATCGGTAGCGTTGCCGGCCTTAATGCCAAGGAACGCCAGCGTGGCGACGGTGAAGATGGCGTAACCAAGGCGAACGGTGAACTCCACGACCGTCACACCAATCACGTTGGGCAAGATCTCTCGGGCGATGATGAACAGGCTGCTCTCGCCGCGCATCTTCGCTGAGGTCACATAGTCGAGCCGTGATTCGCTAAGGGCCGCGGCTCGCACGGTGCGGTACACCGGGGGAGTGAACAGCACCGCAACGGTGCCGATGATGACCGGGTCGGTCGAACCAAAGGTCACCACGATCAAGATCGCCAACAAGATCGCCGGAGTCGAGAGCAGGGCTTCGGCAATGCGACTCACGATCTCGTCGAACCAACCGCGGTAGTAACCCGCTGCGAGCCCGAGCAGGGTTCCGGCGATGACGGCCAGTCCAGCCGCCAACGGAGCCACGATCATGATGGGCCGGGCACCAAAGATCACCCGGCTGAACACATCTCGGCCCAGTTTGTCGGTACCGAACCAGGCGTCGCTGCCCGGTGGGATATCGAGCTGAGGCGTGAACTCCTTGGGGTCCACCGTGGTGAACCACCCGGGAAAGAACGACGCGACCACCCAGAACATAAAGATGCTGAAGCCAATCAGGAACCCTGGCGACTTGAGCAGCAGTTTGAATTGCTCGCGTTGTACTTGGCGGCGGGTTGCCCCGTCGACAACCCCTTCTTCATCGATGTCGAGAACCGCGGCGCTATCGGTAACACCCGTGGGCGTTGTTTCTTCGGCCATGGCTATCCTTCCCCGCCCAGACGAGCCCGGGGGTTCATCCAAGCAATAATCAGATCAGCGAACAGCGTGGCGACCATGTAGATCAGCGCCACGACGACCACGGCGCCGCGCAACAGCGGATAGTCCGATGTTTGCGCCGCATCGACGACCATCCGGCCGAGGCCGGGATAGTTAAAGACGATCTCGAGGCCGACCATGCCACCGAGCATGTAACCAAGCTGGGTCGCAACAACCGCCACGGTGGGCTGAAGCGCGTTGCGCAAGATGTGCTTGCGAAACACGGTCCCGGTCGGCAGCCCTTTCATAAAGGCGGTCCGGGCATAGTCGGAGTCAAGGGCGTTGATCACGCCAGCCCGGGTTACACGCGCGATGTAACCAAAGTAGACAAACAGGACCACCAGAACGGGCAACAACAGGTGGTGGAGCTGGGTGATGATGCCCGGGTCGACAAGTTCGGCCCCGTCTCGCACTTGCGGTGCATTCGCGCTGATCTTAAAGAACTCGAATTTCACCCCGAGCAGCCAGAGCAAGACCACACCCCCCACAAACTCGGGTATCGACGATAAGGCCAGCCCAACGTTGACGATGAGCCGGTCTATCCAGGTGTCCTTTTTGTAGGCGGCAATCGTGCCGCCAAGTATCGAGAGTGGCAATACCACCGCCAACGCGAACAGCACGAGCTTGCCCGACTTCCAGAGGGCGGCACTGACCAAGCCCACAACCGACTCGCCCGGCTTGGTGAACGCTTCACCAAAGTCGAGGGTAAACACGCTCTTGAAGGCTCGACCAAGCTGCACAGGCGGTGACGCATCGAGACCCAGCGACTCGGTGACTTGGGCGAGTCGTTCTGGCGATGCCGTACCGCCGGCGATTTTACGGGCTGGATCGCCCGGAGCAACAAATGGAATCAGGGTGATCATCGTCAAGATGATCGCCAGGGTTATGAGCGACAGCAGTAGCCGTCGAACAAAGAATGCCATTCCCCCCACTTTCTTCTCTTGGAACCCTTAGACAAGAGGTCCCCTAAACCGGAACGGCGGCGAGACAGATGATCTGCCTCGCCGCCGACTGCCGTATGACTTGTCACCAACGCCAGCGAACCAGCGACGGTGTCAGCTTTGATGTGCTAGTTACCCTTTGAACGACGCGTTCTGCAGCTGCATGTGTCCAAGAGCGGTCACTTCAACACCCTGCAGCGAGCTGTCGTGGGCGCTGAGGTAGTCGAAGAACGCCGGGTAAAGAGCCGGAGCATCCTCGTGCAGGAGCGTCTGGATCTTGCTGACCGCAGCGGTCTGACCAGCGACATCGACTGCCGATTGGTATTCCTTGAAGGTCGAATCGAACTCAGCCGATGCGTAGTTCGAGGAGTTCCAGTCACCGTCGGTCTGCAGTGCACGACCAAAGAAGATGTCTGGTACCGGGCGGTGTCCGTAGTCGACGATACCGATGGGCGATGATTCTCCACAGGGAAGCCCGGGGCCGCCGGTTTCGGGCTTGGCACCCCACTCGGCACCTGCACACCAGTATTCACCGTAGAAGTCCGAGTTGGCGGTGACGCGAACCGGGAAGGTGAATCCAGCTTCGGCGCACTGGCCTTCGACCAGCGCTGCATAGTCGGGAACCTCACCAATGTCGCCGACATCGAAGGTTGCTTCGACGCCATCGGCGTAGCCGGCATCGGCCAGCAGTTGCTTGGCCTTTTCGATATCGCGCTCGCGCTGTGGAACGACCGAATCGTCGAAGAACGGCAGGGTCGGGTGCACGGGGTGGTCGTTACCGATCAGGGCCTGGCCCGAGTACAAGGTGTCGACAATCTGCTGACGGTCAAGGCAGTACGCAACAGCCTGGCGGACTCGGTTGTCGGTGAAGGGTCCACCCGACGGCAGCTGGGTGTTGAACCACAGCTGGCGATGGTTAGCCGACGGTGGCTTCTGCACATTGAGGTTGGCGTCTTCGAGCAGGGCCGCACCATCGATGACCGAGAAGTCCTGGATCATGTCGATTTCGCGCGCCTGCATAGCAGCGACCTTGGTACCGGCCGACTCGTAACCGGTCATGGTGACGGTATCGAAGTTGACCGATCCACCCCACCAGTTCGGGTTCGGCACGAAGCGAGCCTCGAAGGTTCCGGGATCGAAGCTGTCGAGCATCCATGCGCCGGTGCCGTTGGGGCTTCCGTCGAGGGTGGAACCGGCTTCGAAAGCGGCCGGGGTTACCAGCGACTGCGGGTTGAACAGCGATACCAGAACGGGCAGGTTGCCGTTGGGGGCATCGAGGTTGATCACCGCGGTGTTGTCATCGGGGGTGTCGACTGCACCTTCGCTGACCACGCCAGCAAGGCCGGCACCAGCAGCGACCATCCGGTCGATGGTGGCGGCTACGTCGGCACTGGTAAGCGGGGTTCCGTCGTGCCACATGACACCGGGACGAAGGTTAAAGGTCCATACCGAGCCGTCGTCGTTGGGGCTCCAACTCTCGGCGAGGCCGGTGGCACCGATGTTTCCATCGGACCCGAGGCCAACGAGGTACTCAAAGCTCTGCGAGACCACGGCGTAGGTTCCAAGGTCGAGCATGTTGATCGGGTCAAGACCCGAGTTGGCGTCACCGAACTGAACACCGATTCGCAGGTCACCGCCCGCCGCGGGGGCTGCTGCGGCAGTGGTTGCTGGAGCGGTATCTCCGTCGTCGCTAGGTGCTGCGGTGTCGCCTGCGGAGTCGGATCCTCCGTCGCTGCCGCAAGCGGCGATGACAGCGGCCATCGTGGGGGCGCTCAGACCGATGATCGTGCCGCGCTTTACAAAGTTGCGTCGGCTGATCTTCTTCTGGGCGTAGGCCTCAACGAGGTCGAGTTCAATCGGCCCAATGTTGCGCCTGGTGGCATCAAGGCTCTTCCAGTTCATTGGCGAGTAGTTCCTTCTTGTTAGAGACCGCTTCCAGAATTTGGAAACGATTGGCGGTCGGGGGGACGGGTTCGTCTCCCGCAGTTGCCTGCAAGATGGATACTCACCCCCCCGGTGATGCCACCACCTTAGGACAAAAACGTGACCAAGGTAACTCAACCGCCGAAAATCGCCGGAATTTCCCACCATATGGGATGCGCTTTCCCAATTTCGGCAACGATGTTTTGGGTACGGTGAACGAATGACAAATTTCGACGCGGTCGCCAAAGAGAAGGAACTTCTTGCCGCGGCCAACCAGTGGGATACGTCGTCGCCGGTGCAGGCCCGGCCGGGCGACGTACCGATCATCGACGTTGGCCCGTATCTACAGACCGGGTCGGCGAATGACCGGTCGGCGATCGCCGACGAGCTTCGGAGGGCATCACAAGAGGTGGGGTTCCATCAAGTCGTTGGCCATGGCATTTCCGCCGACCAACAACAGCAAATACTCGCGGCAACGGGGCGGTTTCACGCGTTGGCGTTGGCCGACAAGCGCCAGATCTTGATGGATCGACCCGGGTGGCCAACCGGCGGCATGGGGTACTTGCCACTGCACGAACGCAAACTGCCGCGCAGAGCGGTGGGCAACGCCAACGAGGCCTTCCTGATCAAGACCGATCACCACCTGTCGTTCGACGACAATCAGTGGCCAGCGGACCTACCCGGGTTCCGCGAGACCGTCGAGTCCTACGCGACGGCAATCGCTGCGCTGGCTCAATCGTTACTCCCTCTGTATGCGGTCGCCCTCGATCTCGCGCCCGATTTCTTTGCTGAGGCGTTCGTCGACCCGTTCTGGCGGCTTCGACTCACCCACTACCCGGGGGTTGACGAGCACCCGGACCCAGCGGATGGGGCCTTTGGCATAGCGCCCCACGTCGACACCACGTTCTTTACCCTGCTCCTCCAGGACGGGCCTGGCCTGACGATCTACAGCCACCAACGAAATGAGTGGATCTCGGTGCCGGTGATCGACGGGGCTTTGGTGGTGAACTCGGGCGAGCTGTTGCGGCAGTGGTCAAACGACCGGTTCTTGAGCACCCGGCACTTCGCCAACAATGTCGCACCCACCAGTCGCTACTCGGTGCCCTTCTTCTTCAACGCCAACGCGGACTTTCCAATGGAGTGTCTGCCCAGCTGCCATGGCCCGGACAATCCGCCGAAGTATCCGACGATCAGCTACAACCAGAGCCAGGCTGTCGTGCAGGGTGAGTAGCGAGATCGACGCCACCTATGACCTGATCGTCGTTGGGCTCGGAGCAATGGGTGCCGCGGTCACCTACCAGGCGGCGCACGCGGGCCTCGACGTTCTGGGGATCGACCGGTTCGATCCACCGCACCACTTGGGTTCATCTCATGCTGATACCCGCATATCGCGGCTCGCGGTGGGCGAGGGGGAGCAGTACCTGCCGTTCGTCGCGCGTTCCCATGAACTGTGGTCGTCGATCTCTGATGCGGTCGGGTACCCCGTGTTTCATGAGTCCGGCGGCTTCATCGTGACCGACCACGGCGGCCGGGGCGACCGGTGGAACGACTTCGTGACCGAAACGTCGCGTATCGCCGACCGAGCTGGTGTCGATTTTGTCGTCGAGCAGCCGAGCGATGTTCGGGCCCGATTCCCCCACATCAAACTTCCCGACTCGGTGCGGGTGGGGTTCGAGCCGACCGCCGGTTTGGTCATGTGCGAACGGGCGATCAAGGCCCAACTCGACCTCGCCGCTCGGAGTCGGGCAACGCTTCGCCGAAACGAAGCGGTAGCGAGGATCGATCCCCATCCAAACGAGGTGATCGTCGAGACGAACCAGGGCACGTACCGCGGCGGCCACGTGGTCCTTGCCACCGGACCATGGTTGGCCGACCTCGCAAGCCCCGAGCATCGAAACCAACTCACGGTCACCCGCCAGGTCGTGCTGTGGTTCGAGGCCGACGACCTCGGTCGGTTCGGCGTCGAACAGCACCCCTTTGTTATGTGGGTCGGGGAGACCGACGAGGACTACATGGCGGTCTTTGGGCGACCTGAAGGCACTGTCGAGGCAGTAAAGGTTCTTTCCGAGCAGTTCCTCGAGACAACAACCGCCGACACGGTTGACCGAGTTATTTCCGACGACGAAGTGGCAACCTTTCACGCCCGCCACGTGGCGCCGAAGTTCGATGGCATCAGCACCCGGTGCATCAAACGCGAGGTGTGCCTCTATACCAACACCCCCGACGATCACTTCCTGATCGAAGCCGACCCGCGGTCGGACCGGATCACCGTGATGTCGCCGTGCAGCGGTCACGGGTTTAAGCACTCGGCGGCGCTAGGGGAGGCGGTTGTCCAGCAGGTGATGACCGGAACGAGTCAGCTCGACCTCGGTCCGTTTGCGTCGCGGCGCTAGATGTCTTTCATCAGCCGTACCGCGTCGTAGATCGCGGCGTGAATGTTTCGGCTCGAGACCGCATCGCCCAGCCGGAAGAGCGAGAAGCTTCCTTCGGGGTTCCGCACGACCCTTTGGGACTCGCCGCCGATGAGCGCGCCGTAGTCGACCGCTCCAAGGTTGGTCGACGACGGCTTCAACTCGAAGTACAGCTCGCTATTGGGAATCGTGCCGTGGTCGGCGACGACCCAGTCGACATGGCGGACCGCCCGATGGTCGGAGTGGTCGCTGCCGAGTTCGACACAAAGCCTGCCGGCTTCGGGTAGGACCGACCGAACGTGTTGGTTCAGCGTGATCCGGGTGTCGGTCTCGTTGAAGGCTCGGGCGTACGGGACATGATTCATGCCCCCGATATCGATGCCGAGCATCCGTTCGGGCGTCACGATTTCCAGGTTCGCTCCCGACCGGGCGATGAGTTCGGCGGCCGAAAGCGCCGAGTGGTTCCCGTAGTCGTCAAAGAACAAAACGTCGCCTTCGGGCTTGACGTCGCCGCCGAGGACTTCCCAGCCCGTGACCATGCGGCTTTCCGGATCGTCGATGGAGGGAAGCTGAGCGGAGCCGCCGGTCGCGACGATGACGACATCGGCTGCCCGGTCGAGCACATCGTCGCCGTCGACAATCGTGTTGTACTCGATCGTCACCCCAAGCCGGTCGAGCTCGGACAGGCGCCAGTCGACGATGCCCAACAGGTCGACCCGTCGCGGATTCCTGGCCGCCAGTTGCACTTGGCCTCCAGCAACCGACAGGGCTTCGAACACGGTCACGTCGTGGCCGCGTTCCCCAGCGACCCGGGCGGCCTCGAGACCAGCCGGCCCCGCTCCTACGATGACGACCTTCTTCGCTTTGGGAGCACGCGGAACGTGGTGGGGGATCTCGGCTTCGCGGCTGGTGGCTGCGTTGTGAAGGCACAACGCCTCACCAGCCTCGTAGATCCGGTCGAGGCAATACGTTGCACCCACACATGGACGGATCTGCGCCTCTCGACCTTCGGCGATCTTGTTCACGATGTGCGGGTCGGCCATGTGCGCTCGGGTCATGCCGACCATGTCGAGCTTGCCCGACTCGATCGCAAACCGAGCCGAAGCAACGTCGTCGATCTTCGACGCGTGAAGCACTGGTAGTTCGGTTGCCTCGCGAACCCGACCGACAAACTCGAGGTGCGGAGCGGCCGCCATACCGTGGATCGGGATAACGTCGGACAACAAGACGTCGGTCTCGACGCTGCCCCGGATCACGTTGACGAAGTCGATCAGACCCGCCTGCTCGAAATGATCGAGGATCACCAGCCCCGCTGGTTCGTCGATGCCACCCGGAACGCTCTGGTCGACCGCTAACCGCAGGCCAACAAGAAAGGTCTCCGACGTCGCGGCGCGCATCGCTTCGAGCACCTGGGTGGCGAAGCGGAACCGGTTCGGTTCGGTGGCGCTCCATTCGTCGTCGCGGAAGTTCATCTGCGGCGACCACCACGCGTCGAAGAGGTGTCCGTACGACTCGATCTCTATGCCGTCCATTCCACCGGCCTCCATGCGGGCGGCGGCCGACGCGTAGTCCTCGATGATTCGCTCGATGTCCCAGTCTTCGGCTTCTTTGGGGATCGACCGGTGCGCGGGTTCGCGGATCGCCGACGGTGCGACAACCGGCAACCAGTCCGACTGGTTCCAGGTGGTTCGGCGCCCGAGATGCGAGAGCTGGATCATGCAGGCCGACCCGTGTTCGTGCACGCCGTCGGTCATCCGTTTGATCCACGGCACGATCTCGTCTTTGTAGGCCAACAGGTTGCCGAACGATGGGGGACTGTCGCGCGACACCACCGCCGAGCCAGCGGTCATCGTTAGGGCGATGCCGCCCTTGGCCTTTTCTTCGTGGTAGAGCCGGTAGCGATCCTTGGGCATTCCGTCTTCGGAGTAGGCCGGCTCGTGCGCCGACGAGAACACCCGGTTGCGAAGCGTGAGGTGCTTGATTTCAAACGGTTCGAGTAGTGGGTCACCGGCCATGGCGACGATTGTAGCGACGACCGACAAAGTGGCTAGACGGCGATAAGGATCGACGCTGCCAAGGCGGCAGCGACCCCCACGTACTGGACCGAGCGCAGTCGCTCACCGAGCACGACCCAGGCCAGGACTGCGGTACCGATCGGGTAGAGCGACGCCATGACCGCAACTAGGGACAGCTGCCCCTTTGAGGTAGCGACAAGGAACGAAACGTTGGCTGCGGTGTCGAGCAGGCCCGCGGCGGCGATCCAGTAAAGGGTGGTTCGGACGGGCCGGGCTCCTGCGGCTTGCGTCGCGTTGGCCCGGCGCCTTTGCAACAGCAACGCGACAAACAGCGTCGAAGTCAGCAGGCGAGCGCCGAACACCGGCCACGGGGCGGTCGCCGATTCGGTTAGATCGAACAAGATAAACATGGCGCCGAATCCAAGCCCCGCGAGACACGATTCGATGATGACCGTCGGGGTCACCGGCGCGGAGTCGGAGTCGTCGGCCTCGGTGTCGGCCAGCGACACCAACACCACGGCCACCAGGCCTAAGCCAGTACCGACGATTTCGAGACCGTCGAGTCGCCCGCCCGTTAAGACATCCCATAGCGCTGGGACGGCTGCAGACATCACCGCGGTGAGAGGGGCAACGACCTGCATCGGCCCGGCGGCCAATCGACGGTAGAGCAGGAGCAGGCCCGCGGCACCGAAGAGTCCCGATGCCGCCCCGATGCCAAGGTCGGTCCAAGTGAAGGCGTCGGCAAACACGGGAGCGAGAACAGCCAGGGCGGCGAGACCCAGAACGTGCGACCCGGCCACGACTTCGAGCACGGGGGCCCGCTTGGTGGCCATGCCGCCGGAGAAGTCCGCCACACCGAAAAGCGCGGCGGCTAGCAGCGCAAGAACTAGTGCCATGAGGAGCCGACCGTTTGCGGCCGCTGCCGACTTACAGGCACCCGTTCACAATCTCGCCGAGGTCGGCATTGCTCTCGGGCCCGGTGGCTTCGGCTTCGGCGTTTATGCAGTCGACGACATCGTCATCGAACCGTCCACCGTTTTGGTCGTTGACGAAGCGTCCCAACGTTCCGCATTCGGTATGGGCGGCCAAGATCACCGGCACACCGATAACCCGGCTGTTCGGGTCGTCGTTGTCGGCCAAGAACTCGTTGAGGCAGCGACCTTCGGTGCCAAAGGTTTCGAACCGGAATTGATGCTCGGCGAGCGAGTTGTGGCTTCCGTCGGAGAGACAGTCGAGGAAGTCGTTGGTCGCAAACTGGCGTTCGCCAGCTCGTTGCGCTTCGGACAACGCGTTGGCGATGCACTGGGACTCGGCGGCCGTTATGTCCTCGAGCCCAGAGTCCGAGAGAATCTGGACCAGCAGTTCGTTCGCGCTGCACAGCAACGCCGACTCCATCGTAACGCCGCCGATATCGGCCTCGGTCGCCTCCACCTGGAGCGAGGCTGATGTCGCCGCTTCATCGACTTCGACGTCGAAGAGGTTGGTGAGATACGCTACAACCTCTCGCTCGGTTTCGGTACCGATCCACGAGTCGCGAACATCGTCGACATACCCCGGCCTCGCCATGCACGACGCCGCAAGGTCGGCGGCCTCGACGGTCAGCCCAGTACCGCGCTCGACCGCCGCCATCTCGGCCATCAACACCTCTGCCGACGCGTCGGCCGCCACCGCTTCATCGAGGCAGTCCACAAACACTTGGCTGATCATCAAGAACGCCGACCCGGCCCGCACCGACAACGCGGCAGCAGTCGCAGGATCGTTGAGGTCGGCATCGTCGAAGCGATCAATGCGAACGCGGTCAGCAGCACCAGTGCTGGGGCGGCGACTGCTTGTCGAGAACGGGTCATGGGTACCGGCCTTTGTCGCGTCGGCAATCCGAGCCGACCAAACCGCCAGGGTAGCCAGTGCTCACAACTGGAGTCGGTGACCCCGGTTCGCTAGTCGTCGTGCTCGACCTGGGCGACAGTCGTGACGATCTGTACAAACCCGTCGCGAAACTCGTCGAACTGCTTGTCGAGCGGTTCGGGGCCGCCGGTGGCGACAAAGCCGTCGGGTCGAGCCTGGAGCAGGCGAGTCGTGGTCTCGCGCTGATGGGTATGGTTGGCGGGCATCGACGGAAAAATGACCAGCGGCATTTCGAGCGCGCCGAGCTCGGCGTCGGACACACCCCAGAGCGTTTCGCCCTCGAGCAGGGCGTCGGCGGCTTCGGTTCCGTGCACATCTTCGATGACGACCCGAGCCAGTCCGTCGGTTACCTGGTCGCCGGCGGTCGCCGGCCAAGCGAGCAACAGCCGGGCGACGCGGTCGGGATAGTCGACCGCAAACCGGGCCGCCACAGCGCAACCGTGCGAGCCGCCGACCAGCAAAACCGAATCGAACGAAGCGTCGTCGATCGCCGTAAGCAAGGCGGTGGTTTCCTCAGCCCACGAGACCGGGTTAGTCGGACGTTGGGGTGCGATGAAGGTCGTCCCGCCGGCGTTCAACGCCGCGCTCACTCCCGTATCGGTCCAGAACTCGGTGGTCGTCATGTCGTCGTAGAAGCCGCCGTGAACCAAGACGACCGGCAACCGTTGCGGAAGATGCATCGGTCAACTTTACGGGCGATGGCTACGGAATGTTCTTCTTCGTCTCACAGGTTGAGTACGCAATGTCGATGCCGCCCCTGCCGTCGCAGGTGTCGGTACCGTCGCCGCCGTTGAGCCGGTCGTCGCCCATGTTGCCCAGCAGGAAGTCGTTGCCCTCAGCACCGGACAGCCGGTCGTCGTCTTTGCCGCCGCCGAGGTAGTCGTTGCCTCCGCCGCCGCCCAACACGTCTTCGCCGGCTCGCCCGAGCAGTACGTCGTTGCCGAGGCCGCCTGAGAGCCAGTCGTTCCCTTTGTTGCCGATCAGCCAATCGTTGCCGTTGCCGCCGATGATGCGATCGTTGCCGTAGCCGCCGTTGATTCGGTCGTCGCCGCCGAGGCCGCAAATGGTGTCGTTCCCGCCGAGGGCCTTTATCTCGTCGTCGCCTTCGGTACCCCGGATGACGTTGCTACCCCCGGTCGGCAGGTCGCCGTGCTCGAGATACACCGTCACGGCCAATCCGCCGCAGGTATACAGCGGCGGGTTGACCTTCACCGCGGTGAAGTTCACGCTAACGAGGAAGTTCGGCAAGATGCGGCGGGCGGGGGTGTAGGGCACGCTGTAAGGCTGTTTGGTCACCCAACCGGGGTCACCGAGATCGGTGATCACGTAGGTACAGATTTCGTTGTTGGTGTCGAGCAAGGTGAACCCGCCGAGTTCGACCTGCCCGCTAAAGAAGTTGCGGTTGATGGGGTCCATGTCGACCACCATGTCTTCGGCCAGGCAGGGCGAGGTGATCGAGAACTGCCAGAGTGCCGGAAGGGTGTCTTGGGTCCACCCGTCGGAGCTGGGCCAGTTTCCGCGGTCGTACTGGTATTCGTAGATATCGAAGGAGTTCTTTCCGATGACGATGTCGCCGGTTGCCCCGGCACCAAGCATGGAGAACGAGACGTTGGCCTCCGAGTCGGGGTACTCGTCAAAGTGGAAGTCGACGGTGGCCGGGAACGGGGTGTACCCCGCAACCGGCAGCGGTGTCGCCGTGTACACGCACAGGTTGCCGTCGGCGTCGAACTTTTCGTTGATCACATAGGTTTCGTAGGAGCCATAGTCGAAACTCTCGGCCACATTGCCTTGCAGGGTGAACGAGCCAGTGACGCAGTTTCCGGTGACCTCGTAGTCCCACGTTGGGCCGAGGGTCGATGGGTCGCCGCCTCGGGCGTAGGTGTCGAGGTACAGCAGCCCATCGCCCGCCGTACCTTGGGCATCGGCCGCGGTGGCGCCGAGTGCCGTTGCGGCGGCCCCACCGGTCGCCACAAACAGCACTGCGGCGATCACGTGGCGCAAACGGGTGCGGGCAACGGACGGCGAACCCAAGTGTGAAACAGCAGCCATCGCCCGATGCTAACCCCAATCGCTCCTCGCCGAACAACGTTCGCCTGGCGTCGCGCCCGGTCAGCAGCCAGAAACGGCGATGAAACGGGGTGTTAGCGTTTGGCTATGGCGCATCCCACTCGCTTCGACGATAACGACCCGGTGCTCGCCCAGGTGCGCAAGATTTGTCTTGCCCTACCGGGCGCCGACGAGAAGATCTCGCACGGCCGGCCGGCATTCTTCACCAAGAAGATCTTCGCCGGGTACGGCGCGGTGGTGAAGGGCGAGCACGACTCGAGTCGGTATGACCAAGCGCTGCTCATCATGCCCACCGACGACGAACGCGAAGCGCTCCTCCAAGACCCTCGATTCTTCATCCCGGCCTACTGGGGCCCAACGGGATGGATCGGCATCGACCTACGCGACCGCGCCGACTGGGACGAGGTTGGCGAGTTGGTCGAGGAATCGTTTCGGCTGACCGCCCCGAAGAAGCTGATCAACCAACTCGATGAGGGGTAACCCGTGAGTGACGACGGTTATCTCCGCAAGGCCTACGACCTCGACTCCCAAGAGGCCACCGACCAGTACTACTCAGCATGGGCTAAGTCGTACGACGATGAGCTAGTAAGCAACGGCTACCGGAGTCCGCAGCGCTGCGCTGAGGCACTCGCCGAATTCGTTGGCGCGAACGACCCGGTACTCGATATTGGTTGCGGCACCGGACTGTCGGGCGTTGCGCTGGTCGAAGCGGGCTTTGCCAACGTATCGGGCTCGGATGTGAACCCCGACATGCTCGACCTGGCGCGTGGACGCAACCTCTATCAGCAGGTGTTGCTGGCCGACCCCGACCAACCGTTCCCGTTTGCACCCAGCACCTACGCGGCGATGAACGCTGCCGGGGTTATCGGCGTGGGCGCAGCTCCGCCATCGCTGCTCACCGAGGCGCTGGCCGCGTTAGCCCCCGGCGGTCACCTTTCGTTCTCGTACAACGATCATGTTCATGAGGTGCCCGAATACATCGATGTCCTCAACGAAGCGGTGACTTCGGGCGTGGCTACCCAGGTGTTCGCCGAAGACGGGCCCCACATCGAAAAGCTTGGGTCGCGTTCGACGGTGTACGTGTTGCGGAGAAGCTGAGTTACTCCTCGAGCGCCTCGAAGAACAAACGAACCCGCTCGGCGGTCGGCTCGACAGCGTTCTCGAACCAGTTGGCGTACACCAGGCTCCACAGCAGCGCGTAAACCTCTCGGAAGTCGTGGTGCCACACCATCGATGGGCTACCGGGATCGACCTCGAGTAGCTCGCACGCCACCTGGCCGGCAGCAGGCCACGCACGATGCAGGCTCGCCAAATCCCATGCCAACGGCCGAAGGTTCGCGTCCTCGAAGTCGAACCACACAATGTCGCCGTTGCTCCAGGCGACGTTGTTCTTGTGGGCGTCGCCGTGGACGGGTCGCCACGGATCCGCCGGTTCGGTTGCTTGCAGCCGGGCAAGCATTTCCTCGATCGTTCGTACCTGCTCGGGCACCAGCAGGGAACTGCCCGCTTGCAACAGGCGGTCAACTTCGGGCCAGGGGTGTCCGGCGTCGCCGTTGCCGATCTCGGTCGCCAACGGTTCGAGCGCAACGGCGAGCCGAGCGTATGCCTCACCCACGGCCACCGCGTCGGCGTGGGACTCAAGGTCGACGGGGGAGAGGTCGCGGTGCTCGATCAGCGAGAACGCCCACCCTTCGGCGGTCAGGTGGGGGCCAGGGTCGACCTTCGTCGCAGGCGCAGTCGTCGGTATGTCGGCCGCGACGAGGGTCCGCAGAACCGCGAGTTCGCGCTGGAGATAGTCGGCAGGGTTGCGTCGCATTTCGGCGGTGACGGTGGCGACGCGGGCCACCGCATGCAACGACGGCAGGTGCAACACGGCGTTGGCGCCTGATCGGATGAGTTCGATATCGGGAGCGTCGACCCCCAACCCCGCCAGATGAGCCCGCACTGCTTCGATGACCCGAAGCGGGAGGTCGGCACCAGGTTTGCGCGGCATCGACCAACCTTAGAGGGCCGACGCGAACGCCGGAATCGAATTCCTCGGCCCGCCACCTCGGTGCTCGGACTAGCGATCGACGGGGGTGAGCACCACAACTGCGGTTTCGCCGGGCCGACGAGCGGACCACCCATCGAGGTCTTTGTCGAGTTGGCGCCAGCGTTGCCACAGAGGCTCACGCACCTCGCCGGTCGCTGCTCGCCCCTCGACCTCGATGGTCCGGTCGGTCAAGGTGAGCGTTGCCTTGGGGTTGGCTTGCAGGTTCAGCCACCATGCCGGCTCGGCCGGGTCCCAGCCGTTCATGGCCATGGTGACAAACCCACCGTCGTGTTCGTAGTAGCCAATCATGACGCTGCGGGATTGACCGGAGCGCCGGCCGGTCGTGGTCAGCTGGGCGAGGCCGTACGTGTCGGGTTTGGGCTGGCGGAGCCCGAACCGGCCGCCGCTTAGCCGGTACAGACCACGATGGATTCGCCACGCAGTGGTGATCACCCACCGGGGCGGTAAGAACGGGGCCTTGGTTACAGCATCTGAACTCATGCACTGAACGTACCCAAGCCGCAAGCGAGCGTCGCCCGCCTTTTGGGTGAATCGCTGCTGAACTTTTGGCTAGTCCTTCCGCGCTCGCTACCGTCGACCCATGGCAGAAGCACCCTCAGCAATGCACCTCGGCGACGACGAGATCCCTTGGGTCCAGGCCGGCGATCTTGAACTCAAGGTTGTCCAGGTGAAGATCGAAGAAGGCCTCTGGGTGGTGCGGAACCGGTTTAAAGCAGGAGCTGCAGTACAGAAGCACCGCCACACCGGACCGGTGTATGCGTTCACCCTCAGTGGAGCGTGGAAGTACGCCGAGTCGGAGTACACCAACCGCGCCGGTTCCTACCTCTACGAACCGGCAGGTTCGGTCCACACCCTGGTGGTGCCCGAGGAGAACACCGAACCGACCGATGTGTGGTTCACCATCTACGGCGCCAACCTCAACCTCGACGCCGATGACAATGTCGAATCGATCACCGATGCCGCCAGCGTGTACCAGGGCTACATGGCACTCTGCGAAGCGCAGGGCCTTGGTCGGCCAAACGTCCTGACCTCATGACCACGCTCGAGCCCCTCGTACTCGGCCTCGGCGCCCGAGTGGTCGGTGCGGCGGCCGAGGATCTCCCAGCTGGCGATCTGCGGACTCTGCTCGATGAACACCACGTGTTGTTCTTCAGCCCGAGCGACCTCGACGACGATCGCCAGCAAGCTTTGCTCGACCAGTTGGGCAACCCGTACATCCATCCGCTCGCCAAGATGGCGGGCGCCACTACGACACGGTGCGGCCACATCGTCGACGACGCCGACCACCCGCCGTACCAAGACAACTGGCACACCGATGTCACCTGGGACCCGACGCCGCCGACCATCGGCAGTCTTCGGGCGATCGACATGCCCACCATCGGCGGGAACACCGCGTGGGCCAACATGCACGTTGCCGTCGAGCGACTTCCTGACGATCTACGTTCCAAGGTCGAGGGACTCGTTGCGGTGCACGACATGGGAGCGGCCAAGGCCTTTACTTCCAAGACGAGCCCCGAACTGGTCGCCAAGACCCGCGAAGCCTTTCCGGGAGTCGAACGACCGGTCATCGCGACGCACCGCACCACGGGCCGCCCCTACCTGAACGTGAACTCGGCATTCACGAGTCACATTGTGGACATGGCGCCCGAGCGAAGCACGGCGCTGCTGTCGCGGCTTTACCAACATGTTGCAGCGCTCGACTGCACCTACGAACACGAGTGGACGGTGGGCGAGTTTGCCCTGTGGGACGAACAATCGACCCAACACCGTGCGCTGCCCGACCACTTCCCGCAACGACGAGAGATGTCGCGCTACGTCGTCTGCTGAAGCACCACTGCCGTAAGGTCGTCGTATGCGCCTGCTGGTTCGAAACATGTCCCGCGAGACCACCGAAGAGGATCTCGTCGATCTGTTTGAGACCTACGGCGCGGTCCAGTCGTGTGTGATCGTGACCGACGACGAGACCGGCCGCTCGAAGGGGTTCGGGTTTGTCGACATGCCAAAGCCAGGCGAAGCAAAAGCGGCGGCGGTGCAACTCAACCTCACCGAACTCGACGGTGAAGTCATCCGGGTAAAGCGAGCCAAATAGCGCTACGGCGATTCGAATTGGTCGCGCAAGCCAGCAAAGGCCACTGCGGCGGTGGTTTCTTCGATCAGGGCATCGGAAACCGCAGCGCCGGTGACGGTGAAGGTCCGGCCGTCGGCATCGGTAACGATCCACGCCATAACCAACAGCCCCGGTTCGCTACCGCCCTTGAAACCAATGGTTTCCCACCGCCCGGTCTGGTCGCCGATACCCGGGTTGATCGCCATGATCGCCGCCGCGTCGGGATCGGCGTTGAGGGTTTGCAGCACCCGGCACAGGGAGGCGGGGGTCGCGAACCACTCGAGCGTGTCGACTTCGATCGGGCCCGTCCATGTGAGGACCTGCTCGATCGGCGCTAGCGGAATGTCGGTAATCTCGGCCAGAATCGCCCGGCGACCTGGTTCGTCCGCCTCGAGGTAGCGGGTTCGCAGCGCCGGGTTGAGCTTGACCTGGAAGAGTTCTTTGGTGGTCAGGAACGGCTGGTTGAGCTCGGGGGTAGAGATGCCGTAGCCGGCCTGGGTTGCTTCGACTCGCTCGCGGCCTACCAGGTCGATCAAATGGTCGGTAGCGGTGTTGTCGGAGATGCTGATCATCAGCTCGGCCAACTCGCGCACCGTCATGATCGTTCCGGCGGGAACGTTCTGGGTGGTGCCCGACGGGTAGCTGTCGAGCTCGTCGCGGATCTCGACCTCGCCGTCCCAGGCAACCGAGCGCGGGTTCTGCCCACGGCTCCAGGTTGGCCTCGATCACCAGACCGTCCTCGATCTCCAGGGTGAGCAACAGTGCCAGATCGGTCGCGCCTTCAAGCCGGTAGGCACCGCCGCCTGCCTCCTCGCCCAAGGTTTCGGCCACCGCCCACGGACCCAGCGGCACGATTTGGCCGAATAGGGCGTTGAACTCGGCGAGGGGAACGGCGGTTCGGAACTCCTCGTCGAAGATCCGTTCGAAGTCTTCGACATCGGGTTGGCCTACGCCGTTCATCCAGGGAAGCAACTCGGCCACAAACGCCTCGGCCGTGATCGCTACGGGCTCGGGCAGAACGGTGGTCGGAACGACGGTGGACGCGGTCGTCGGGGGAGCGGGCGCCGTGGTCGCCGCAGGCACGGTGGTCGAAGGTGCAGTGGTCGACTCGACGATGGGAACCGCCGACGAGCTACACGCCGACAGCACGAGCCAGAGCGTCAGGAAGAGCGAACCGGTGCAGGCTTTGTTCATACCAAAACCGTACGAAGCCTGGGCCGCCGCGTCATCGGCCGCATGGGGGAATCTGGGTCTCCGTCGTAAGGATGAGGCAGTTTCGTAGACCAGAAGCGGAACCCAGCCGACGTAGCGGCAATACTGCGACATGGACACCTACCAAGCAATCATCTCCAAGCGCGACCTACGCCACTACACCGATCAACCAATCGACGACGACGTGCTGCAACGAGTCCTGCAGGCGGGACGCATGGCGGGCAGCGCCAAGAACGAGGAAAACAATCGACTGATCCTCGTCACCGATCAGGCAGTGCAGGATGCACTGGCTTTGTCGGGCGACTTCACCAGCTGGATCGGAACCGCACCACTGGTGGTCGGCTTCGCCGCACCCGCCGCCGGCCTGCGGCTGTTCGACGTTGGCCGCCAGGCCCAAAACATGATGATCGCCGCCCAAGCGGAGGGCCTCGGGAGCTGCCCGGTCACCTTGCAACACGCCGACAAGGCTCGGGCTGCCGTTGGGTTGCCCGACGACTGGGAGCTACCGATGGCGATCACGCTTGGTTGGCCGGTAGCTGACGCACCCGATAGTCCGCTCAAGCGTGAACGGGTCGACCTCGAAGAATTGGTGCGCCACAACACCTGGTCGTAACCACCCGGGTCGCTACGGCGTGATGAATACCTTGCCTCGAGGATCCTCGAGCACACCGGCCAGGTCGTCCATGACGTTGTCGAGGGTGACCACTGCGCCCACGTCGGTGTTCCAACGACCGTCACCGAATCGAGCCTGCACCTCGCCGAAGACGGCGAGCTTGTCTTCGAGGCTGGTCTGGGTCATCCACGGCGTCAGCCAGAAGCCTCGGATGACCTTGTTCTGAAAAATCAGCTCGCCTGGATTCGACAACGGCGGCAGGTCAGGACTCAACGAGCCGTAGATCAGCCACGTGCTGTTCTTGCCCATCGCATTGAAGATCTGGGTTGAGGTGGCATCGACCACCGCGTCGATGAACATCTGGGGCCGGTGGGTTCGCACAGCTGTTGCGAGCTGTTCGGCGAAATCGTCGTCGTTCTGGTTAAGAATCTCGGTGACCCCCAACTCGTTCAGGGTGTCGTTGTGCACGTCGCGACGAACGATGGCGATCGTGGCCAAGCCAGCGTCGCGAGCGAGCGCGATGATGAACTTCGACACCTGGCTGGCTCCGGCGGTGAGCACGATCGATGGCGACTCGGCCTGCTTTGCTTGGTCGAACATGGCCGCCGCGGTGAGCGGGTTGACGATGAAGCCGGCCGCGTTCGGGTCGGCAACGGTGTCGGGCATCGGGATGCACAACATGGCGTCGGCGATGGCGTGGGTGGCCCAGGTGCCTGATCCGGTGGGTGAGGCAACAAAGCTGACCCGTTGGCCAATGAGCGACTCCGCGTACGCATCTCCACCGGAGGCGACGACGGTCCCGACGCCCTCGAATCCAGCCGCCGCTCCACGCTGGCGCGGCTGGCCGTATTCACCTTTGAGAAAGTGCAGATCCGAGGGGTTGATCGCCGCCATGGTCATCTCGACCAGTACCTGAGCAGCGTCGAGTTCGGGGACCGGAAGCTCTTTCAGCTCGAGGTAGTCGCCGAAGCTGTCGTAACGGATATGGCCGACCGGTGTGTCGGTGTACCCATCCTGGGTTTGAACAAGTGCGGTAAAGGTGCTGGGAAAATTCGACATGGGCTTCGACACTACGCACAACTGCCTGACGTAGGCACGGTCGACCCCCGGGTTTGTGGCCTAACCGAAGGTGAGGTCGACCTGGGGACGGTTGGCGCCTGGGTTGAACTCGACCTGGAGTCGACACCGTGCGGCCGCCTCGGTGCAGTCAATGGTGCGGCCTTGAGAGGTGATGATGAAGGTGCGGGGCACGACTTGAGTCATGAAGTCGGTGAAGCTCAGGTTCTGCGACATTAGCGTCACACAGTCTCTTGAACCGTTTACGCATTGACGGACTACGAAGAATCGGGGCAGTGGCATGTTGGACATCTCGAGAGCTACCGGTTCACCGGCCACTACATCGCCAACGATCTTCATCGCCGGTATCGGGGTCGGTCCTTCATCAACAAAGGTGGCCTCCGCACGGAACACGTTGTTTCCGAACTCGCCTTCGACCATGAATTCGCACCCGGCGATTTGGGCGCAGTCGTAGGAGGTCTGCTGGAACCACAACACCCTTCGAGCCAACGCCATGACGGTTTCTTCTTGGTACTCCGATGGCACGCGCTGGGGGCCTTGTTTACCGAAGCCGACGACAATGCAGCCGTTTCTTGGCTGACGAGGACGGGTTCGGTTGGCCTCGGGAATGCACTGGTGAACCCGGTAGTTCGTGGCGAATCCACCGATGACCACCGGAACAGCAACTTGATCAGTCAGCGCCGAAAGGTCGCCGAAGTCAACGTTCTCCACTTCGAACGGTTCGGTGGTGGGCGTGAAGTCGAACTCCCAGAAGTTCTGTTTGCGCAGGTCGGTGAACCCGCAACGCACCGTCTCGGAGGCGCAGTCGTAGTACTGCGGCGCGCCATTCGTCGAGGTCGAGCGCACCGCACGCGCCACAACAAAGTCGAGTCGACCCGAGGCTGGCACTTCGACCCGCCGGTCGCACGCAAGGACATCATTAGCCGTGTCGAGCGCACACTCGTTCAGGATGAGCGATCGCTTGCTATTGGTGCGCACCTTGATGACGTCGCCGCCGGTTACTTCGCCCTTGGGCCGGATCTTCACCTTGAGCTTTGGCCCGCGTTTAAGGAATCGAAGAGGCACCGGTTCTCCGAATGTTGTCCAGGCGTCTTGGCCGGCGCCGGCGTCGCGAACCTGAACTCGCAGTTCGCACCGGTCTTTCCTGGCCGCGCAGTCGACCATGTTCCGGTCGAGGTCGCCGCCGGCAATCGCGCGCCGTACCGCTACGGACTTGGCAATCCGGGCATCGGTGGCATCACTGCCAGCAAAAACCTTCGTCAGCGTTTCGCACGTGAGTCGGGCATCGTCGCTGCATTGCTCGATGCGTAGTTCCGACTCCTCGGAGACGCCGAGGACGACGACCCGGACGCGCTCATTGTCGACGAGGCGCTTGGTCTTTTTGACCGTTACCACCTCGTCGGCGGGATTTGGGGTTTGGGCCTCGGCCACTGGCGAGTTGGGCACCAGGGCGAGCAGCGCGACGACCACGCTCGCAATCAACAGGGTGCGCAGCGACGCGGCGAGTCGGAATGTGGAGATATCCGGAATCATGTTCACAGGGTGCCATCTACCACCGGAAATGCCCAATGCGCTGCGAAAATGGCGATTGGCAACCACGCCGTTACGTACTCGCCGCAATCGCCGACCCGGCGTGATACCCGTTCGTCCAGGCATTTTGGAAGTTGAAACCGCCGGTGACGCCGTCGATATCGATGACCTCACCAGCAAAGTACAGGCCGGGCACCAGCTTGCTCTCCATGGTTTGGAAGTTGATCTCGTCGCGCCGAACGCCACCGCAGGTAACAAACTCGGCTTTGTTCATCGCCTTGCCGTCGACGACAAACACAGAGTCGACGAGTTGGGCGGTGATGCTGGCGGCTTGTTTCTTACTCAGCTGTGACCAGATCGTGGTTTCGGGGATGTTCGCGGCCTTCAGCAGTGCGAGCCAAAGGCGTTTGGGGATTTCGGCGAACGGGCTCTTGCTGGCCACGTGGCGCTTGGCGGCGCTGGTGCGAAGGTCGGCAAGGATTGGGGCGGGGTCGGTACCCGGCAGCCAGTTGACCGAGACCGCAAAGCGGTAGTCGTTCTCGGCGAGTTCGCGCGCTCCCCACGCCGAGATCTTCAAAATGCCCGGACCGCTGAGGCCCCAATGCGTAACGAGTACCGGGCCCTCGCTCTGCAGTTTGCTTTGGCGAATACGGACTTCGGCGTTAACAACCGAGAGCCCAGCGAGTCCTTCGATGCGCGGGTCGGCGATCTTGAACGTAAACAACGACGGGGTCGCTGGCAACAACGTGTGGCCAAGGGCCGACGCGAGTTGGGCGCCCGCGGGCGCTCGTGTTCCGCCCGTCGCCAGCACCACATTTGCCGCGGTGTAGGACCCGGATACGGTATCGACCACAAACCCTTGAGCGTCGTCATCATGCGAAGCAATCGCGGTTACCCCTTCGGAGGTTCGGATCTCGACGCCGGCCGCCTCCGATGCGTTGAGCAACGCATCGATGATGGTTTGTGAGTTGTCGGTAACCGGAAACATCCGGCCGTCGTCTTCGGTCTTGAGCTGTACGCCGCGAGATGTGAACCAGTCAACCGTGTCGGCGGGGCCAAACCGGTTGAAGGGTCCGATGAGCGACTTCTCGCCTCGTGGGTACCGGGTGCTGAGCTCGCGTGGATCGAAACAGTTGTGGGTGACGTTGCACCGTCCGCCACCAGAAATCTTGACCTTCGCCAGCAGCTGGGCCGACTTTTCGACTAACAGGACCGTCTTGTCCGACTGTTCAGCGCACGTGATTGCGGTAAAGAATCCTGCGGCGCCGCCGCCAACCACGATGAGGTCTACAAACATGGGTGCTCACCTTAGGACGCATCGCCGGGTTCACTGCGCTGGCCGTTGCGGCTTCGGTTGCTACCGTCGAGGCATGGATCTGAGCCCGATCAACGGATGCATCGTCGCGACCACATTTGTTGACCTGGTCGGCGATCTTGCGCACCAGAGCGAACGTCACCGGCGAGTCACGCGCCAGTCGATCAAGCGCATCGTCCAGGGCGCGGTGGCCGACCTCCCGACTGGGGCCGCATCGATCCGGGTGGCAGGAGTTTCGACTCGCAGCGACGACTTCTTGGGAATCGAGATCGCCCACGCCGACGGTTCGCTGGCCGAGCTAGGCGTTCTCGAGTTGCAGCAATCGTTGATCGGCGAGCTGCGGCGCCTTGGGGGAGGGTTCCCGGGGCCGGTTGGGCGAGCACTCGAAGGGCAGCGCCGGCCGATGACGACTACCTCTCATGGGGCAATCGTCGACCAGATCGAGGCCCCCACCGGGACCTCCGAGGTCGCCGAACACTGCTTTGTCGCCGGCTTCGAGGGGCTCAAACGAGCGCTGAAGATCCCTGATACCGCGCAAAAGCTCGGGGTGCAGTGGGCCAAATCGCAGATGCTGGAGATCCGGGCCGATGCGAACCCGGCCTACGTTCAGCTTTCCGTCAGCTAATCCTCCCGCGGGAGGACGATTGGACGTCTGCGGGCCCGATCGCCGCTCAACTGCGAACATTTGAACTGACCAGAGACCCCCCGTTGGGTGCTATGTTTCGCGATCATGTCTGAGTCTGCGACGCCGAAGGCGCTCGTGTCGCGCCTCTCGAGGTTCGGCCTCAAAGTGCTCGGCGGCTGGGAGTTCGAGGGCCGACTTCCAGAACACGAACATGCCGTCATGCTCGCGGTCCCGCATTCGCACAACCTCGACGGATTGTTGCTCGTCCTGCTCACTCGATCGATTGGGCTCAAAGCAAACTGGATGGTCAAGGACACCTGGACCAAGGGTCCGATCGGTTGGATTACCAAGCCGGTCGGTGCGGTAGCGGTCAACCGTAAAGTGCCTGGCACCGTGGTGGGTCAGATGGTCGAGCAGTTCCGCCAGCGGCGGGTCTTCCATCTGCTCGTCCCGCCCGAAGGCACCCGTAGCCGGACCGAATACTGGAAGTCGGGTTTCTACCGCATTGCATTGGAAGCCGATGTGGCCGTCGTGCCCACCTACCTTGACTACAAGAACAAACGAGGCGGACTCGGCCCAGCGATCAACCTGACCGGCGACAAGCGAGCCGACATGGACCAGATCCGGTCGTTCTACGCGTCGGTCGGCCCCATGGCCCGCCTACCGGAGAACCACGGCCCGATCAGGTTGAAGGACGAAGACGACTAACCCGAGGTCTCGTTTTACCGATGCCCGGCGGGCGACACGAGCGAGTTCCGCCACTGGGCGGTGAGGCCCGCCAGGCTTTGGGCGCTGGTTTGCACCGAGGGACCTCGCACCGACTCACACCGGGCAACCGCCGCCTGATCGATGGTCCGGCACGTGTCGAAGCCGTTGCCGCCCGCGAGGTTGTCGCGACCAGCGCCCGCACTAAGGAAGTCGTCGCCGTTCTCACCGCGAAGGGTGTCGTTACCGTCCGAACCGCGCAAGATGTCATCGCCTTCGCCACCGTAGAGTCGGTCGCGTCCGGTGCCGCCGAGGAGTGCATCGTCTCCGGCGCCGCCATAGAGCAGGTCGGGGCCTACGCCGCCAGACAGGTAGTCGTTTCCGGTCGAACCGCGCAGTACGTCGGCGCCGCTGTTGCCGCGAATGATGTCGGCGCCGCTTCCACCGAGCAGGATGTCGGCCCCGCTGCCGCCGTCGAGTCGGTCGAGACCATTGCCGCCCAGAACCTGGTCGCGGCCTGCGCCGCCGCTCAGCCGATCGTTACCGCTGGATCCACTCAAGGTGTCGGAGCCGCCGTCGCCCCAGATGCGGTCATCGCCCACCCCGCCGGTGACCGCGTCGCGTCCGGTGTCGCCGTGGATGCGGTCGTTGCCAGCGCCACCGACAATGCGGTCGTCGCCGGAGTTTCCGTGGATCCGGTCGTTGCCAGAACCGCCCAGGATTCGGTCGGCGCCCCGGCCACCAAAGATGGTGTCGAGTCCGGTGCCACCGTTGATCACGTCGGCGCCGCCACGGGCGCAGATGAAGTCGTCGCCGGCCTCGGCGAAGATTCGATCAGCGCCGTTTGTGCCGACGATGACGTCCGGGCCGTCGGTCGGTTGACCAAAGCCGTCTTCGCCCAGCAGCACCGTCGCGTAGCGGCCGACGCACTTCGGGATGTCATTCCAGGTGCCGGTGCAGGTCACGTCGGACCCAAGAGCCACGGTGATCGTTGATCCGTTGAGGGCGATGTCGTCGCCGAGCGCTGTTGCACAGTCCATCGAGGTGAGTCGATACCCGAGCCGGGTGCCCGCTCCGAGCTCATGGTCACCCGCGTCGAGCGTCATCGCGTCGCCGGCCACCAGCGGCGTGCTGTTGAGCAGATACACGAACTCGGGCGGGAGGGCATCGCCCCGATCGTCGTTCTGCACGATGGTCGCGAATTCGAGGGTTGCCGCAACGTCGTCATAGACGAAGGTGCAGGTGATGTACTGGCCGAGCGTTAGCTCGACGGCACCGTTCGCCAGCGGAACGTTCTGTCCCGAGCGATCGTCGACACAGCTCGGCGAGGCGAGTGTGTAGCCGGGCGTGTGATCTGAGGTGGCAAGAACCGTGTGGGTACCTGCGTCGACGGTCACCGTGTCACCGGTCCGAACAGCAAGGTTGTCGATTGCCAGTGCGACATCGACAGGGGCGAGTGAGCCTCCGGAGTCGTTGGTGACATCGACCTCGACCGAAATGGCAGCCGGGTTGTCGTCGTTGGTGAACAGACAGGTGATAGCTTGCCCGTTGGCAACATCGACCACACCGGCCGCGACGGCGACGCTTGCGCCCGTGGCGTCGTCGACACACGTGAGACTGGTGAGGGTGTACCCGACGACCTGTTCCGACAGCGTGTGGGTACCGGCGTTGACGGTTACCGTGTCGCCCGCCCAAACCTGGTTGCCGTCGACAAAGAGCACGGCATCGCCTGGCTCGGCGGTTCCGCCGTTGTTGTTGACCACCAGCTTGCCCACCGTGATCTGGGCTGGTTCATCGTCGTTGGTGAAGGTGCAGGTAGCTCGCTGGCCGTTCTGCAACGCCACCTGGCCGAGCGTGAGCGTCAGGGTCGAACCTGTTGCATCGTCGACGCACTGCAGGCCTACCAGTACGTACCCGTTGAGGGTTTCCGACAGGCCATGAATGCCCGCGGGGAGATGAACCACCGCGCCGTCTCGCAGCAACACACCGTTGACGAACAACGCGGCGTCCCCAGCTTTTGCCGTTCCTCCGTTGTCGTTGATGACCGTCTTGCGCAACGAAAGGGTTGCCGGTTGATCATCGAGACTCACCAGACAGCTGACGTGTTGGTCGGGGCCGACGTCGAATGCTCCGTCGACAACGTCGATGTTGAGGCCGCTGTCGTCGTCGGTGCAGACGATCGAGGTGGTTTCATAGCCGGCAACGCCGAAGGGTCGGATTGTCTGGGTCCCGGCGTCTACCCACACCCGAGATTCCGAGGCGTAGTTCACGCCGTTCAACAGCACCGAGTTGTAGGTGACCGTACCACCATGGTCGTTGGTGATATGGGTGTCCAGCCCGACCGAGCCACGAAGGGCCCAGAGACTCACGATGCACAACCGGTCGGAGCCCGCTTCGATCGTTACGGTGCCCGACCACGGAGAAGTTTGCGTGCCACTGTGCCCGGTCGCTGGATCGCAGTAGAAGTACATCTGGTAACCGTGCACCGGATCGATCGAGATCTCGTAGTCGCCAGGCGAAACCTCCACTGTTGTGAAGGCCGCTTGGGCTGCCCCGTTGAGCTTCACGGCGATCGCCGATGCATCTAATTGGCCGCCAGCGTGATTGTTGACCTCGACCACAATTTCGAGGGAGCTGGGATCGGGTTGGGGCTCGGAGTCGTCGCCGACCGGGCCCGAGTCGTCACCAACCGGACCAGAGTCATCACCGACCGGACCAGAGTCATCGCCAACTGGGCCTGACTCGTCGCCTACCGGACTCGAATCGTCGGCGGTTGAACCAAAGCCCAACCCGCCCAGGCCGCCAGATGCCGAGCTAACCAGAGGGGTAAGTCCGAGCAGGAGCCCGAGTAGAGCTACCCAAACCATCGGCTTCGCTACTCGAGAGCGCAGTCGCGCCGTCGTCTTCGTCTCGCCGTTCTTTGCGTCCCGCCGCATAATCTTGCTTCCGCCTTGTCGATTGCTGGTTCCACAGCATTCGGCGCTTTGAGCAGCTCACTTGAGATATTCTCGGCGTGGAGATCGCTCCTTTAGCGTCGCAAGGAGTCGCCTAGCACAAACGCGAAGAGCACGGGTAGTGCCGGAATGTGCCACAGAAAGTCGAAGGTCGAGTGGAACATGAACGCGCCTATCGCCAGCCACGCACCAGATGCGATCGAGGTCGATTTCGGGCGGGTCAACCGCCACAGCCGAAGCACCAGAGCTGCTGAGAGAGCAAGGCCCACGAGTCCAACCAGGCCGTGGGTCATCGCCAACTCCAGGTACTCGTTGTGCACAAACAATGCGGTGAACCGCTGGTCTTGTTGCACCCACGCCAACTCGACCACCCCGGGCCCATGACCAACCCACGGAGATTCGCCGACCTGTTCCGACGCGGCGGCCCAGAGCCGGCTTCGGTCGCCGAACAGCACCTGTTGGTCGACCGAGTCTGCGGTTGGCGATCGCAGCGACAAACGTTCGAGGATTGCTCCGTCGGTGACGAACACGGCGCCGATCGACAACACCACCAACGCGACGCCGGCGAGAGCGAGCCGGCGCCACGAGTCCACGACTTCGCTCAACCACACGCCAACCACTGGAGCGACGACCAACCCGCCGAGACACAACCCGAGATTGCTGTTGGCTTCGGTTGAGCTGAACGCCAGTAACGGTGCGGCCCCAATGAGGCCGCCGACTCCCAGGCTCACCGAGGTTCTTGCCAAGGCGAGACGATCGATGCCTTGGCGGACCCACACGGCAACCGCGACGAGTCCGACCAAACCAACCGCGGCCGCGCCGGCCCGACTTTGGGTTGCGCCGAATGCAACGACCAGCACGACACCGACCACTGTCCAGGAACGGCTTTGTTGTTTCAGAACTTTGTGGGCCACAAGGAACAAGGCGGCCCCGATGACTGACGCTGCGGCATTCGAGTAGGTCAGGAAACTCGAGCCCCGCCAGACCCCATCGGCGACGCGCCCCCATGGCGTGGTGTGGGTGGCGACGCCCCAGATACCCGAAGCAGCGACGATTGCGGCGGCGACAATGAGGGTGTGGTGAGCAATCGGTTCAACCGCCCGAGGGATCGATAACCCGGCCGCCAAGGCGATGGTTAGCAGGATCAGGGTAAGCCAGGTGGACCCTGCGTTGCTCCGGTCAGCCGAGAGGCCGTAACTCACCGCCGTCGACGCCGCGATGGGGGCCATGATCAGTCCGGCGAGAGCGAGAGGAACCCGACCTCGGCGATCCAGCAGCAGCACGGCACCAACTCCCAGCATGGCCAAGCCAAACCATTGGTGCTGCCAGGCCCGGTACCCGCCCTGCCAAAGAACGGCGGCCAGCACGACCCCGCCCAGGAGCATCGCCGCCGGGGGAGTGGTGGGCCGCCCCTTGGCCTTCTCGGACGGTTGCGAGGGGTCGGCGGGCACGGTGCTTGGCCGAGAGGTCCTCTCGATCTGTATTTCCACGTCCGCCGCCTCCTGTAGCCCCAGTTCCAATCGGCGAAGCGCTGACGCAGTTGAATAGAGACAACAGACCGCGCGTGCGGTCTAGCGTGAAGGCAATGACGGGCGAGACAGGCGAGTCAGGCGAAGCAACGGTTGCATCGCAGCGGTGGAAGACCGCAGCGACGGTGGCGCTGGTTGCTCTCATGGCTTCCCCGCTGGTGAGAAGCGGCGACGGCGTTCCGCTCTCGTCGTACCCGATGTATGCAAGCCCACGCGCCGATGTCGTGGCGTTCGTCGTGCCGGCAGGACGCACCGCGGACGGTGCGCCAAAGAAGCTGTCGACCCGCACGGTCGCCGCTACGAACGACCCGCTCGTGGCCGAGTCGTTTTTGCGCGACGAGGTAGAGGCTGGCAGGGCCGCGTCGCTGTGTGAGCAGATCGCCCAACGGGTCGGCAACCAAGAGATCGTTGCCGTCGACATTCGGGTTGAACGCCACCGAGTCGTCGAGCGGATTCGGGGTACGGAGTCGTTGGTCGAGAGCCGGGTCGCGGCGTCGTGTTCGACGTGATTGGTCTTGGCCGGCGAGCCGAACAGTGGTTGCACGCACCAGCGCCTGCGGAGCGGCTCGCCGGCCTCCGGATTGCGATTGGCGGTTTCGTTGTCGCCTATCTGGCGCTCAACGCAACAGAGGTAGCGCGCCTGGCGGACCAGTCGCCACGCCAGTTCGAGCCGATCGGCGTTGCACGAGTACTCGACGCTCCGTTACCCAGCGTTGTTCTGTGGGCGATGTTCGCTGCGGCGCTCGTCCTCGGCATTGGTTTCACCGCCGGACTATGGGTACGAATCGCCGGTCCGGCATTCGCCCTGCTCGTCCTCGGCTGGACCAGCTACCACTCCTCGTGGGGCCAATTGCTGCACTTCGAACACCTCTTTACCATCCACTTGCTTATTCTTGGCTTCGCTCCGGTCGGCGACGCATGGGCTCCCGGGACCCAAGCACGCCGGCCCCCAGGTCCCCGCTACGGATGGCCGATCCGTCTTCTCGCGCTCGCTACCGCGTTGGCGTACCTGTTGTCGGGAATCACGAAACTGCAACTCAGCGGCACCGAGTGGTTCGACCCCGACACGCTCGCCAACCACATTGGGTACTCGGCTACCCGGATGCAGTCGATCGGCGGACCAACGCCACCGCTCGCCCGGTTGGTACTCGAGAACGCCTGGTTGATGACGCCGATGGCCGTCGGGTCGCTGTTCGTCGAGCTCGGCGCCCCGCTGGCGCTGCTGAACACTCGGCTCCGGAACATGTGGGTCGCGTCGGCGGTGCTGTTTCATCTCGGCACGGCCGCCACCATGTTCGTCTTCTTCGGCTACCGCGGGTTCGGCTTCGCGTTCTTGCCGCTGTTTGCCATCGAACGAGCTGTGCAACGGGTTCGCTGGGGGAGTGGTGGTCGCTCGCCTGCGGCTACCGCCTAGGCGATTTCACCCCGATGCGGCCGAGCCGTGGTGAGGCTGAGACCACCGTCGGCAATGATGAGTTGGCCGGTGATGAACCTCGCTAGGTCGCTGAGCAAGAAGCCGATAGTGCCGGCGATGTCTTCGGGTTCGCCCGCATACCCAAGAGGGATGGCGGCGATGCTGGCGGCTTGGCGTTCGGGGCTGAGCCCGTTCTTCACCGCAGGGGTCAGCGTCATCGCTGGAGCGACCGCGTTGACTCGAATATGTCGGGGTGCGAGCTCGAGCGCCATCGACTTGGTGAGATGAATGATCGCCGCCTTCGCTGTTCCGTACTGGTAGAGCATCGGTGAGGCGTTGGTACCCTGCAGCGATGCAATGTTCACCACACTTCCGGCGCCCGTCATCAGGTCGGCGGCCGCCTGCGTGGCACCGAGCACGCCGGCGCCGTTCATCGCGAGGGTCGCCCCAAAGTCGTCCAAATTCTGTTCCGCCAGGGGAGCGGTTGCCCCGGCAATCGCCGCGGCATTGTTCACCAGACCGTCGACGCCACCCAACAGGTCGGCGGCGTTAACGACCGCCTGACGCCACCCATGTGACTCGGCGAAGTCGCCCTCCACCCAGGGAACACCGACCGCTTCGGCGGACTCGGTGTCTCGATCGATAATCGCAACGGCTGCGCCTTCACTCTGAAGCAGACGAACCGTGGCCAACCCAATGCCCGACGCCCCTCCGGTCACGACGATCTTCCGGTCAGCAAGTCCCTTCATAGTCAGCGACACTACCCACAAGCCGCAACGCCAGACGTAAAAGCAACGGATGTGCCAGGCAAAGGTTCACCCGATTCCAGGCTGAAAAGCTGCCCCAAAGCGACCGCTCGGCCGAGATACCCTGAACGGGCAACACCGACTCGCCGAGGACTAAGCAACCAACCGACCCAAAGGGCTCCATGGCGGACACCATCGAGGAAGCAAACGAAAGGTTCGAGGCCGCGTTCAAGCGGAACAGCGCCCGCTTCGGCTTCGCCATGCTGGGTCTCGGATTGGCGGTGTTACTCGCAAACCCCCTCTTCGGACCCGAAACGCCGCTCCACCCGACAACTTCGACAATCGAAGAATATGAGGATCCGATCGCGGCGCCCGAAACCGATTACCAGCTGGAATCTCAACTCGAAGCCGGAACCGGAGACCTATTGCTTTCCGGCACGCACTGCCCAGCACCCGATTGGCCGCAAACCGGAGTCGCCTATGAGGTGTACATCGGGGTCGACCTCACACCGACGCAGCAAGTTGGAAGCGCTAGAGGTCCTTTAGCCGAACCAGGACATCTAAGCGCCAACTTGGTCGACGCGTTCCGACAACCAGCCGCGCAAACAACCCCGGATCAAACCGGCTCATGGACCGCCGTCGTGCCTTCGGACGCACTAGCTCAAGGCAGCGTGATCTCGGCCATCTGCCTCAGCGGCGCAGGTCTACAACACGGAACCGTGCGTTATCGCAGCGTGGTCGTCGACAACGAGTGAGTACCCAGAAGAGAGGACCCTGCTGGACTTTCCCGGATTACTTTACATAACGACGATTTCCGGCGTTGTTGGGGAAGTGGGGCCAGTGTTTCTCTAGGCCCTTTGGCCTACTGGGTACTTTGAACCCCTCTAGGCCTTTCGGCCTCCCGAGTTTCGATAAACCCTCTCGATCAATCCAAAACGGAAATGCCGGATTCAGGACTGGGTTCGCGTTCCTCTTTGGAGATAAACATTCCGGCGAAGACCAACCCTTGATTGGGCGGCGACTGTCGTGTCGACCGACGGCCTCACACGTCGGAAACGCCAGGGGGCCGGCAAGCCAAGGGCTGATCCGAGACAGATACCCGACGAGCCAGGGTTCTCGGCCAGGAGTCGTGGTCCCCAGGAACGGCATTCGCGAAGCTGCGGACCACTCCCCCGGTGGAGATTGGAGCGCTATTCACCTTCGGCGACGGCTTCACGAGCTGATTTGTGCCGCCGATAGAAGGGTATTCGACAGTGCCGACCAGAGGGTTGTACTCAAATGATGAGCCAGAAAGCACGCGCAGTCGCCGCCGTAACGGTCATAGGACTTGTGTCGACGGCAATCCCGAGTTTCGCGCTCGCAGCTCCCTTAACCTGCGGCGGCGAGGCGGCCACGATCGTCGGAACCGACGACTCCGAAACGATCCGCGGAACCTCCGCCGATGACGTCATCGTGGCGCTCGGAGGCGCCGATCGCGTGTGGGGCGGCGGCGGCAATGACCTGATCTGCGGCGGCCCTGGCAACGACCGACTAGTCGGCGATGCAGGCGACGACCGCCTGTTCGGCGGGGCGGGCGATGACCTTATTAAGGGCAAACAAGGCGACGACTACATCGATGGCGGCGCTGGCGACAACAAGCTGCTGGGAGGACTGGGCAACGACATCATCGAAGCAACCCACGAGAACGGCATGTCGCCCTCGAATGAAGATCACACGCAATGGACCGGAGACAACTGGGTTGGCGGTGGCGGCGGCTCAGACGAAATCTTCTTGAGCTTTGGCGCCAATTTCGTCAAGGGCGGCCCGAGCGGAGACCATATTGAGGTTCGTTATGGGCCCGTCGGCGACCTGTTCGAGATCGACGAGACACTACTGAGCGAGATACGTGGTGGCGGAGGCCCGGACTACATCGTGGTCGAAGCCAGCCCGAGCATCATTCGCGGCGGTGGCGGAAGTGACCTGATTCAGGGTGGCGCTGGAAGTGACCACATTATTGCGAAGGGTGGAAACGACCGGGTGAAGGCGAGCGCCCATGACTGGGTGCAATTCGGCAAAGGCACCCATGAGATCTACATCAAACCTGACTGGTCGCGAACCGACGAGCAAGGAAACCCGCCGACCGACAGTCATGCCTGGGTCGAGCCGCTGGCCCTGCGTAGCACCGGATCGATGCAAGTGTTTGTCGATATTGGCGCAACAGTCATCGGCGGTGACGGCCCCGATGATATTCGCATCCAGAACTCCGGCGAGTGGGCCTTTGTGAACGGACGCGGCGGTGACGACTCGATATCTGACAAGTCCGATGTCGGTCGTCGCAGTTTGCACGGTGGCCTTGGCAACGACTTCTTGATGGCAGAGGGCGAGACTGCCTGCGGTGGCGGAACCTTCTGGTTCGACGAGTTAGCCAACGCTGTGACGTACGGCGAACCCCAGACCGCCGACAACGTCAATTGCAACTGGGTCTTCATACCTGGCACTCACGAGCGCGACTCGCAGGATCTGCTACCCGGTTCCGGCGAACCCGACCGATCGTCATCTGCAACGAGAGAACAACTCGCGGCTTCGCGTGCTGCAGTCCTTCCCGGAAGCGACCCTCGCAACTGACGTAGCGTTCGGTCGGCCAGTAACGCATATTGCCAGCTATTCGCTGGTTTTATGGCTGGTTGGCGTCGCACAATATGAGCGCCCTGGTGCACATGGGGCCAGGCCTGGTTACAATTGGTCCATGGTTTCGTTAGAGCTTGAGCGGGTTGAAGCACTGGAGTTGATGGCGATGGTTCTTGCTCATCTGAATATCGCTGAATCTGACGGTGAATTGTCGGCCCGGGTCCCACTGCTCATCTCCGTACGGAACAAGTTGGCTGAGGGTCTCCGGGAGGAACTATGAGTTACACACAAGCAAGCTCCATGGCCGCCGAGGCCGCTGCGGCAAAGTATCGCGATGGTGTCGAAGGCGAAGCCGGCGCTGCTCTCGCAGTGGTTGGACTCAGTGCCGACCGCGCCGCGCGGGAGACCGCGATTAGAGATGACATGATTCGGGTGGCGCACCGGGCAGGGGCCTCGATTCGGCAGATCTCTGATGCATCTGGGCTGGGACGCAAACCGGTTAAGGCGATTGTCGAAGCACCATAACCGCTCAAAAAGGCGCTCGCCCCTCAGTCGAACAGCGCTCGCTATCGGCACGTCGGTGACACCTTGACCTAGTCTGATGTCGTGATATCATGACACCATGCCGAAACAGACCACCGTGCGCCTCCCAGACGAACTCGCCGACGAAGCCGAAGCCGTAGCCCGCGTGCAAGGCACCAGCGTCAACCAACTCATCATCAAATCACTCAGCACCGAAATCGAACGCGTCCGCGCCGACGACGACTTCACAACACGAGCCAAAACCCTCATCAAACGCGACAAAGAACTGCTTGAACGCCTCGCCAAGTGACCAGGTACATCAACCTGGCCGAATACCTCTGGCTCGCTGAACAAGTCACCGAAATCGACGCCGCCGAACTCGCACACTCCAGCCGAATCGACCTCGCCGACTCAGCACTGCACGCACCCCAAGCAGGATTCGCAGACCAAGACTTCTACCCAGACCTCTTCGACAAAGCAGCAATCCTGTGCTGGCGACTCGCCCGCAACCACCCACTACCCGACGGCAACAAACGCGCCGCCTGGGCAACGCTCACCATATTCATCGACCTCAACGGCGGAACCTGGAACCCCGACCCACCCGACGTCGACGAAGCCGAACAAGCAATGATCGCCGTCGCGGCCGGTGAAATCACCGAACAAGACTTCGCCACCTGGCTCCGAGACCGAGTCGAATTCAACCAACCCAACTAGCCAACACCAACACAGTCGAAGCACCCATATCGCTCACGCCTTGCCGACACTCCCCCGCTCCATACCGGCACCTCTGCCGTGCGATCACTCGATTGCGGCAATGTAAAGGGGCCTGCTACTCGCACTCCCCAGTCGGGGTGTTACAACCGGTCAACTGGTGGGAATGTGAGAGCAGGCCGGTCTTTTATTGCTGCCTCGACGGCGTCGATGGTGGCCGACTGATCGAGGTCCGAGGAATCGACAACATTCGGTTCGTACTCGGCGAGGTCAGCGAATTCCCCGTACATCTTGGCGATCGGCCCTTCGTCGACCAGCGCAGGCGCAGAACGTGCTTGTGCACGTTCCATAGCGACCGCTTCGGATGGTCGCAGGACCACATAAGAAAAGCTCTCGACCGATGGACCAAACTCATCAAGCATCCAAGGGCCGATAATCCCGTCAACAATGACATCGAACCCACCGGCGGCATACTGCGCCACAGCTGCGCCAATCGATCGAACCACTGTTCGGTTCTGGGAATCTGATGCTGTTTCCCGCGGCGGAATTCTTCCACTCACGAGAGCATTAAAGAACGAATCACCGTCCAGCAGCACACACTGGCTCCTACGTTTCGCGAGCTCCATTGCGACGGTGGTCTTTCCCGCACCGGGCGGCCCGGTGAGAACGACCACGCTGCCCTGCTTGTCCATGATCAAGATTCTAAGACGCACCAGCAACCACTGGCGAGCACATTTCGCCGCTGGAAACCGCTAGTTGGGAGGAACGCCGAAATCGTTCCTTCTGTAAAACCGCAACGTTCAAAACTGATCGACCAGGCAGCGAAAGAACGGCACGTACTTCTTGCTCAGCAGCCCATGGCGACCCACGCAAAAGGCCGGTCGTACGAAAGTGGTGCCAAAATCGAAGCTTGGTGATACCATCTGATATCACGGAGGTTAACGATGACTGACATTCTCATCCGAGACGTACCCGACGAGGTACTCGCAGCAATCGACGCCAAAGCGAAAAAGGTCGGCCTATCGCGCACCGAATACCTGCGCCGCGCCCTAGAACGAGAACGCACACAAGCCAACGGCCCCGTCGATATCAACCAGCTCGCAAAGCTGGCAGCGCTCACCCAAGACCTCGACAACGAAGATGTAATGGGTGACGCCTGGTCATGAGGACCTGGCTCATCGACAAGTCCGCGATCAGTCGACTACACCTCGCTGACAACGCAGCCGAATGGGCAGAACGAATCGAACGAGGACTCGTTCGCATCAGCACCGTTACCCGACTCGAGGTCGGGTACTCCGCACGCTCCGGACAAGACCACCGAACACTGCTTTACTCCCCACCGATCGCGTCAATGCCGGTCGAGTACCTCACACCCAAAATCGAGGATCGGGCCGCCGAGGTCCAATCAGCGCTCGCTTCAGCCGGCCAACATCGAGCACCCTCGATCCCCGATCTACTCATCGGCGCCATCGCCGAGCTCGCAGAACTCACCGTCCTACACCTCGACAAAGACTTCGACCTGATCGCACAGATCACCGGTCAGCCGGTTGAGCGACTCGTCCTGAAGTGACTCCGCGACCCGACCCAGCGAGGTCACTCAACGCGTGCCCGGCTTGGAGCGGACAAGTAGCGACGGAAAGATACCCGGGCTGACCTCGCTCATGAGGAGAATCCTGTGCAACACCACCAACCATCAAAGCGAGATCGTCGGCCAGCTTGTCCTAGTCGATGTCGACCCCATCCGGCAGCGAGTCAAAACAGCTATCGCCGGGTTCCTGCCCGGCTACTCGGGCACAACGCTCGAGGCCTACCGGCTCGACCACGCCAATGGATCAGCTGGCTAGACACCGCCGGGCTCGACTCATTCGAGGTCGAACGAACCCACATCGAACTCTATGCACGCTGGCGTCGATATCTGGGCCATCACTGAGGTTGGTGGCGGTGAGCGTGAAATGACCGAGGATCTTGTCTTACGCACCGTCGACGGGTTCAACAGCTACAGCATTCCGCTGGACAGTTCGTTCGGTGAGTAGTCGCCTTGCCCCGGCTACTCGTCTAGGTCAGCTCGCAACAACTTCACTCCTCAAACGTTGTGCTGAGCACGACCTTCGGTAGCTCATTCGACGGATCGAACGAGACGAGTTCGGCCTTCACTACCCGGATCGAGTCATCGCCATCGTGGCAGCAATCCGCTGGTATGAAGTGGCTCTCGCCTTGACCCGGCAGCACCATGATCGTGTCTTTCGCCCGCTGCTCACCGCCCAAGAGTGCGTAATCGACGGTAATCACCAGCGCTTCGAACGGCCCGCCGGGCTCCCAGGCGGTGACATCGGCGTTCAGCCGGAACCAGCGAGCCTGTTCCTCGGTCATTTCGGGAAGTTCGGGCAGCGCCACCTCAACGGGTGTGCGAATGAGACCCTTCGCGGTCCGAGCCGCCCGCGTGAGGTTGTTCTCGTCGTAAAGCCCAACCGAAGCTTTTGCAGGGTGAGCCCGCCACTCACCCGAACCACTGATCAACAGTTCGACCTCGCAGCCATCAGCGCAGTCGTTCGGGACCGGAACCGCTGCCGCGACGCCGGGTTCGAGCCTCAGGTCAGTGTCGCCGACACGCGTTATCACCCTCCCCCGGTCTTGGTTGAAGAACGGCGATAGCAGCAATACCGGCATCGCATCGGCCGAGCCAAACTTGATCGCCCATCGCTCGTACCGCGGACTCTGGTTACTGGGCCGGAAAGCGTTCTCGAACACCATCACCGGTGCCTGCAGCTCTCGCTGCCCGGGCGGGTTGATCTCGTACTCAAACGAGTCAACTTCGCTGTCGTAGTATTCGGCGAAGAACCACCAGTCGACCTGAACCGGTGCGTAATCGGGGTTGATCAGTTCGAAGTCGTAGTGCACCACACCGTCGACCACCACGCGGTCGACGGAGACCGCGTCGCCCACCGGGCCTAACTCGCTGGTGTTCAAAGACGTGAACGAGGACTGCAAGAAGGAGAAGTCGGTACTTAGCTCACCGTCGACTCGCACGACGATCTCGACGGTCGCCACCGGCGTAGCGGAATCGAGCACAAACGACGACGACTGGCTCACCGTTTGTCCTGCCTCGCTGGTGGCTATTGATGCAACGAGTGCTCCGGCGAGTACCGTCCGGCCCCATGCCTTCCTGGCCGAACCAATGCTCGGAAGCGGACGGTGCCAAGCGAACCATGCTCCAGCAACTGCGGGTAATACCAATAGATCGGTTGGGTCGGGATACAGGATCGGGTCGGCTACCCACAATCCAAAGATTCGCTCGACTTGTCCGTTGGCAGTGGACGACATGTTGATCGACACGAACAGCGAAACGGTCGCCGCGGTGGCCCACGCCATCGGACGCCGGACTCCCCGCTCCAGTAGTGCAGCGAGCAGCAAGGGAAACACGACCAGGCCGAAGACATCCGATAGCTTGCCGGTGAGCGCGTTATGGAACCGGTCCTTCCAGACATGGTCGTTCAGCAACCAACCCCCAAGGCACCCCACCGCCAGCGGGTGGCCAAGCGCTCCAGGCCATCGCAAATTCAGAACTTGTCGTTCGTCCCCCATCCGGAAACCGTGGCACGGAATTCGATGACGATTCGTTCACCAGCGGTTACAACCCCGTTGCGGGTAGATGACGAAGCGGTGTCTCCCCCGCCCTGACCTGCAATGATGGCGAAATGACCCCTCGACTCACGCACTTCGCCATAAACACCGACGACGTAGGAGCAACCCAGGAGTTCTATGGCTCGGTGTTCGGCTGGCAGTTCCGGGATTACGGCCCGGCGGGATTCGTGCAGATCCTCGACGAAACAGGCGAGACCCCGATGGGTTCAATCCAACAGCGCCGCCAACTTCTCGAAGATGCGCCCACCCTGGGGTTCGAGTGCACGTTCGGCGTCGAAGACGTCGACGCAACCATCGCCGACATCGTCGCCGCGGGCGGCAAGATCTTGATGGAAAAGTCGACGATTCCCGGTGTTGGTCACCTGGTTGCGTTTCAAGACCCGGGCGGGAATCCGGCGCTGGTGATGCAGTACGACACGTCGGCTAGCTGACGCCTGGGGCTGAAGGTCCTCGATCGCAACAAGCGGCATTGGCTCGGCCGTTCCTAGCTACGAATGCGGAACCCGGTGGTATGCGAAACGCCGTCGGCCAGAGTGATGCTGAGGGCTCGACAATCCGTCCACTCGGGGTCGATCGGCCAGCGGGTTCGGTAGTTGGTCGACCCTCGCTTCTTCCGGGTCAGCTTGAGGTCATGCATTTCGACCGGACCAA